>DATAGU010000175.1:0-16987 GCA_036263495.1 Polyangia bacterium | reverse complement strand
CGGCCTGTGCACGCGCGCCGCGGATGGCTCGACCCTGGTGGGCGAGGGCCGACCCGCGCCGGTGGCCATGGACCAGGTCCCCACGCCCGACTACGATGATTACTTCGCGGATCTCGAGCGTTCGCCCTTTCGCGACGTGCTCCTCACGAGCGCGGTGCTGCCCATCGAGACCTCACGCGGCTGCTGGTGGGGCGAGAAGCAGCATTGCACCTTCTGCGGGCTCAACGGCAGCACCATGGCCTTTCGCGGCAAGTCCCCCGAACGCGCCTTCGCCGACTTCGTCGAGCTCGCCACGCGGCATCGGCACCTCCGTTTCGCCGCGGTCGACAACATCATCTCCCTCGATCACATCAAGCACGTCCTGCCGCGCCTCGTCGAGCTCGGCGCCGACCTCTCGATCTTCTACGAGACCAAGGCCAACCTCACCAAGGAGCAGCTCCTCCTCATGCGTGAGGCGGGCATCGCCGCGATCCAGCCCGGCATCGAGAGCTTCTCCGATCCCATCCTCCGCCTCATGCGCAAGGGCGTGGCGGGCTGGCAAAACGTGCGGCTCCTCAAGTGGTGCGCGCAGCTCGGCATCCGCCCGCTCTGGAACCTCATCTACGGATTCCCGGGCGAGCCACCCGAAGAATACGCTCGCATGGCCGCGCAGGTCCCCGCGCTCATCCACCTGACCCCCCCCAACCTCGTGCGGCTGCAGGTGCAGCGCTACAGCCCCTATCATCAGTCGCCCGAGGACTTTGGCATCACGCTCCGCGGGGCCTCGGCCTCCTATCGGTTCATCTACCCCCTCGATGACCGGACTCTCGCCGAGCTGGCCTACGATTTCGATTATGCCTACGGCGATGGCCGCGACCCCGAGGCGTATGTCGCCCCTCTGCGCGAGACGATCGACCGCTGGCAGCGCGATGCCAAGGACCGCCAGAGCACCCTGGTCTATCACCGGGGCCCCGGCTTCCTCCGGATCGTGGACCGCCGCCAGGGCTTCGGCTACGAGAGCTATCTCCTCGAGGGCAGCGAGGCGCTCATCTATCTGGCGTGCGATGGGGGTTCCACCGCTGAGGCGGTGCAACGCCAGGTGGTGGGCGCGGGCCATGGCGACCTCTCGCTCGACGATGTGCGTAACTTCCTGGGTCAGCTGACCGAGGCCGGGCTCCTCTTCGAGGGGGCCGGACGGTTCGTCTCGCTGGCGCTCCCCGAGCGTCAGGAGCGTGCGCTGGTACGGCCAGAGCGAGAGGCGTATGATGGCCCGCCGTCACAGGGGACGCCAAGAAGGACGACGTTGCCCGTTCTGTCGTGACAAGGGCCACTCCCCAGAGTGGTAGCGCTCGAGTGCTGGCAATACGTCTTCAGATGGAGGAACCATGAAGAAGGATACCGAGAAACATCCACAGCCCAAGCCTTCCCGTCTGGTGCTCAAGAAGGAGACGCTCCGCAAGCTCCGTCCCGAGGACCTCGAGGCTGCCGGGGGCGGTAGCGCTCTCGGGATACCGATCAGCATCCTCACCTGATCGAGCCGGCGGCAGGATCCCCTCCGGCGCCAGGCGATCCCGGCGCCGGTCACGCCTGCGTCGGGCTCACTTGCGATCGCGGCGGAGCCCCTCGACCGGGCGCAGGCGCGCGGCCTGCAGTGCCGGGTAGAGGATGGCGAGCAGGGCGATGAACAGCGCCGCGGCGGCGACCGCGGCGATCTCGTACGGGTTGATCTCCACCGGCAGCTTCGAGATGTAGAAGACGTCGGAGTTGATCTCCGGCGCGATGTTGCGCAGCTCCAGGCTCGCCGCCACGCCGCTCGCCACCCCCGTCAGCGTGCCGATGCCGCCCATGAAGAGACCGACGTAGAGGAACGTGCGCAGGACCGCCCGGTCCTGGATGCCCATCGACTTGAGGATGGCGATCTCGCGCCCCTTCTCGCTCACCAGCATGATGCCGTTGGCGGCGATCGAGAAGCTCGCCACCAGGATGACGAAGCACAGCACGACGAACATCGCCAGCTGCTCCACGGCGAGCGCCGAGAACAGGTGGCGGTTGAGCTCTTGCCACGACTGCACCTCGAACCCCGACCCGAGCCGGCGCTGGATCTCCTGGGCCGGCCGCTCGGTGTCCTCGAGCCGCTCGAGCTTGAGCTCGAAGCCGGTGATCTCGTCCTCGAGGCCGAGGAACTTCTGGGCCGCCGGGATGGCGATGTAGATGTACTTCGAGTCGTACTCGTACATGCCCGAGTAGAAGATGCCGCCCACCCGGAAGGGGCGCGAGCGCGGGATGGGGCCGGTCGGGCCGATGTCCCCCATCGGCGAGATGAGGTTCACCTCGTCGCCGAGGTAGCTGTGGAGGGTCTTGGCGAGCTCGCGCCCGATGATCACCACGGGCAGGACGCGCCGGGGCGGCGGGGGCGGGAGATCCGCGTCGTCCGCGTCGTCCGTGTCGCCACCGGCGCCCTGGCCGTCTCCGGCCGGGTGAGGGGGCGCGGACGGCTTCGCGCCGGCCGGGGCCTCGGCCGCGCCCGGCGGGGTCTTGGGCTCGGGCTCGATCTCGGGCACGAGCAGGCTCGTCTTCAGCTTCTCGGGATGGCTGAGGTAGTCGAGGCTGCCCTGTTCGAGGTTGCGCGAAAGATCCGTCACCGTGCCCACCGTGGCCGGATCGATCCCCTTGATCACCACGCCCGACAGGTTCGAGGCGCTCGAGATCATGACCTCGTTCGAGAGGAACGGCGACACCGCCGCCACCCCCGGCACCGCGGCGATGCGCGGCCCCACCTCGCGATACTCGGTGAACGGCCGATCCGGCACCGTCACCACCATGTGGGCGTTGGTGCCGAGGATCTTCCGCTTGAGGTCCTTCTCGAAGCCCGACATCACCGACAGCACCACCACCATGGCCCCGGTGCCGAGGAACAGGGCGTAGGTCGAGATCATGCTGAAGATGGTGAGGCGCTGCGCGAGCAGGGCGAAGAAACCCACCATCACGACCAGCATCAAGGAGAGCGGCCGGGCCCACTGCAGCCACATGAGCCAGGACGTGGCCCCGGGCGGGAGCGGCGCGGCCGGCCGGCTCGCTATCCAGTCATAGGCGAGGTGCACGGCGAGCGCGATCACCGCCATCACGATCGTCGGCACGTGCAGCTTGTTCGTGCGCGGCTTGAGCAACTTGAGGTAGCGCCCTGCCAGCATCCGTTCGAGCGAAGTCACTCAGCCCTCTCTATCGGCGGCGTGTGGATTCAGTGATCGCGGAAGCGGGGCGGGCGCTTGGAGACGAAGGCCTGCAGCCCCTCGGTCGCGTCCGGCTCGCCCGACAGCTCGGAGATCGACTGGCGCTCGGCCACGAGGGTCTCGGACAGGCCCCGCTCGGCGCGCAGGAGCTCCTTGGTCCGCGCGAAGGCGCGCGTGGGCCCGGACGCGAGCTGGGCGGCCAGCGCGAGCGCCTCCTCGTCGACCCGCTCGGCCGGCACGGCGCGGTTGGCCAGCCCGAGCTCGACGGCGCGACGGCCGTCGAAGATGGGGTTCAAGAAGCACAGCTCCGCGGCGCGCTGGAGCCCCACCCGGCGCGGCAGGTGGTAGGTGAGCCCGCCGTCGGGCGAGAGGCCGATCAGGTTGAAGCCCACGGCGAACTTCCCCGCCTCGTCGACCACCGCGAGGTCGCAGGCCAGCATGATCGACAGCCCGCCGCCGCCCGCGCCGCCGCGCACCGCGGCCACCACCGGCTTGGGCATGCTGGCGATGCCGAGCACCGCGGTGTGGAAGTGCCGCACGAGCTCGCGGAGCAGCTGCGGCCGCCGCTCCTGCCCCGCCTGATCCATCAACTTCACGTCGCCGCCCACCGAGAAGCTCGCCCCGCTCCCGGCCAGCAGCACCGCGCGCACGGCCTCGTCCGTGCTGGCGATCTGCACCGCCTCGGCGAACGCGCGCAGGAGCTCGAGGTCGAGGGCGTTGCGCGCCTCCGGCCGGTCGAACACCAGGCGCCGCACCCCGGGCGCGGGGTGATCCACCCGGAGCTTGGAGAAAGAGGAGCCGGAGCTCGTGGCGGTCATGGCGTCTCCTCGTAGACGACGAAGCGGCGATCCTCCACGGCCCCCACCGCCTCGTAGAACTTGCGCGGCCCGATCCACGCGATCACGCCGCCTTCGGGCAGGTGCCGCACGTCGAGCAGGCAGGCCACGAGCAGCGCCTCGCCGAGCCCCTGACCGCGGTGCGCGGTCAGCGTGCCCGCCGGGCCGAACCAGCCGAGCCCCGAGTTGTTGGCGTCGTGGGCGGCGAAGGCCACGGGCGTCCCGTCGCGGAAGGCGGCGAAGACCGCCGGGGGGCTGTGGTCCATGGCCCGCCCCACCTCGAAGGCCCAGGCCGGGGCGAAGGCCTCGGCCGCCATCTTGAGGAGCGCGTCCCGCTCGCGCTCGAGCACGCGGCGCACGACGTAGCCGCGCGTCCGCGCCTGCGCGACGAGCTCGGCGAGGCGCTCCTCGGTCACCTTGGGGTTGTCCTTGAGCGGCACGCGCAGGTTGAGGTTCTCCGACGCGCGCTTGAAGCCGTGCGCCTCGAGCCAGGCCCGCCCCGCGCTCTCGCGCAGGTCGAGCCCGGGCGAGAGGTAATTGCCGGGGTGATCCATGAGCCGGAGCCGCCCGCCGCCGCCGCGGCCGCGCACCCACGTGCGGCCGAGATCGAGCAGCTGGCTGCCGACGCCCTGCCCGCGCCGCTCCGGGTCCACGGCGAAGAGCTTGATCCAGCGTCCGGCCATGGCGATGAGGCCCACGGCCCGCGTCCCTTCCCAGGCGACCAGCGTGGTGCCGGTGCGCGCACCGTTCGGTCCGAGGAGCTTCTCCTCGAGCACCAGATCCACCCGGTCGTAGGGGAAGGCGCTCCCCACGACGTCGCCCACCGCCAACAGATCCGCCTTGTCGAGCGCTGCAACACGCACGCCCCGACTGTAGCACGGGGGTCCCGGTGACGGTTTCAAACAACCCAACTTCCTCCCATCGAACGGAAGGTACGTGGGGTCGTCGAAGACCGTCACCCGCTCGGCCGGCTAGGACGCGAGCTCGATCATCTGCGTCATGGCGCGGGCCGCGCCGCCGCGGACCTCCTCGGGCACGGTGATGCGCTGCGCCTCGGGCCGGTCGCGCAGCGTGCGATACACGTCCTCGAGCGAGTTGGCCTTCATGTAGCGGCACAGCCGACACGACTTGAAGAACTGCTTCTCGGGGTGCTCGAGCTCCATGCGCACGACCAGGCCGCACTCGGTCAGGATGGCGAACTTCTTCTTCTCGGGGTGCGCCTCGACGTACTTGATCATCTGCGAGGTCGAGAGCACGGCGTCGGCCAGCTTCTGCACCGCCGGCGGCACCTCGCCGTGCACCACCACCACCGCCTCGGGGTCGAGCTTGCGGATGGCGTGGATGTCCTCCTCGGTCATCTCGTGGTGCACGTGGCACGCGCCCTCCCAGGCGAACACGTTGCCCTGGAGCCCTTGTCGCTCGCCCTCGCGCAGGAGCGGCTCGATGCGCTCGCGGTACTCGCGCGGATGGAACTGCTTCGGGTCGGGCGGCGGCAGGTACATGCGCCGCGTCTGCAGCGCCACCTGATAGGCCAGGTTCTGGTCCGGGACGAACAGGATGTCGGGCTTGCCGAGGCGCGCCGCGATCTTGGCCGCGTTCGAGCTCGTGCAGCACGTGTCCGACTCGGCCTTCACGTCGGCGTAGGTGTTCACGTAGGTCATGGTGGCGAAGTCGCGGCCGAGCTCGCGCAGGAACTCCTTGCGCTCGATCACGTCGTCGACGTCGCACTCGGCGAGCGAGCACAGCGCCCCGAGGTTGGGCAGGTAGACCGGCCGCTCCGGGGCGAGCGTGTAGCACCCCTCGGCCATGAACTTGACGCCGCAGAACACCACGTAGTCCGAGCGGAGGTCGCGCGACTTGACCGCCAGCTCGAAGGAGTCGCCGATGAAGTCGGCGATGGCCTGCACCTCGGGCACCTGGTAGTTGTGCGCCGGGATGACCGCGTTGCGCTCTTTCTTGAGGCGCCGGATCTCGTCCCAGAGGTAGGCGACGCGCTCGGCCTCGGTCTCGGGCAGGTAGTGCGTGCGCACCAGCGAATCGACGGTGATGACGTTCATGGCGCGGGGAATGTAATCACGAAGGGGGGACCGCGGCAATCACGCGCCCGAGGGGACGCCGAGGGGGCTGCGAGGTGGCCCGGGGTCAGCGCGTCGCCGCGCCGAGGAAGAAGTAGCTCCCGAGGTGCATGGGGGCGCCGCACGGCACGAGGCCCGCCCGGGCGCAGGCGTCGAGGAACTCGGCGGCCGAGAAGTGCGCCTCCTCGGGGTGCACGAACAGCGTCCGGACGAGGCGCGTCTCGAGCAGGCCGCGCAGCACCTCGACGAAGTAGAAGCGGCCGCCCGGCCGGAGCACGCGCCGCACCTCGGCCAGCGCCTCGCGCCACGGCGGCACGTGGTGGAGGATGGCGAAGTCGAACACGCCGTCAAAGCTCTGGTCCGGAAAGTCGAGCCGCGCCGCGTCGCCCACGCGCAGCTCGACCCGCCCCCGGTGCCCGGGCCGGAGCGACGCGCGGGCGCGCTCCACCTGCGCGGGGTCGAGGTCGAGGCCGACCATGCGGGCGGCGCCGAAGTCATCGAGGATGATGGGCACGCCGAGGCCGCGTCCGCAGCCGAGCTCGAGCGCGGTCCCGCCGTCGAGGCGCCCGCCGAGGCGGCGGAGCAGCGGCGCCTCGAGCCAGCGCTGGCTCATGGCGCGGAGGGGGTTGTTCACGGCCCAGGTCTCGATCCGGTTCATCTGCATGCAAATCAAAGTACCTCATCCCGGGTCCCCCAGGAGGACGGCCCACAGGCGCTCGGCAGCCCGGCTCATTGTTTCCCCGGCCCCGCGTCCTAATGAAAGGCCCGAGATGACGGCGAGCGCGATCCCCCAGACAGCGGTCTTGCGGCTCCTCTGCCCCGATCGGCCCGGCCTGGTCGCCCGGGTCTCGGGCCTCCTCTACGAGCTCGGGGCCAACATCCTGCACGCGGATCAACACATCGATCCCGAGGCCAACGTCTTCTTCCAGCGCGTCGAGTTCGCGCTCCCGCCCGCGGCAGACAAAGAGGAGATCCAGCGGCGGCTCGCGAGCGCTTGCACGGACTGGGGCATGCGCTGGTCGTTCCGCTATCGCGGCGAGCGGCCGCGCATGGCGATCCTCGCCTCGCGGCGCGGTCACTGCGTGTTCGATCTCCTGGCGCGGCACCGCGCAGGCGAGCTCGGCGGCGAGGTGTGCTTCGTCGCCTCGAACCACCGGGATCTGGCCGAGGAGGTCGAGCGCCGCGGCTACGTCTTCCTCCACGAGGCGATCGTCGATGGCGACCGGGCCGACCAGGAGCGACGACTCATCGAGCACCTCGAGCGGGAGCGGATCGAGCTCGTCGTGCTCGCCCGCTACATGCAGATCCTGTCGACCGGCTTCGTGGCCCGCTGGCCCGAGCGGATCATCAACATCCATCACAGCTTCCTCCCCGCGTTCCCGGGCGCCGACCCGTACCGTCGCGCCTACCGGCGGGGCGTCAAGCTCATCGGCGCCACGAGCCACTACGTCACCACCGATCTCGACGAGGGGCCGATCATCGCCCAGGAGGTGACCCCGGTGAGCCACCGCGACACGGTGGAGGACATGGAGAGGAAGGGCCGCGAGCTCGAGCAGCGCGTCCTCGCCCGCGCCGTGCGCGGCCACCTCGAGGAGCGGATCATCTCCTACGGCAACCGGACCGTGGTGTTCGACTAGGCCCAAGTATCCGTCGCCGTGCCCGGACGTCCCGGCTGGCATGAGCCGCGCCTCGTAGTACACAGAGATGTCCCGCTCGGGCGAGACCGGACGGGGACCCGAATGCCCATGCCCTTCCGTCGCACCGCATCGCACCGCCCCCGCGGCCTGTACGTCGTCTTTCGGCGGCTCACCGGGCCGCGCCGCTTCGACGTCGCGCTCGTGGCGCCGCAGGCGCTCGTCGTCCTCACCCTCGCGCTGGCCGTCCACCCGCTCGTCGCCGCCGCCATGGCGCTCGTCGCCTACCACCTCACGGCCGCGCTGCGCGCGGGCTGGCACAGCGTGTACTCCGTCGAGCCGCGCGACGATCGGCACCTGCACTTCGGCCTCTGGCCCTTCTTCGCCTGGTGGGTGGCGTGCACGGCGTTCGTCCTGCTGACGCCGCTCGCGCTCACCGCCCTGCTCTTTGGCGCGCCGGCGAAGCTGGCGCTCGGCGTCGCCGGGGCCGCGGCCGCCGCCATCGGGCTCCATGGCGTCCGACGCACGCCCCGGATCCGGCGCATCACGCTCCGCTTTCCCCACCTGCCGCCCGCGTTCGACGGCTATCGCATCGCGCAGCTGTCCGATATCCACTGCGGCCCGTTCGCGCCCGAGGGGCGCGTGGCCCGGTGGGTGCGGCGGACGCAACGGCTACGCGCGGACCTCATCGCCGTGACCGGCGATCTCGTCGCGAGCGGCAGCGCCTACGTCGAACCGGTCGGTCGCGCGCTCCAGGGGCTCAGTGCGCCCGACGGGGTGTATGCCTGCATGGGCAACCACGACTACTTCGGGGCCGGCGAACGGCTCGTGCGCGCGCTCGAGGCCAGCGGCCTGCGCGTGCTGCGCAACGCCGCGACGCTCATCGAGCGAGGCGACGGGCGGTTGCGCCTGGCCGGCGTGGACGACACGTGGGTGGGCCGCGCCGATGTGAGCCGTGCGCTCGCGGGCGCGCCGCGCGCCGACTTCACCGTGCTCCTCGCGCACGACCCCGACGTCTTCCCGCGCGCGGCGGCGCACGAGGTGGATCTCACGCTGTCCGGCCACACCCACGGCGGGCAGCTCGGCGTGCCGCTTCTGTCGCGGACCTGGAACCTCGCCCGCCTGGTGACGCGGTTCACCGCCGGCCTCTACCGGCAGGGGACATCGGTGCTGTACGTCAACCGGGGGATCGGCACGACCGGGCCGCCGGTGCGGATCGGGGCGCGGGCGGAGATCGCGCTCATCACATTGCGGCGCGGGTGAGCGGCGAGGCGCTGCTCGAAGCCTCACCGGGTGGCGGTGCCTTGCCTCGTCACGTCCTGGCCCGGCCGGAACACCACAGGGGGCCGCCGTCGCGAGTGGCGCTTCGGCGCAGGGGAGCGCTCTCGGCGCTCGGCGGGTACGTCGTCGATCGCTTCGTCCTCCCGTCGCGGCTGGTGCCGAACTCTCGCCGCACGATGGGCCGCTCCGGCACCGTGGCGAAATACGCCGCCCTGGGCCTGGCGAGCGCCCTGTCGGCGCGCCGGTAGGCTCCCGTCCGACCGCGCCTCCGACCTGGCACATCCGTCGCAGAGCTTGGATTTCATGCCCGGAACAGACGAAAGGTGGCAGGACATCCCGGCCGTTCCCATGCCCAACCCGAGCGCCCCCGCGGGCGAGCCCGGCGGCGGCGGCGAGGTACCGAAGGTGGGCCAAGGCGCGCGCGATCGTCCCGAGGGTCCCTTGCCTGGCCCCCGGATCCCCATCGACCCCGACCGCGATCCCCAGCCCGCCGGCCTCCCCAACACCGTCGTGCCGGGCGTCGTCAATCCGGCCAACCCCACGGGCCCGAGGCTGCCCAACGCCGAGTGAGCGTGCGGGGGGACCTCTTGGCCCCGATCGATGCGAGCATGGCCAGGCCCGGCGACGATCTCTACGCCCTCCCGCTCGATGAGTTCACGAGCGCGCGGGACGCGCTCGCGAAGAAGCTGCGCGCCGAGGGCCGCCGCGGCGACGCCACCCGCGTCAAGGCGCTGCGCAAGCCGACGGTCGTGACCTGGGCGCTCGATCAGGTCGCGCGGCAGCGGCCCGAGCTCATCGCGGCGCTCCTCGACGCGGGTGCGCGGCTCGTGGAGGCGCAGCGCGCCGTCCTCGCGGGGAGCGATGCCGCGGTGCTGGCGCAGGCCACCAAGCACCAGCACACCGCCCTCGCGGAGGTCCAAGCCGCGGCCCGTGCCCTCCTGGCGAACGGCGGGCAGGCCCCGTCCGAAGCGGTCCTGCGCCGGATCCACGCCGTGGCCAACGCCGTGGCCCTGGGCGGCGACGAGCTGCGCGACCGGCTGCGGCGCGGTGTCCTCGCCGAGGAGATCGACGCCGGGATCGGGTTCGACGCGCTCGCGGGCATGCCCATCGCTCCCCGGCCCGCGGCGCCCCCGCCCCCGCGGCCGCGTGAGCGAGCCAGGCCCAACCCCTCGCCAGCACCGAGATCACGCCCCGACGGGCCCGAAGCGGCCGAACGCCGCCGCCTCGCCGAGGAACATCGTGCCCGCCGCCTCGCCGAGGAGCACCGTGCCCGCCGCCTCGACGAGGCGCGTCGTGCCCGCCGCGAACTGGCGGAGCAGGAGGCGCGGGCCGCCGCCCAGGCGGCGGAGAAGGCCGAGCAGGAGGCCCACCGGATCGAGGACGAGGCGCGTCGCGCCGCCGCGGCCGCCGCTCGGGCGCGGGAGCAGGCGGCCAGCCTGGCCCTGGAGGCCGAGAGGGCGCGGGAAAGGGCAAAGGCGGCACGGGAGGGCTCGGACGCCGCAGCACACCGAGCGCACGAGGTCCGACTGGAGGGGGGATAGCTACGCTACGCAGCGGCTCAGCCGGAGCACGGTAGGTCCTGGTCGCGTGACGGTGGGGTTCTGGTCGCGTGACGGTGGGGTCCTGGTCGCGTGACGGTGGGGTCCTGGCCGCGTGACGGTGGGTTCTGGCCGCGTGACGGTGGGTCTTGGCCGCGTGACGGCGCCTGTGGATCGCGCACCGCACGCCCTCCGGTGATACGCGTCCCCCCGAAGCGTCCCGACGTCCACCCACATCCACCCCCAACCTCCCCCAGCGCCGTCCGTGTGGTGACGGTATGAAACCACCCGAGTTTCGCGCATCGAGCGGAAGGAGAACCCTGCGTTCACGAATACCGTCCCCACGCGCGCTCCGTTCTGGACGCCGGCCGTGGGATGGTGAAAATCCTTGTGCATCATGCCCCGGGGGTTCACATCGCCGCTCCGCTGCCGCCACGCCGCGTTCGACGGTTCGCGCACGTACGTGATGGGGGTGGTGAACGTCACGCCGGACTCGTTCTCCGACGGCGGACGCTCCCTGGATCCGACGGCGGCCGCGGCCCTGGCCGAGCGGCTGGTGGGCGAAGGGGCGGACCTCCTCGACGTGGGCGCGGAGTCGACGCGCCCCGGCGCGACCGCGGTGGACGCGGCGGCGGAGTGGGCGCGGCTCGAGCCGGTGCTGGCCATCCTCACCGCGCGGATGTGGCATGCCCGCGTGCCGATCTCCGTGGACACGTACAAGGGCTCCGTGGCCCGGCGCGCGCTCGATCTGGGCGCCGACGTCATCAATGACGTGACCGGCGGCCAGGACCCCGAGCTCCTCTCGGCCGTGGCCGCGGCCGGCGCGACGCTCGTGCTCGGCCACCTGCGCGGGCCGCTCACCACCATGCAGGAGGGGATCCACTTCGACGACGTGTTCGAGGAGGTGGCGGCGGAGCTCGGCGCCGCGGCGGCGCGCGCCCGGGCGGCCGGGGTCCAGCAGCTCGTGGCCGACCCGGGCATCGGTTTCGGCAAGGCCGTGGCGCACAACCTGGAGCTGCTCGGCCGCGCCGGCGAGCTCGCGGAGCGGCTCGGGCTGCCGGTGCTGGTGGGGCCCTCGCGCAAGGGCTTCCTCGGACACCTCACCGGACGGCCGGTGGGAGAGCGGCTGCCGGCGACGCTCGCCGCGGTGGTGGCGGCCGCGCTCGCCGGGGCGGCGTTCGTCCGGGTGCACGACGTCGCCGCGACGCGCGACGCGCTCATCGTGGCCGAGGCCATCGAGGCCGCGGGCCCGGCCGGGCGGCGGCCCCGCCCGTCGCCCGGCCGGGAGCCCGGGCCAGGGGATGCCGGCGGATGAGGTACTTCATCACCGAGTTCTGGCGGGGCCTGACCCTGCGCGAGGGGATGACCGCCGCCGTCGACATCCTCATCGTCGCCTACGTCATCTACCGCGTGCTCCGGCTCCTCAAGGGGACGCGCGCCGCGCAGATGTTGACCGGCCTCGGGCTCGTCGGCAGCGGCCTCTTCGCCGCCAAGTTCTTCGAGCTCACGACCCTGTCCTGGCTCCTCGACAACCTCCTCAACTACGCGATCATCTTCCTCATCGTCATCTTCCAGTACGACATCCGGCGCGGCCTCATGCGCGTCGGCCAGAACCTCTTCGGCTCGGGGCGTCAGTACGAGGAGACGTTCGTGTTCGAGGAGGTGATCAAGGCCGTCGAGCAGCTCGGGCGGAGCCGCGTGGGCGCGCTCATCGTGCTCGAGCGCGACGCCAACCTCGAGGAGTTCTTCGGCGAGCCGGGCGTCGTGCTGGACGCGCGGGTGACCAAGGAGCTCCTCGTGGCGCTGTTTTTGCCCGAGCCCGACAACACCGTACACGACGGCGCGGTGGTGATCCGCAACCTGCGCGTCTATCGCGCCGGGGCGGTGCTGCCGCTGTCGGCCAACCCCAAGCTCGACAAGGAGCTCGGCACGCGCCACCGGGCGGCCGTCGGGATCACCGAGGAGACCGACGCGGTGGTGGTGGTGGTGAGCGAGGAGCGCGGTACGCTCTCGCTCTGCTTTGGCGGCAACATCGCGCGGGATCTCGATGCGGCCACGCTGCGCAAGGCGCTGCTCGGGCTGTTCCAGAAGCCCAAGCCCAAGCCCAAGCGGCCGCGCCGGAGCACCGGAGGGGCGCCCAAGCCGGCGCGGCGGTCGAGCCCGGACTCGGAGACCCAGCGCATGTCGGTGCTGCCGGCCGAGGGGCCGGGCCCGCAGGCGGTGACGCGGCCGATGGCGATCGTCGCCGCGCCGCCCGGCGACGCGTCGCCGGAGACCACGCCCGCGGGCGGCCCGGCGCAAGCGCCTGCGCAAGGATCCCTCCAAGGAAGCGATAAGTAGTGCGCCAGCTGCTCCATACCCTGTTCGTCCAGGATGCCCTGCTCAAGCTCGTGTCGCTCGTGCTGGCGCTCATCCTGTTCGTGGTGGTGCGGGGCGACAAGGACGCGGCCACGAGCGCCTACGCCAAGGTGGTGTACGTGCTGCCGGAGGATCGGGTGCTCATGACCGACCCGGTCTCCGAGGTCCGGCTCGGGCTGCGCGGCCCCTGGACGCGGGTGTCGCGCCTGGATGAGCGGGAGATCGCGCCCATCCGCGTGGACCTCACCTCGGCGCGCGACGGCGAGGTGAGCTTCATGGAGGACATGGTGCGGCTGCCCGTGGGGCTGCACCTGGCGTCGATCTCGCCGTCTTCGGTGAAGGTGCGCTTCGAGCCGAAGGTGACGCGGCGGGTCCCGGTGCAGCCCATCCTGGAGGGGGAGCCCGCGTCCGGCTACCGGGTGGTGCGCACGGAGGCCCACCCGCGCGAGGCGCGCATCACCGGGGCCAGGAGCGTGGTGGAGACGGTGCAGCGGGCGCGCACGCGGCCCTTCCGGGTGACGGATGCGCGCGAGACGCTGCAGGGCGACGTGGCGCTGGAGGCGCCCCCGCCCCGGTCGTCCTGGGAGGGAGGAGGGGTGGTGGCGGTGGACGTGGAGGTGGCGCCGGTGCTGTCCGAGCGGCGGGTGAGCGGGGTGAACATCCTCGTGACCGGGTCGAACCGGCTCGACGCGCGGATCGATCCGGCGCTCGCCGAGGTGGTGCTGCGGGGGCCGGCGGACGTGCTGGCCGGGGTCGAGCCGGGGGCGCTCTCGCTCCTCGTGGACGCGGCGGCCGAGGATGCGCGGGCCCCGGGGGTCTACCGCAAGCGGATCAACGTGGCTGGGCTCCCACCGGGCGTGGCGGCCGAGATCCGCCCCGAAGCGGTGACGCTCGTCACGCGGCGGCGCCACGAGTAGGCCCGGCGCCCTGCCGGCCCCACCGAAAATGAATGGCGGGCCGCGCGCGGGCAACGGAGGGAGGTGGGCCTGCGTTCGATGCTTGTGGGCGATGCTTGTGGGCGATGCCTGTGGGCGATGCCTGTGGGCGATGCCTGTAGGCGGCCCTGCGGAAAGGAAAAGGACAGGCCGCAGGGAGAGGAACGTGCGTGCCGCTTCTTTCTATAGAAGAGGAAAGAGTCTGTCCGAGCTAGCGGGGATGGGAAGGGTTGCTATGATGGCACTCGAGATGCACATGCCCCGCAGCACGCTAGACTCTGGAGCGCGATGATGGCAGCGGAACGAGTGAGCAACCGGAAGCTGTTTGGGACCGATGGCATTCGCGGTGTGGCCAACGAAGACCCGATGACGGTCGAGGTGGCGATGCAGCTCGGTCGCGCCGTGGCGCAATACTTCTCGCGTGGCGGGCACCACGGGCGCATCGTCATCGGCAAGGACACGCGGCTCTCGGGCTACATGTTCGAGACCGCGCTGTCGGCGGGCATCTGCTCGATGGGCGCGGACGTGATGCTGGTGGGGCCGCTCTCCACGCCGGGCATCGCCTTCATCACCTCGTCGATGCGCGCGGACGCGGGCGTGGTCATCTCGGCCAGCCACAACCCGTTCCAGGACAATGGCATCAAGATCTTCGCCCGCGACGGCTTCAAGCTGCCGGACGCGGTGGAGGCCGAGCTCGAGGCGCTGATGACCCACGGCGTGGCCGGCCCCGAGCGCGTGCGGCCCCCCGCGGCCCAGGTCGGCAAGGCGACCAAGATCGAGGACGCGCGGGGCCGCTACATCGTCTATCTCAAGACCGCCTTCCCGGCCCGGCGCACGCTCGATGGCATCAAGATGGTGGTGGACTGCGCCCACGGCGCGGCCTACCGCGTGGGGCCGGCGGTGTTCGAGGAGCTCGGGGCGGAGGTGATCGCGACCGGCGTCCGGCCCGACGGGCGCAACATCAACGACGGGTGCGGGGCCCTCTACCCCGAGCACATGTGCAACCTCGTGCGCAAGCACGGGGCGCAGCTCGGCATCGCCCTCGACGGCGACGCCGACCGCGTCATCTTCGCCGACGAGCACGGCCAGGTGGTGGACGGCGACGCGATCATGGCCATCTGCGCGCGCCGCATGATCCAGCGCGGCGAGCTGCAGCACGGCACGGTGGTGGCCACGGTCATGTCGAACATCGGGCTCGAGCGCGCCATCGCCGGGCTCGGCGGCAAGCTCCTGCGGACCGCGGTGGGCGACCGCTACGTGGTCGAGGAGATGCGCCGCGGCGGCTACAACTTCGGCGGCGAGCAGTCGGGGCACCTCATCTTCCTCGACCACGCCACGACCGGCGACGGCATGATCGCGGCGCTGCGGGTGCTGACGGCCATGGTGGAGAGCGGACGGCCGCTCTCGGAGCTGGCGGCGGCGATGACGCGCTATCCGCAGGTGCTCGTGAACGTGAAGGTGCGCGAGAAGCGGCCGATCGAGAGCCTGCCGCAGGTGACCTCGCTCATCACCCGGGTCGAGTCCACGCTCGGGCGGGAGGGGCGGGTGCTGGTGCGGTACTCGGGGACCGAGCCCAAGGCGCGCATCATGGTGGAAGGACCGGACGCGAGCGCCATCCAGGCGTACGCCGAGGACATCGCGCGGGCCATGGAGACGGCGCTCGGCGCGGCGGCCTGAACTGAAACTGGAGCTGGAGCTGCTGGAATCGGTGGGGCCGGAGGTAGGACCGGCCGGCGGGGGCCGGCCGGCGGGGAGGCGGCTTACTCGAGACCGTGCTTGCGCTTCATCTGCTCCATGACCCGGGCGTACTCGATCTCCCAGCTCTGGGTGCCCTCTTCCAGGTTCTTGATGCGCCGCCGCACTTCCTCATCGAGCTGCTCGTCGACCGCCATGTGCTTCTTCAGGACGTCGCGGATCTTTTTGCGCAGCGTGGCGTCCTCGGCGTACACCTCGTCGATGTGCGGCGAGTGCATGAAGGACTCGAGGATCTGGTTCGCGATCCAGCCCGTCACCTCTTCACCCACGGCGAAGCCGCGCTCGTCGGCCATGGTCTTCTTGATCTTGAAGAACTGACCGTAGGGCAGCTTGCGCTCGTCCAGGACGTCCTTGGCCTTGTCGTTCAGCTCCCGATCCATGCGGATGTATTCCTTCAGGACGGCCTCGACATCGAGCTGCGCCTCCTTGGGCTCTTCGGCTTCGATGTCGCCGGCCTTGACGAGGACCTGGACGATCTCTTCTGCGACGGCGGAAACTTTTCCTGAATACAGTTTCATTATGGCTCCACGAGGTAGCGCACTATAGGGGCCGGCCCCGACGCGGTCAAGGCTGTCTGCGGCTTATTTGCGGGCGATTTTGAAGGCCCGCGCCAACACATTCCTACCTGCCCCAATCGACAGGCCTCGTGTACCATGCGCCCGTGCCAGGGAGGCAACGAAAGCTGGTCGTGGCAGCGCTCGTGCGAGAAGAGGGACGGATCCTCCTCACGCAGCGGCGCGCGGATCAATCCATGCCGCTCCAGTGGGAGTTCCCCGGCGGCAAGATCGAAGAGGGCGAGTCGCCCACCGCGGCGCTCGAGCGGGAGCTGGCCGAGGAGCTGGGGGCCCGCTCGCGGGTCGGCCCAATTTATGAAGTCCTGTTCTACCGCTATCGCGACTTCGATCTCTATCTGCTGGTCTATGAGTGCGTGCTCGAGGACCCGCCCCGCCCGGTCGAGGTGGCGCAGGTGGTGTGGGTGGAGCCGCACGAGCTCGGGCGCTACCCTATCCTCCCTGCAGATGCGCCGCTCATAGCTCGTCTGCAGCGCGAAGCTGGGTGCTGAGCCTTCGCAGCCGGGCCCACGAGACGTCCCCGCGGCGGGTTCGCTCCTTCGCGCGCATGGCTCGACGACGTTTGAGCTGACACCGTCCCCTTGACGGGGGGGGCCCAGAGCTTACACCCCGGGCGATCACGTGTTCTTACATGCTCGCCATCTCTTGGGGGAGTCGTCCACCGCTCGACGTGAGTCTGCGGGCGGTATGAAGACTCGCTCGGACGGACCACGGGACGCTCTGTCGTATGTCCCCTGTCCCTCTCTCCTGGAAACGGGATGGCTTTCCTTGCAAGCTGAAGTGGTCGAAAGGAC
>DATAGU010000174.1:0-19413 GCA_036263495.1 Polyangia bacterium | reverse complement strand
CGCCGAATCGTCATGGTTGCACGCCGAAACGTCATGGTGGCGCGCCGAATCGTCATGGTTGCACGCCGAATCGTCATGGTTGCACGCCGAATCGTCATGGTTGCGCGCCGAATCGTCATGGTTGGGCGCAAAAACGTCATGGTTGCGCGCAAAAGTGCCGTAGTTGCGCGCAAAAGTGCCGTGGGTGCGCGCAAAAGTGCCGTGGTTGCACGCGGAAACGCCGTGGTGACACGCGGAAACGCCGTGGTGACACGCGAAACACCCGTGGTGACACGCCGAAGGGGCATGGCGACACGCGAGAGCGGCATGGTGACACGCGAAAGCGTCGTGGTGACACGCATGAGCGTCGCGGTGTCACGCGGAGACGCCGTGGTGCCACGCGAAAACGCCGTGGTGACACGCCGAATCGTCGCGTTGACACGCGAAAGCGCCGTGGTGACATGAGGAAACATCGCGGTGATACACGGTTGGGGCTACTGCAGTGCCGGCGTATGTATATGGAAATTTTCCACAGGTACGGCGGCGGGGACCTCGCGCCATCGCGACGGCGGATGGTGATCATCTATTCTTTTATGAAATAGGACCATTCATGGGATCGTGATTTAAAGATAGCTGTTCTCAAAGAGACACGATATCGTTGCCCCCTGTACTTATGGAGGGCCTCCCATGAAAGATCTCGTTGGTATCGCCGCCGCCGTGGCGGCGCTGGGCATCGCGGCGCCGGCGGGCGCCATCACGAATGGCACCGTGGATGGCCAGGGGCATCCGAACGTCGGCGGCCTGGTCTCGCCGACGCAGTACTCGGACGGCACCTGGCTCTACTGCTCGGGCACGCTCATCTCGCCGACCGTGTTCCTCACGGCCGCTCACTGCGACGAGGGCAACCCACGGGTCAGGGTCACGTTCGACACGGCCTACCAGGCCGGCGACAAGGTGTACTACGGCACCTTCCACGCCGACCCGCTCTACAACCAGACCCAGAGCGACCCGCACGATATCGCCGTCGTGGTGTTCGACAAGCCGATCACCAACATCACGCCGGCCAAGCTGCCGGCGGCGGGATCGCTGTCGAACCTCTCCGGCACGCAGCAGTTCACCCCGGTGGGCTACGGCGCGTATGAGGTGACCAACGACCCGGGCGGCCACGCCTTCCTCTACAACGACGTACGGATGGTGGCCACGGGCACGCTGAACGCGATCAACGCGGCGTGGCTGCGGATCTCGATGAACGCCTCCACCGGCAACGGCGGCACGTGCTACGGGGACTCGGGCGGCCCGAACTTCCTCGGCGCCGCGGACACGATCGCCGCGATCACGATCACCGGCGACGCGATCTGCCGCTCGACCAACGTGGTCTACCGGCTCGACAGCCCCTCCGCACGGGCGTTCCTGGCGCCCTATGTGGCGCTGCCCTGAGACGGTGTTTGAAACCCATCACGACGGGCGTCGCAGCTCCTTGTCAACACGCGCCGCGGTTCCATCGACGTGCTCGTGGCCTGTGATCCGGTGAACGCGCCCAAGGTGCTCAGCGAGCTGTCCAAAGACAAGGAGGCCTCCATCGCAGAAGTCGCGACGAGGAGGCTCACGGAGCTTCAGAAGCGCGCCACTCCGAAGTAATGGATGTGTAATGCGCTTTGAAGAAGGCGCTCGTTACCCAAGGGCGCTTATCGTCGCTGCGAGGTGGTAGCATCCCCCCCTGATGAGGAAGCACACGCTGCTACCGCCTCGGACAGCAGGAGATGCGACGGCAGGCGGGCCAGCAGGATCCAGCCGATCCTCCAAGTCTCGTACTATCTTGTTGATCGCCGCCGGGGCGCTCCTCGCCTTCCTTGTCGGGCTGCGTCCGCATCTCGCGTCGCTCCAGCCAGTCGAAGAGGAGATGAGTTTTTACAAGGGCTGCATCGCCCTGCTCGCCCTCGCGCTGTCGCTCTCCGAGACGTTCGCTCGTCGCCGGGGATACGCCATCTCCGAGCGGGCCGTGCGCTGGATCGCCGGCCTGCTCGCGGCCGCCGCGATGTTTGCCTACTTCAACTCGGAGCAGCCGCACGGATACACCTATCATCTATGGGATATGTTCCATTATTACCTGGGCTCGAAGTATCACGCCGAGCTCGGTTACAAACGGATCTATCGGTGCACGGCCGTGGCCGAGAGCGAGCTGTCGCCGGCGAGCCTGACGGAGGTGCGCGGACGGGGGCTGCGCAACCTCGAGACGAATTCGATCGAGACGACGGCCGCTGCGCTGGCGGAGCCCGCTGCATGCAAGCTGCACTTCTCGGCGGAGCGATGGGCGGCCTTCAAGAAGGACGTGGCGTTCTTCCGCGGCCAGTCGGATCGAGCCTTCTGGGTGCGGGTGCAGACGGATCACGGGTACAATACCCCCCCACTCTGGACCGCCATGGGGAAGATGCTCGCCGTGGTGTTCCCGGTCAGCACGCCCGGATTGACCGCCCTCGCGTGTATCGACCCGATCCTCTTCATCGGTATGTTCTTCGCCATCTTCAGGGCGTTTGGTTTCCGTGTCATGTGCGTGGCCATCATTTTCTGGGGCACGCAGTTCCCTGCCCATGAGTTCTTCACGAACGGGGCGATGCTGCGGAAGGATTGGCTCTTTCTCACCGTGGTCTCGGCCTGCCTCGCGCGCCGGCGGTGCTACTTCCTCGCTGGTGGCGCGCTCATGGCCGCCTCTCTCCTGCGCGTGTTTCCCGCGGTTCTCTTCGCCGGCTGGATCGTGCACGCGGCCGCGCACGCGCTCCACCACCGGAGGCTCCCGCGGCCCTACGCCCGCACCTTCGCCGGGGCTGCCGTCATCGGCGCGACGCTCGCCTGTGTGAGCGCCGCTGTCGTCGGCCCAGACGCCTACGGCGAGTTTATCGCCCATATCCGCGCGCACCAGCAGGTTCCACTCACGAACAATATGGGGCTGCCACAGATCGTCTCGTTCAGTACCGAAGGGCGTGCCCAATGGACCCGTGACTATGGGCTCGTCGATCCGTACTCGAAGTGGGCCTCGGCGCAGATCGAGACCCGTCACCGTCGGCACGCCATTTGGGCGGGAATCGTGTGCGTCGTGGCCGTCGCGTTCGTGGTCCTCGTCGCGCGGCTCAAAACGATGTGGGTCACGCAAGCACTGAGCCTCGTGCTGCTGGTCAGCGCGACCCCGCTCGCTTGTTATTACTATGACGTCTTCATCCTCGCCGCCCTCCTGTCGGCCATCCACAAGCGCTTCGAGCGCGCCGCCCTGTTGGTCGCCGGCACGAGCGCGATGCTCATCCGGTGGCCGCGTCTCTCGTATTGGTGGGACGATCGCTACGTCGTGCAGAGCGTGCTGTTTTTCGGATTCGCCGTCGGTCTGTTGCTCTCGTTCAAGAAGAGGCACGCTCGGCGTGAGGCTTGACGAGGAGCGCGAAGCCGAAGGCCGAGAAGGTCATCAGGATCATCATGGAGGAGAACATCCACAGCCCCATCATGACGCCGATCCCGAGGTGGAGCGCGATGGTGGCGGCGACCCAGACGGGGCGGATGCGACGCGGCCAGATCAGAAAGGGATAGCCGACCTCGATCAACATGACGATCCAGCATGCGAGCATCGCCACGATCGGGACCCGCGCGAGGAAGGAGCAGTCGAATACCGCGAACTGCGGTTGCATCAGCGCGCGCCAGATGGCTTCCCCGTTCCACCACTGCGCGCCACGCATCTTCGCGAGCCCGGTGTTGAGATAGATGATGCACAGGTGGAGCTGCAGCGTGCGCAGTCCGAGGGACGCACCGACCGTCGCGCTGGCGGACCGCCGACGGAGCCACTGATCAAGCGAGTACGCGGCGCTCACCGGCATCCACATGCAGTAGAAGAGACAGATGTGGATCATGGTATCTACGCCGTAGAGAGAGATGTAACCGCTGTTCACGGTGAGCGTATGCGTGAGCCACGCGGCGACCGCGAACGGCCGCGTCCTCCATCCCAGTCCGAGTCCGACGAGACTGAGGGCGTAGACGGCGAACACGCCGTGGACGCAGGCCGTGGATGAGATGCGGAACGGCTGGAGTAGAAGGCACAGCTTACCGATGCTGGGCAGCCATGTGTCGGCGCCCACCTCTGAGATCGCCCACTGCACGAAACCGAAGTTTCCATAGAGTTGCAGCAGGGAGGGCCAGATCATCCCTATTTGGAGGAGCGCCAGGGCGCTTGTACCCACGCGAAATATGGCGAGCGGATGTGGTGCCGCGGGGGTAAAGAGGAAACGGGCGCCAGCATCCCAGTGCTGTCGCGCCAGGGGACCGACCCTCGACGTCCCGATCATTTGCGCGCCTCACCGCGAGGCGGGCCGCTCGCGACGGCCGAAGGTCCCGGCATAGACGGGCTTCCAAGCAGGGCGTTTACCTGCGCGATACTCAGCCATCGAGGGCAGGTCCATCGCGTGCACCATCACTGTCACGGTGTTCGCATCCGGCCGGCTGCCGAGGATGAGCGCGGACCACGACTGCGCGAATAGCTCTCTGCTCCGGAGGTCACGCATGCAGGAGGTGACGATACAATTGTAGCGGAATGAAATTTCGCGATCGTCCGATGCGAAATTCACCAGCTCGGATTGCTTATCGCTTGGGGACTCGACGAGGAACGCCGCCCCGAGGCCCGATGAAACGGACGGGGCGAAGAATGTGTAGTCGCGAAACGTCCCAGAGAGGTTCTTATAGAGACGAAGGACGATGCTAGTCCTGCTGGGGGAATCCTGCCCGAGATCTGCCCAGATGAAGCCGGCCACGGAGCAGAGGTGCAGGAACGCAAGCGCCGCCAGCACCTTGGCGCCCGTCCCGATCACATGGGCGGCGGCCAGCGGAGGCGGAGGTAGGTCTGGACCGGAGCGCTCCCTGAGATGATCGGTCTGGGCGGGCTGGGACGGACTGGGATTCATACTCAGCGAATAAAGATGAACTTGCTTTGATCGATGTTCGCTAGGATCTGTTCGATCCGCCTGCCGAGGTCAGTGCCAGGTGACGCTGATTCCGTGTGCGATCCGGGACCGCCGCCACCACCGCCACCGCCGCCACCACCACCCCCACCACCGCTGTCCTGATTGAAGATCGCTTGAAGGTTTCCATTTTCTCTATAGGGCAGGCTCTTCAACGAGGCGAGGCGTCTGACCTCGGTCACCGGCAGCGTGCCATAGACCTCTGAGCCCACGATCTTCTTCCCTCGGAAGGTCGGCAGCACGATCCGATAACTGGCCGGGTCCACGCCAGAGAGCTGTGCTTTGATGGCGGCGACCTCCAGCTCGGTGAAGCCTTTCGTCGTCGCGGGAGTTTGCTTGTAACACGATACCGCTAAGATCATCACGATCGCGATCGAGAAAAGAATTACAATTTTCATACTTAGCGTCTCCGTTTGACCGTTCTGCCGTTCCCGTGAACGGAGCGTGCGGCGAGTGGGATCGATCGTAAGGAGAACAAGCTGCGGATCGCAAGTTCTTTAACCTTCCACCTTCACGAACGTCTCCTTGAATCCGGAGAGAGGGGGCGCGATGTACAAGGGCGACAAGGGTTACAAGAACAAGAACGCCTGGGTGGCCGGGACGTTCACCGACGTCAAGGTGGTGTACACGAACGAGCTCCCCTTTGCGAGCGCACCTGCGGGGCCCGCTAGGGCGCTCAGCTCAGGAAAGGGTGTGGAGGATCTCGAAGAGGCCGAGGAGGCTGCGCGCCGGAGGCGGGCCTGCCCCAGGGGCCTGGCCCACGGCCGCACGCTCGGCGCGCGGGAAGTTGCGCTCGAAGTCCGCGAGTGTCTTGGCGTAGTGCTCGACGTCCTGCCACTCGGCGCGGTTGAACGCGGTCAGCGGCAGCTCGGGCCGAGCCTTGCGATGCAGGATGGCGGAATAGAAGCCGTCCCGCTCCGCTTGATGCTTTGCCCTCTCGGGCCAGCGTGAGGCGAACGCCTCCTCCACCTTCTCGTCGCCCTGAATCTTGAAGAGGTTATAGAGAAGCATGCCGGGCTCACCCGGGGCCTCGAGTCGGACGAACTGGGCGCCGACGGTGTAGACGCCCGCGGTGACCTGCGGGCTGCCCGGCAGCGCCGGCGGCACGCCGCCACCGCTGGCGTGATAGGCGGCCTGGTCGGCGGCCGAACGGAAGACGGCGTAGTCGAGGAAGGGAAAGGGGTTCGGGCTCATGATCTCGGCCCGGATCGTCGCGTTCCAGTCGGACCGCTGCAGGGCGAGCTCGCGGTAGAGGAGCCCGGTGGGCCGCGGCGCCTGATCGACCGCGGCTCGCCAGGCGGTGCTGAAGGCCTCGCGATCTGCGTCGGCGGCGAGCTCGTACCCGATGAGCTCGATCACGCTACCCGATTCGATGAGAGAGCTTGCGCGCATGTTCTTCACCTCTTGCTGGGGTTGGACGCCGGCCCGAGACGCAGCCGCTCACACTCGCCGCGCTGGAACGCGCGGCGTCTCGCAGGCGGTCCGGCACTGATTATGGTCCTGCCCGCAGGCGCGCACGCATCCCCTGAGCTCGTCGGGGTCATCGGGTGAGGTCTTCTTGCAGGTGTTCACGCACGCGGCGCGCGTGCGCTCGCACCGCTTGACGCAGGGTGTTCGTCCCTTGGCCACGTCTGCGCTCATCGCCGATGTCGGCGCCCACAGCAGCGCGCAGGCGACGAGCTGGATCCAGGTCTTCGTCATGGATGTTCGGGCTCCGTGATCCGGACTGAAGGAGCGCTCAGGCCTCGCCGACCGTCAGCTCGGCCAGATACTCCTGCAGACGAGCGAGCCCGCCCCAGTTCAGATATAGGCCGTTCGCGGTCTGGGTGAGCTGCTCGCGGCTCATGGGCCAGGGCGGATCCCGTCGGGTATTGGGAAACACCAGATAGAAGACCCCGCCCCCGACGCCGCCGTGCTTGGGATCCGAGTCGATGTCGAGCGCCTGGGCGAGCGCGATCGATCCCTCGCCGATGCGCCCGGAGGGGCCTACGTCGGCGAAGATGGCGGGACAATCCCCCTTGTTCTTCAGGTTGTAGGCGATGGCGAAATCGCCGAGCTGCGCGTACTTGAGCCGGTGCAGGTCCCCGGGCAACGCGATGTAGGGGATCTGGGTGGAGTCGACATACCGCCTGGCGCTCTTGGCCGGCGCGCTCTTGTCCGCCAGTGAGGTGGGGGAGATGTAGAAGCCCGGGCACATGTCGTCCGCCCCCTGCGCCACCGGCTGGCCATCGTTCATCCCAGTGTCGGTGAGGATGCCGTACCAATCGCCGGGGTGGCCGGCGTTGGCGAGGTAGTCCAAGCCCGGCGGCGAGCCCTTCGGGTGATAGGCGTTCGGCGCACCGTCGGCATCGATCGACATCCCGCTGAGATAGAAGAACGTGTTGTCCTTCGGGCTCTTCCAGACCAGGGTCTTGCCTTCGGTCATCAGTTTGATCTTGTCGGTGGCCATGGCGCCTCCACGAACGCTCATCCCCTCGAAGTGGCGTCCACGATGCGGGGGGCTCGGTGCCTCGCTTCAAAGATAACTCCGGATGGGGACGCGGCAAAGTTCGACCGGTCTCCGCATGGTTTGACTTCCGACGGTCGGTTGACAGGACGTGCCGCATCGGAGATGTTGATAGGAGCCTCCGACTGTGGGGAATTCTTGTGGTTCTCTCCGCGGCCACGCGGGGATCGACACGGGAGGACGTAGGGGTGATGGCGCTCTCCGATCGCTTCGTCCTCAGTCGCTTCATACAGTTCCTCCCATTCGACTCGTACACGGTCGTCGCCAACGGTATGACGCTGCGCCGGATGGTGGTCGACCGGGAGATCGATCAGGTGCTCCGGTTCTTTGCGGACGGCCCCGTGACACGGGCAGAGTTCGTGGAGGCGCTCGGCGGGGATGAGGCGGCGGCCGAGGGCTTTCTGAGGTTCTTTCGCAACGCGGGCTTCATCGTGGAGGCTGACTCCGACGAGCCGAAGGCCGTTCACGACCTGCTGAAGCTCGATGTACTCGCGCGCGCGGGAGCGGGCGGCATCGTGCAGGACGACTCGCGTGAGACCATGTACGGCACCCCTGCCCGTCTCGATCAAGCGATGCTCCGGCAGGCGCGCGGTCATTCCGAGCTCGATCCGCTGCGGATCGCGCTCATCGGTGGGTGTGTCCTTCAGGTGCTCGGCGAGACCCTCCGCGGCGTGGGCCTCGAGCACGGGTTCTTCATCGACGTCCGATATGCATGGCCCGACGGCCAGAAGAGCTTCGAGGCGATCGCCGATCCCGCGCCGGACGTGATCGTGTTCCAGCGGGCGATCCGTGCCCTCGTCGCGCCGCTCCTCGACCATGCGGTCACGATCGACGAGGCCGAACGCCAGGCCCGCGCCGAGCTCATCGCCACCCGGATCGAAGGGGAGCTGTCGCTGCTCGCGCGCCTCTTTCCGAGCAGCCTCATCCTCGTTCACAACGTGGCGCTGCCGCAGTATTCGCCGTTTGGGCGCTGGGACTTCAGGGCAGGCTTCCGCGAGCTGCTCGGGGAGCTGAACCGCACGATCGCGCGTGCGGTGTGCGCCCACCCGAACATGATGCTCCTCGATGAGGAGGCGCTCTTCGCGCGGCTCGGCAAGGCGGCCCTGCTCGACGATGACTACATGGCCTTCTCCCATCGCGGTGGGCGCGCCGTCTTCTCGTCGGAGTCGTCGGACGTGCCGCTCGACGCCTTCACGCCCGAGTTCGCGCTGGCGCTCTCGCGGGAGTACCTCGCCGCGATCGTCGCCGCCCGCGGCCTCCGCCGCATCAAGTGCATCGTGACCGACCTCGACAACACCCTGTGGCCCGGCGTGGCGGGCGAGGAAGGGTTCTCGTGGCGGTTCGGTTCGTCCACGCTCGGCGGGCACTTCGAAGGGCTGCACCAGGCGCTGCTGATCATGAAGGCGCGCGGGGTGCTGCTCGCGACGTGCAGCAAGAACGACGAGGCGTACGTGCTCTCGACCTGGGAGGCGCTGGCGCGCAATGCGTCTGGCATCGCCTTGCGCCCCCAGGACTTCGTCGTCCATCGGATCAACTGGCAAGCGAAGACGATCAACCTCCAGGAGATCGCACAGGCGCTCGGCGTGGGGCTCGACAGCATCCTGTTCATCGACGACAACGAGGTGGAGCGGGCGGCGGTCCGCGCGAGCCTCCCCGAGGTGCGCGTGCTCGGAGAGGATATGCGGACGGTGCGGCGGGCGCTGCTCGACGATCCCTGCCTCGACGTGTTGCCCACCGCGGAGGCGCGCGGCCGCAACGACCAGATGCGCCAGCAGCTGCGGCGGGAGGAGGCGCGCGCGGCGGCGTTCGACGAGGACGCGTTCTTGCGCGGGCTCGATATCCGCCTGCGCGTCCGGCGCGCCGAGGCGGACGACGTGTGGCGGGTCGCCGAGCTGTGTCAGCGCACGAACCAGTTCAACACGACGCGGCGGCGGCTGACGGCCGCCGAGGTCCACGAGCTGCTGGGGTCGGAGCGGGATCATCTGTGGGTGCTCGACGTGGAGGATCGATTCTCGTCGTATGGGCTCACGGGCGTGCTGTGGCTGCGCGGGGCGCACATCGAGCTCCTGGCGCTGAGTTGCCGCGTGATCGGGCTGCGGGTGGCGGGGGCGTTCCTGGCCACGGCGATCGGCCGCCGGCGGGAGGCGCTCCCGGGCGCCATCACGGCGCACGTCATCCATGCGCCGCGCAACGAGCCTTGTCGCTCGGTCTACGCCGACGCGGGGTTTCAATTTCTGGGGGAGGACGGCGACGTCTACCGCTACGAGCTCGCACCCGGGTCGCACCCGGTGCCGGTGGACGGGACCATCCATCACGTGACGTAGTGGACGTTCACAAAGGGGGCGGCATGGGGAGAGCACGATGCAAGAAGACAACGGACACGGCGCCCGCTCGCATCACGGACATGCTGGCTTGCTCGTGCTGCTCGCGCCCCTGCTGACCGCGGGGGCCGCGCTGCCCGCGGGACGGGAGGTCGCGCCGGCGGCCGTCGACCGCGTGTTCGCCGAGTACGATCGGCACGACGCCCCGGGGTGCGCGCTGGCCGTGCTGCGGGGCGGCCACGTGCTCTATCAGCACGGGTACGGCATGGCCGACCTCGAGCACGACGCCCCCATCACGCCGGCCACGCCGTTTCACGTCGCGTCGCTCTCGAAGCAGTTCACGGCCGCGGCGTTGCTCCTCCTGGTCGCCGACGGCCGGGTCAAGCTCGACGACGACGTGCGCCAGTACCTGCCGGAGCTGCACGACTTCGGGGAGCGCATCACGCTGCGCCACCTCGTGCACCACACGAGCGGGCTGCGCGACCAGTGGGAGCTGCTCCGGCTCGCCGGGTGGCGCCATACGCTCGACCTCATCACGGACGATGACGTCCGCGACGTCGTGACGCGGCAGCGGGGGCTCAACTTCAAGCCGGGCGAGCGGTTCGACTACTCCAACACGGGCTACACGCTGCTCGGGTTCGTGATCCGGCGGGTGAGCGGGCAATCGCTGCGGGAGTTCACGACCGCGCGGCTGTTCGCTCCGCTCGGGATGAAACACACCCACTTCCGCGACGACCACGCGGAGCTCGTCCCGGGCGAGGCGTATGGGTACGCCCCGGGCCCGGCGGGGCGCTTCCGCCTGAGCGTCACCAACTACGACACGGTCGGCGCGACCAGCCTGTTGACGACGGTGGAGGATCTGGCGCGCTGGGAGGCGCACGTCTATGAGCCGCGGGCGGGCGGCGCCTCGCTCGGCGAGCAGCTCGCGCAGCGGGGGCGGCTGCGCAGCGGTGAGGAGATGGACTACGCCTTCGGCCTGCTCCACGGTCGCTACCGGAGCCTGCCCGTGCTCGAACACGGGGGCACGGACGCCGGCTACCGCGCCTACCTCCTGCGGTTCCCCGAGCAGCGCCTGTCCATCGCCTGCCTGTGCAACGTCGCCACGGCGCGCCCGGCGGACCTCGTGCGTCAGGTCGCCGACCTCTACCTCGCGGACGTGTTCCCTGCCCCGCTGCCGCCGGCCCAGCGTGCTCCGGTCGCGGTGCCAGCGGCCGAGCTCGAGGGTAAGGCTGGGGTCTACTGGGATCGCGCCAAGGATCAGATCCGGACGATCACGCTGGATCAGGGGCGCCTGATGATGGCGACGAGCAGGGAGCCCCTGCCCTTGCAGCCGCTCGGGGGCGGCCGGTTCCAGCCCGGCGAGTTCCCCGTGACCATCACCTTCGAGCCGCCGCACGGCGCAGCGGCCAGGCTCCTCTTTCAAGAGGACGAGTCTGCGTCTGTGGTCCACGAGCGTGTCCCCCCCTTCCAACCGTCCCGGAGCGCGCTCGAGCGCTATCGCGGACGCTATTACAGTGAGGAGCTCGACACTTCGTATGAGGTGGAGTTGCAGGGCGAGCAGCTGGTGCTCAAGCGGCGCAAGTACGCGCCCCAGATCCTGCGCCCGGTGGCCGCGGACGTGTTCGTGAGCCCGCTCGGCACCGTGCGCTTCGTGCCGGACGCGGCGGGACATCCGAGCACGTTCCTGCTCACCACGGCCCGCGTCCAGGGGCTGCGGTTCGTGCGCAAGGGATGATCGGCCGGCCCCCCTTGTGGGCTGTGAATCAGGGCCTGGTCGGGGGGCAGTGGCTCTCGGGCACCGTGTGCGAGACCGCGGGGATGCTCCGCAGGTAGGCCACGAGGTGGTTCACCTGGGTATCGGTGAGCGTGGAGAAGCGAGGCATGTTCGGGCACAGCGTCGCGCCTTCGTCATCGACGCCGGTGCGCACGGCGGCGATGATCTGGGCGTCGGTCCAGCTGCCGAGCCCGGTCGCCTGGTCCGGGGTCAGGTTGGACGGGTAGACCTGGGTCCCGGTGATCGGCGTGTCACGGCCCGCGAGGACCTGGGTGCTGCCGCTCTCCTGATGGCAACCGGCGCAGTCATTGGCGGTGACGATGGCCCTGCCGTCGGCGATGGCGGCCTGGGTGTCGTCGTTGCCGCCGCAGGCGCCGAGCGCCAGGGAGAGGGCGGCGAAGGAGCAAGCGGACCGTAGAGAACGAAGTGCCCTCATCTTTAGCCTCCGATAGATGCCACGTCCTAGCACTGCGTCGCCGACGCTACAAGGGCTCGCCACACGAGGGGGCCCGCTCTGGCGACCGGGGCGACGCTCGGCTATATCTCCGGCCATGCGCAGTGAACTCCATGAGGCGGTCGAGGTCCTCCTCCCTTCTCATAACCCTCCTCACGCAGGGGGGGCTCCGGAGGCGCCGGTGCTGCTGACCTGTGAGCACGCCTCCGAACGCCTGCCCGAGCCCTGGCAATGGCCCGCCGGGGACGGCTGGATCCGCGGCACGCACTGGGCCTATGACCCGGGGGCGGACTGGCTCACTCGCGAACTGGCCGAGGAGCTCGGGGCGGTGGCGGTCCTGTCCCGCTTCAGCCGTCTGCTCGCGGACCCGAACCGCGCCGAGGACGCGGCCGATCTCATCCGCGCCCGCGCCGAGGGGCGCGACGTCGAGCTCAACCGCGACGTGGACGCGGCCGAGCGCGAGCGGCGCCTCGTGCGGCTGCATCGTCCCTATCACGCGGCCCTCGACCGCGAGGCCGGACGCTCGCGCGCCCCGCTCCTGCTCGCCATCCACACCTTCACGCCGGTGTACGAGGGGGCGCGGCGCGAGGTCGAGGTCGGCGTCTTATTCGATGAAGAGGAGGCGCTGGCGGAGCGCTTCCGTCGCGCCATCGCGGCGACCGGCCTGGTGACGCGCATGAACGAGCCCTACTCGGGCCGGGCGGGCCTGATGTATTCGGTGGACCGGCACGCGCGCGCGCACGGGCGGCGCGCCCTCGAGCTCGAGGTGCGGCAGGATCTGGTCGGCGACGAGGCGGTGCGGCGGCGGCTGCGGCACGCCATCTGCGCGGTGCTCCGAGGCTGATCCGGGCCGGGGCGACCTTCCCTGGGTACATGGGGGGGCGCGCGGTCTAGCGGGGCTGGAGCGCGGGGACGCGGCCGAGGAAAATGATGTGTCGCGCGCCGCCGGCCGGGCCGCGCGCGCGGGCTTGCAGCGTCTCGGTCTCATACCCGACCTTGCGCAGCCGCCTCGTGAAGGCGGGGTCGTCGGTGGCGGACCACACGGCGAGGAGGCCGCCGGGACGGAGCGCGCGCCGCGCCGTGCCGAGCCCGACTTCGCTGTAGAGCATCTGGTTCGACTTGCTGGTGATCCACTGCGGGCCGTTGTCGACGTCGAGCAGGATGGCGTCGAAGCGCACGCGCGTCTCCTGCATCAGGCGCCCGACGTCGATGGTCTCGACGCGGACGCGCGGGTCCTCGAGGGGACGGCCGGCGAGCGGCGCGAGCGGGCCGCGGTTCCAGGCGACGACCGCAGGGACGAGCTCGGCGACGATGACCTCGGCGCGCGCGGGGAGGGCATCGAGGGCGGCGCGCACGGTGAAGCCCATGCCGAGGCCGCCGATGAGGACACGCGGGGTGTCGCGGCCGGCGAGCCGGGCGATGGCGAGCCGCGCCATCTCTTCTTCGGAGTGGCTGCTGCGGCTCGACATGAGCTCGCGCCCATCCACGCGGATGACGAATTCGCCGTCCCGATGGTGGAGGACGAGCTCGCCCCCGTCGGGGGCTTGTTCGCGGCCGAGGATCTCCCAGGGCTTCATGGGCCCTGGTTATACCCTGGCAGGAGCTCGCGTCCTGGGATCTAGCAGGTGTAGGAGCAGTTGGCCGTCGGGCTGCAGGCCCCGGATGTGGTGCAAGTGTCGGTCAATGGGCCTCCTCCAGCGGCCCGCTGGAGCTGCGCATCGGCAAGGGACCGCACCGTCTCTTTGCTGAGGGACAGTTTCTTGGGGGTGGAACGAGTCTTCTTCATCGGATCCTCCTGCGCTCGGTCGCTGTTCTAGCGCCATGTGTTCATGCGCCGTTGTTGACTTTCAATTAACACTGACTGTTTGTGGGTGCAATGATGTCGACGAAAGTTTCAAAGTTTTTTGCGCCTCGTAAGACGCCGCAGGATCGCCCATGCCTCTATGAAGTCCTTGTCACGCATAGCCCTTTATATGTTTCCGTGTCGCCGGTGTGTGCTGGGCCACGAACGAAGGGGCGAGATTTAAAATTACAACTGTTCGATTGATGGGGGCATTCATGGCGGTGATGCTTGGAGCTGGAAAATTAAAGCTCCGGCGGTCGCGGGAGGATCAGCGCGCCGGGAGGGTGCTGTCGGGCGGGATGGTGTAGCTGGTGGTCGTCGTGAGCCAGCGGCGGAAGTCCATGGGGTCGAGCGGTACGGTGGGTTGCGGAGCGACCTGCCAGAGGCGAGCGGTCTTGTCGAGGCTCACCGAGGCGAGCTCGGTGCCGTCGGGCGAGAAGGCGAGGTCGCTGACGGCGCCATCGTGGCGGTGGATGGCTTGGCAATCGCCGCTCGTCACGCTCCACAGGCGGACGGTGCTATCGCCGCTGCCGGAGGCGAGGAGCTGGCCGTCGGGGGAGAAGACGATCTGGTTCACCCAGTCGCCGTGACCGGCGAGGGTCCGGCAGGCGCCGCGGGCGAGGTCGCAGAGGTGGAGGAGCGCGTCGTCGCCGCCGGAGGCGATGAGGCGATCGTCGGGGGAGAAGGCGACGGTGCGCACCCTGCGCGCCTGCCGGGTGACGATGCGGGACTGGCCGGTGGCGACGTCCCACAGGCGCACGGTGCCGTCGCCGCTGGCGGAGGCGAGGGTGCGGCCGTCGTGGGAGAAGGTGACGTGGAAGATCTGTTGTTCGTGTCCCTGGAGGGTGCGGGGCTGGCCGGTGGCGACGTCCCACAGGCGCACGGTGCGGTCGGCGCCGCCGGAGGCGAGGTGGCGGCCGTCGGGGGAGAAGGCGAGCGTGCGGACGTCGCGCTCATGGCCGGGGAGGACGCGCCCTTCGCCGGTGGCGACGTCCCACAAGCGCACGGTGCCGTCCACGGCGGCGGAGGCGACGAGGCGGCCGTCGGGGGCGTACGCCACGTCCCAGAGGAGGCCCCGGTGGCCGCGCAGGATCCGGCTCTGGCCGGTGACGATATCCCACAGGCGCACGGTGCGGTCGAGGCTCGCGGAGGCGATGGTCTTCTGGTCGGGCGAGAAGGCGATGCTGCTCACGAGCTCCTGGTGTCCGGGCCAGTGGCGGGCTTGGCCGGTGTGGGGGTCCCACAGGGAGACGACGCCGTCGCGTCCGGCGAGGGCGAGGGTGCGGCCGTCGCGCGAGTAGGCGAGCTCCTTGATGCCCTGCTCGGTGCGGCGGAGGACGCGGCAGGGATCCGGGGGGAGGTTCCAGATGCGGGTGGTGCGGTCGGCGCTGATGCTCATGAGGGCGCGGCTGTCGGGCGAGAAGAGGATCTGGTGGACGGGGCCGGCGTGGCCGACGAGGGTGCGCTGGTCGCCGGTGGTGGGCCACCACAGGCGCACGGTGGCGTCCCGGCCGCCCGAGGCGAGGAGCTGGCCGTCGGGGGCATAGGTGACCCAGAGGGCCTCGCTCTGGTGCTCGCCGAGGACGCGGCCTTGGTGGGTGGCGACGTCCCAGACGCGCACGGTGCGGTCGGAGCTGGCGGAGGCGAGTTGGCGGCCGTCGGGGGAGAACTCGATCTGCTGGACGGTCTGGGTGTGGCCCTGGAGGAGGTGTCGGGCGCCGGTGGCGAGGTCCCAGAGCCAGAGGGTGCCTTGCAGGCCGGCGCCGGCGAGCTGGCGGCTGTTCGGGGAGAAGGCGAGGAGGCGGGTGGCTTCGCTGCCGCGGAGGGCGCGCGCGGCGCCGGTGTGCACGGGGACGAGGTGGATGGTGTTGCGGGGGCCGGGGTAGACGATGAGCTGGCCATCGGGGGAGAAGAGGACTTCGGAGCCGATGCCCTCGTGGTCCTCGAGGGTGCGGCTCTGGCCGGTGGCGAGGGTCCAGAGGCGGAGCTTGGGGCCGATGCTGCCGGCGAGGAGGAGCTGGCCGTCGGGGGAGAACTCGAAGTTGTTGACGCTGCCGTCGTGGCCGGGGAGCTTGCGCAGGGCGCCGGTGGTGAGGTCCCAGAGCTCGAGGGTGGTGCTCTCCCACTGGGTGTAGGCGAGGGTGCGGCCGTCGGGGGAGAACTTGGCGAGCTGGAGCTCGCCGTCGATGGTGCGGCTCTGGAAGGGGCGGTCGGTGGTGAGGTCCCAGATGCGGAGGGTGCGCTCGGCGTCCATGACGGCGACGAGGTGGCCGTCGGGGGAGAAGGCGCCGTAGGACTCCTTGCCCTCCCCTTTGCGGAAGACGTGGCGGGCGACGCCGCGGCTCATGGCGTCGAGGGCGACGGTGCGCAGGGTGGTGCGGTCGACGTGGGGGGCGGTGACGGCGGGGTCGGGGTCGGCGGGGAGGACCTTGAGCCAGGCGAGGGCGGCGGTGGGGTCGCGATCGAGGGCACTGCGGGCGTGGAGGAGGGTGAGCTCGCTGCTGCGCTGGAGCGCGATGCTGCGCTCCTTCTCGGCGATGCCGCGCTCGCGCTGGGCGATGCTGCGCTGCTTCTCGGCGATGTTGCGCTCGCGCACGATGCGGTGGACGCCGGCCCAGCCGAGGACGCCGAGGATGGCGAGGGACATGGCGGTGACGGCGACGGGGATGCGGTGGCGATCGACCCAGCGGCGGAGGAGGGTGAGGCGTGAGTATTCGTGGGCGCTGACGAGCTGTCCGTTGAGGAAGCGGTGGAGGTCGTCGGCGAGCTCCTGGGCGGTGGGGTAGCGGGCCCCGATGCGGGGGGCCATGGCCTTCTTCATGATGGTGAGGAGGTCGCGCGGGATGCCGGGGGGGAGGATGCCGAGCGCGGGGGGGTCGGCGGCGCGGACGCGGTCGATGATGTCGGTGGCGGAGACGCCGTGGTAGGGGGTGTGGCCGAGGAGGAGGTGGTAGAGCATGGCGCCGATGGCGTAGACGTCGGCGCGCTCGTCGACGGGTTCGCCGCGGGCCTGCTCGGGGGACATGTACTGGGGGGTGCCGAGGACGACGCCGGCGAGGGTGAGCTCGCTGCTCCGCGGGGAGGGTTCGCTCATGTCGATGGGGGCGTCGTCGGAGAGGGACGGCATGGTGAGGTCTTTGGCGAGGCCCCAGTCGATGACCATGGTCTCGCCGAAGGCGCCGATCATGACGTTGGCGGGTTTGAGGTCGCGGTGGATGATGGCGTGGCTGTGGGCGTAGGCCATGGCGTCGGCGACGGCGACGATGTGCGGGAGGAGGCCGAGGCGGGCGTCGAGGGTGCGGGCCTCGCTGATGAGCTCGCGCAGGGAGCGCCCGGTGATGAGCTTCATCGTGTAGTAGAGGCCGCCGCCGGGCCAGCGGCCGGCGTCGTAGATGGGGACGATGGAGGGGTGCTGGAGGCGGGCGCTGACGAGGGCTTCGCGGACGAAGCGGGCCTCGGCGGTGGGGTTCTGGACGAGGAGCTCTTTGATGGCGACGGGGCGCTCGAGGCGGAGGTCGCGGGCGGCGAGGATGCGGCCGAGGCCGCCGCGGGCGTGCTCGCCTTCGACGGCGTAGCGCCACTCTTCGCCGGGGGTGAGGTGGGGGACGGGCGGGCCGAAGGGGCCGGGGTCGGTCTGGGCGTCTCTCCGGGTGGGGGCGTTCTTGTCTCGGAGGACGTCGATGGTCTCGACGGCCGTCCCGGGGCCGGCGGTCTCGTCAGGGTGGGCGGCGGCGGGCTGCTTTTTTTCCTGCATCGCGATCCCCGCGGGGTCTCGAGTGCGCCTGGGCTATCCGGTCTCGCTCGTCATGGGATGTCTCTGCCGGTGGATCTTGCTGGACTTCTTCAGGATAGGCTTTCTATGGGCGGAGAGGAAGTTAAGAGTCAGCGGGCTGTAGAAGGGGGGCGGGGTCGGTGGTGAGGGGTTTGGTGGGAATCCCTGGGGAGCAGCGAAAATTTGCGCTGTTTTGCGGGAGGCTCTACGGTCGGGTCATGGCGCGATCAACTGGTTCGAAGTCGAAGGGGTCTACGTCGGGCAAGGGCGCGGCGGCCGGGCGGCGGGGAGGCGTCTCCCCTGCCCCGCGGTCGTCGAGGGGGAAGGCGCGGGCGGGGTCGGGGAAGGCCGGCAAGCGGGCGACGGTGGGCGCGGCGGGCGGGGACGCGGGGGAGACGCTCGATATGTCGCTGGTGGGGCGGCTGGCGGCGCGGTGGCCGCGGGTGACGGAGGCGCAGCGGCGGGCGTTCGAGAGTCATTACAGTGATGCGTCGTGCGACCGGATGGGGGGGCGGACGAAGGCGTATCTGGTGGTGCGGGAGGCGTTGTCGTGGGCGGCGATCATCGACCGTGAGTTGCAGAAGCCGTATGCGGGGCTGATCCGGTACAACCCGTTGCGGTTCGCCTGGTATCTCGAGTGTCTGGGGCGTCTCGGGGAGGCGCTGGAGGTGCAGATTTCGACGCAGGGGGACGCGGGGAGCGCGCGCCGGCTGCAGCTGCGGACGCTGGCGGAGGCGCGGCTGCTCGACGAGGAGCTGCGGAAGACGATCCGCGAGGCGGCGGGCGAGATCCCGGGGCTGCGGGATGAGGTGGAGAAGCTGCCGCCGGCGGGGGATACGCCCGACGAGGTGGCGCAGGCGCTGGGCGCGGTGGGGGCGTGCATCGCGGCCTGGCACGAGCGGAACGACGAGGTGCTGGGGACGCTGCTGGTGTCGTACAATTTGAGCGTCGAGGACGCGACGAAGGCGCGCGAGGCGGCGGAGCGGCTCACGCGGGCGTCCGAGGATACGCGCGGGGAGCGGGTGGAGTCGCGCGATACGCCGATGGTGAATCGCGTCGAGGGGCGGGTGCTGTTCGAGATGCGGACGGCGAAGCGGGCGTTCGATCTGGCGAAGCGGAAGGACAAGCTGGTGGCGCGGCTGGTGCCGGGGCGGGGGACGCGGAATGTGCTCGGGCGGCGAGCCGGGGGCGAGGGGGACGACGAGGGCGAGGGGACGGAGGGCGCAGGGGGGGCGAAGGGCACGGCGGGGACGGCGCAGGCGGCGGGGACGGCGCAGGCGGTGGGGACGGCGCAGGCGGCGGGGACGGCGCAGGCGGCGGAGAAGCGGCCGGCTCGACGGGGCGAGGGGGGACGGGCGAAGGCGCAGGGGGCGAAGGCGGGGACGGCTCGGGGCGGCGCTGGGAAGACGCGACGTCGGTCGTAGCGTAAGAGGGGCCGTGGCGTCGTAGGGATGGCGCTGCGTCCTTGGGTGGCGCTGCGGGGGGTCTGATGTGCAGGGCCGCTCCGCGCTCCGGGTCCTCGGCTCACGCTGGTGGCGTCGGGCTGGATGCGGGTGTCGGTGCCTGCGGAGTCGCGCTCAGATGGGATGAAGCGGCCGATGCGAATGCAACCGGCCAGGGCACCGCGAAAGCCGAAGAACCCGAGGTCGAGGCGGCGGTGGGGTGCCGGGGTCCTCGCCTCAGTCAAGGGCAAGCTCGCTTCGCTCGGCGCAAGCGCCCCTTGACAGAGGCTGCGGGGCCCCGGCCGCAGGCGATTACGCAGCCGCCCCGGGA
>DATAGU010000173.1:0-2215 GCA_036263495.1 Polyangia bacterium | reverse complement strand
CGCACCTCCACGTCGGCCAGGGCGCGCGACGCGAGCAGGCTGCGCAGGAAGGGGCTCGTCTCCACCTCATCGCTGCGATAGCTGGCGATGAGCAGCACCGCCGGCGCCTGCGGGACGCGCAGGAGCTCGCCGAGGAGGTCGGCGCTGTCGAGGTCGCCCCACTGCAGATCGTCGAGCGCCAGCACGACCGGCGAGCGTTCGGCCAGGCGCACGAGCAGCTGCCGCAGGGCGGCCACGGCGCGGCGCCGCTGCTCCTGCGGATCGATGACCTCGGCCTCGGCCGCGGCCGCGCGCTCGATCGCCGGGATGCGCTCGAGCACCGGGAAGAGGCGCGTCAGGGTGCGCAGGTGCGGCGGCAACAGGCCCTCGACCTGGGCCTCCGGCAGGCGCGTGAGGTAGCGCGCGAGCGCGTCCATGGCGCTGTCGAGCGCCTTGTAGGGGAAGGATTCGCGCTCGTAGCACCGGCCGCCGAGGACCACGGCCTCGTCGCGGGCCTGGAGGTCGGCGAGGAAGTGCTGCACCAGGGCGCTCTTGCCCATGCCCGAAGGGCCGTGGACGTGCAGGATCACGGGTTGGCGCTGGGGCCGGGCTTGGGGGCCGGACGGGGCGCCGGACTGGGGAGGAGACCGGCGCGTCGCGGCCAGGGCCTCGCCGAGCGCCGCGAGCTCGGCCTCGCGGCCGATGAAGATCTGGGAGCGCGGCGAGGGGGCCCAGAGGCGTGGCCGGTCCGCCGGTTGAGCCGCCGCGAGGCGCTGCAGGATCTCCGGACCCGCGGGGCGCCGGGACGGGTCCATGCGCAGGAGGTCGCGGCACAGGGACACGAGATCCGCCGGGGCCGTCGGGGCAAAGACCGAAGGGGGCGGCGGCTCGCGGCGGAGACGCTCGCGCAGGATCTCCTCCATCGACCCTTCGAAGGGCTGACGTCCAGCCAGCACCTCGTAGAGCATGATCCCCACGCTGTACCAGTCACTCGCCTCGGTGACGGGCACGCCGGTGAGCCGCTCGGGCGCCATGTACATAGGCGTCCCCGCGAGGTGGCCGTCGAGCGTGTGCGTGTTCGCCATGCTGCCGGATGCGGTGCGTTCGGTGTCGGCAGGCGCCCCCCGGCCGTCCCCCAGGGGGGCACTGCCGGCGGCGCTGCTGGCGCGGGGGACGAGGTCTCGGGCCAAACCGAAGTCGAGCAGCACCACGCGGCCGTCGTTTGTCACCCGCACGTTCGAGGGCTTGAGATCGTGGTGCAGCTTGCCGATGGCGTGGAGCGCGGCCACGCCCTCGGCGATCTGGCGGAACGCCAGGCGCACGCGCTCCTCGTCGAGGGGAGGAAGCGACGTGACCGGCGCCGGCCGCGGCGCGTCCGAGGCCGCGGCGCCCACGGCGGGGGCGGTCATGGTCATCGGGTTCTCGAGCGTGGACTGGAAGAGGGCCGCGGCCGTCGAGTCCTCGACGATGGGGGCGGCGACGAGGTGAGGGCGCACGTATTCGAGCAACCCCAGGCCCTCGAGCAGCTCCATGGTGAAGAACCAGTGGCCGGCGCTCGAGAGCAGCTCGTAGAAGACCACCAGATGGGGGTGCTGGATATCGGCGAGGGTGCGGAACTCCTGCTTGAACTGATAGAGCGCCACCGGGTCGATGCGGGCCAGGGTCTTGAGCGCCACGCGCAGGTTGCGCTGTCGATCCCAGGCCTCGTAGACCACGCCGAAGCCGCCCGCGCCGAGGCGCCGCCGGAGCTCGAACCGCTCATTCCCCGTGAACTCCGTCCCCTCCGGGGCGGGCTTCTCTGAGGATGCGCGCCGCGCAGCCGCCTTGGGCGCTGGGAGCGTGCCCTCATCCTCAGTATCGAGCGTCTCATCAAGGCCCAGGGACCCCGGAGGTGCGGTGCGCTGCATCCAATCTGTTTATCATGAGGTCCCGAGGGGTTGGCCGCTTTGACGCCGGCCCTGGAAAGGACGAACGGAGGCGCAGCGTGCCGCGTTGCCCTTGCAACGTGCCGCGTTGCCCTTGCAACGTGCCGCGTCGTTCCCGCCCCGCAACGGATGTCAAGCGACACTATTTTTGACCCCTCCAGCGACAGTAATTTTGACCCCTCCTCGCTCCCTGGTGAATTAACCCCGCTGCGAGGCGCCGATCAGGCCGGCGCGCTTCTTGTGCTTGAGGCGGTAACTCTCGCCCTGGATGACGATGGTGTGGCTGTGGTGCAGCAGGCGGTCGAGAATGG
>DATAGU010000172.1:0-2405 GCA_036263495.1 Polyangia bacterium | reverse complement strand
TCGATCTTGTCGAAATAGGCGAGCGCCTCCGCCGCGCTCCCCGGCTTGTCCTTGAGCAAGGTCCCGATCGCCACCGCATGGAACTCGCCTCTCTTCTCCAGCCGGCCGAGCGCCTCCTCGTCGACCTGGACGGGCTTCGCCGGGGCGCGCTGACCTCCCTCCGGCCCCTCCCCCGGCTGCACCGGAAGATGCGACGCCAGCGTCGGCGCTTGCAGCCGGGCCGAGAACGGGCGGGCCTTGGGCGGTTCGGGGAGGACCTCCTTCAACGCCGAGGCGACCCGATCCGTCGCCGTCGGCTTCGCCGGGCGCAGCTGCGACACCATCACCAGGGCCGCGATCGCCAGCATGCCAGCCGCCACGCCCCCCACCACCAAGGGCGCGCGCGACGTCGCCACCGGCGCCGGCTCGTCCCCGGGCGGCTCAGCCACAATCTTCGCCTCGGCGCCCACCGCCGACGTCTCCCCGTCCGGCGCCTTCGCCTCCTCCTTCGGCGCCGCGGCCACGGCCGCTTCGAGCTTACCGAGGAGCTCCCGGGCCGGCGCATGGCGCGGCTGCCACAGGACCAGGCGGCGACACTCCGCCAGCGCCTCCGTCATGTGGCCCTGGTTCGCGAGCGCCATCGTCTTTTGCGCGAGCGCCGTCGACACGCGGACATCGAGTTGCGCGAGGTACTCGTCCGGCTTGTGGAACAAGTAGCGCGCCTCGACGGTGGCATCGTCGAACAGATCCTTCTGCAGCCCGTGCGCGAGCGCTTTGGCGAGGGCCCCCATATCGGGCCAGCGCTCCGCCGGATCGAACCGCAGCGCCCGCTCGATGACTTCGGCCAGCGCCCCCCGCGTCCGCGGCTCCACCTGATCCACCCGGCGATAGCGCTGCGCCTCGATGAGCTCGAGCTGCGCCTCCACGGTGCGTCCCTGGAACGGCCGCTGCCCCGTGCAGAGCTCATAGGCCATGACCCCGAGGGCAAATTGGTCGGCCTTGACGCTCACCGGCTTGCCGAGGAGCTGCTCGGGCGCGGTGTAGTCGAAGGGCCCCGCCCATGTGCCCCGGGGCTCGAGCGGCGTCTCTCCTTGTGGATCGTCGAGGATGCTCGCCCGCTCGAAGCCCCACAGGGCGAGGCGGCCGATGCTCTCGCGGTGGACGAACACCCGGGACAAGCCGAGCCCGCCATGCACGATGCCGCGCTCATGCACGTCCACGAGCGTGCGCCCGAGCTCGCACGTGATGATCATCACCGCATGGGGGGCGAGCGGGCGGAACCGATGGGAAAAGTCCCGCAGCGTCCGACCTTCCACCCATTCGGTCACGAAGTAGGGCTCGGGGCCGTCGAGCACGGCGTGATAGAGCCGCACCACGCCGTGCGATGCGATGGCCCCGAGGGCCTTGATCTCGCACTCGAACTGCTCGCGGAGGGCAGGCACCCGGGCGGCTTCGGGCCGCAGCCGCTTGAGGTACACCCCACGCCCGATCCTGAGATCGACGGCGAACGACACCGCCGCCTCGTTGCTCATGCTGATCGTCTCGCCGAGGAAATAGGCGCCGAGCTGCGGGGCGTCCGGCGGCAAGCCGACTTCGGCCAGCTGGTCGAGGAGTTCGCGGGAGCGGGACGGCGGTTTGGCTTTCATGGCGGCGCATGATCGCAAAGGCTGTTCTTCATGGCAAAACAATTCTAGCTCTGCGCGATGCTTCGAGGCGCCGATGGGGTCCACGCGGTCGCGGGGGCGCGTATGCATCGGGTCTTCGGGGCAGGTCCGGGCAGGAAATGAGCCAACTCATCAGCGCGCAAGCTGTCATTGGTGGCACCGAAGCCTCGCCGTCCAGCCTTCGAGCTACTCGGAGTGGCACCGAAGCCTCGCCGTCCAGCCTTCGAGCTACTCGGAGTGGCACCGAAGCCTCGCCGTCCAGCCTTCGGGCTACTCGGAGTGGCACCGAAGCCTCGCCGTCCAGCCTTCGAGCTACTCGGAGTGGCACCGAAGCCTCGCCGTCCAGCCTTCGGTTTCCTCATCAGCTGACTAAATTCATGCGCGGGCCGAGCGACCCTGGGTCATCTCTTGCGGGGCACTGGTCCGGATGGACCCTCCCCCTCCCAGAGGAAGCGGCCAGCGAGCAGCTCATGTCGGATTGGTTGTTTACATCACAAAGCAATTATACCTTGACCAGCTTCGGCTTCTACCGCAAATACCCCTGCACACGGTGCCCCTCTGCGGGCGCTTGCAAGCTAGGAGATCCCATGAGTCAGCTGCCTCTCGGTGACATCAAGCTCATCCTCCGGTCGTGTAAAGTATTTTGTGTCCGGCCGCTCGTTGTCAGTTCAGTAGCTCCCTGGTCACGGCATCCAGGTGAGCGCTGGGATGAGCCCGCCGAGTCGGTGCCAGGTACAGGTTTGCCAGCTTGGCCGAGCTGAT
>DATAGU010000171.1:0-25384 GCA_036263495.1 Polyangia bacterium | reverse complement strand
AGTCGCGTGCGAGGTGCCGCCCTGTGCGTGCGAGGTGCCGCCCTGAGCGTGCGAGATGTCACCATTTGCGTGCGAGGTGTCACCATTCGCGTGCGAGGTGCCGCCCTGAGCGTGCGAGGTGTCACCATTCGCGTGCGAGGTGCCGCCCTGAGCGTGCGAGGTGCCACCATTGGCGTGCGAGGTGGCGCCTGGAGACCGCGAGGTGACACCTGGAGGCCGCGCGGTGACATCTGGAGGCCGCACGGTGACGTCTAGGCGCCGCATGGTGACATGTCCTGCCAGTGAGCCCGCTCATGCAGGCGTCTTGGACCGGCGGTGCACGAGCGCGTACACCGCCGGCAGAAGGAGGAGCGTGAGCGCGGTGGCGGTGCAGAGGCCGCCGATCACCACCGTGGCCAGGGGACGTTGCACCTCGCTCCCCGGGGCCGTCGACAGCGCCATCGGGACAAAGCCAAACGCCGCCACGAGCGCGGTCATCAGCACCGGGCGGAGCCGCATCTGCGCCGCCTGCGCGATCGCCTCCCCCGGCGCCATCCCCTGCGCCTCCCGCTGCCGGGAGAACGACACCAGGACGAGCCCATTGAGCACGGCGACCCCGAACAGGGCCACGAAGCCCACGCCCGCCGAGATGCTGAACGGGATGCCGCGCAGCCATAGCGCCACCACGCCGCCCACCACCGCGAAGGGCACGCTCAGCAGGATGAGGAGCGCCGCCTTCAGCTCCCGGAAGGCGAGCCACAGGAGGAAGACGATGAGCAGGAGGGCGAGCGGCACGACGATCGCCAGGCGATGCCGCGCGCTCAGGTAATTCTGGAACTCGCCGCCCCACTCGATCCGGTACCCGGGCGGCAGCGTGACCTCCCGGGCCACCGTGGCCTGGGCCGCCTCCACCACCGATACGAGGTCGCGCCCGCGCACGTTGAACTCGACCGTGAGGCGGCGTGACAGTTGCTCGCGGTTCACGAGCGCCGGCCCCTGCTCGATCCGGACCTCGGCCACGTCGCCGAGCGGGACGACCTGGCCGGTGTTCGACTTGAGCGGCAGCGCGCGCAGGGCATCGAGGCCCCCGCTCGCCTCCCCCTCCTCCGCCGGATCCTTCTCTGCCATCGGGCCCATCTTGACCACCAGGCCAAAGCGCCGGTCCCCCTCGAACACGGTGCCCACCGGGTGGCCGACGGCGATGGTCTCGGTCAGGCGGTTCACGTCCTCGACCGTGAGCCCGTAGCGCGCCAGGCGGGCCCGGTCGGGGTGGATGCGCAGGTAGCCGAGCCCCGCACCCTGCGCCGCCCGCACGTCGACGGCGCCGGGGATGCGCTCGAGCACCCGCGCCACCCGCTCGCCCAGCCGCTGCAGCTCGGCGAGATCGGCGCCGTAGATCTGCGCCGCCACGTCGGAGCGCACCCCCGCGATGAGCTCGTTGGTCCGCATCTGGATGGGCTGCGACAAGGCCCCCGCCACCTCGGGCACGGCCTCCCCCAGCGCCTGCGCGATGGCCTCGCCGAGGCGCGCCTTGGTCATGCCGTCGCGCCAGGCCGACCGCGGCGCGAGGAGGAGGAACACGTCGCTCTGCTCGATCCCCATGGGATCGGTCGCCACCTCCGGCGAGCCGATCCGGCTCACCACGTGCTGGATCTCGGGGATCTGCCGGATGGCCCGCTGCAGGCGCAGATCCGTGGCCACCGTCTCGCTGAGCGCGATCCCGGGCAGCCGCCGAGCCTCGATGAGCAGGTCCCCTTCGTCGAGCTGAGGCACGAACTCGGCGCCGAGCCGGGTGGCCACGAGCGCCCCGGCGCCGAGCACCACGCACCCGAGCGCGAGCGTGAGCGCACGCCACCCGAGCACCCCGCCCACGAGCGGCCGGTAGAGGCGCTCGAGCCTGCGCATGAGCCAGGTCTCGTGCGCCCCCTCGGACGGATGGAGGAAGTAGCTCGCCAGCACCGGGATCACCGTGAGCGACAGGACCAGCGCCCCGAGCAGGGCGAAGAGCACGGTCTTGGCCATGGGGTGGAACAGTCTCCCCTCGATGCCCCGCAGCGCGAGGATGGGCAGGTAGACGATCGCGATGATGAGCTCGCCGAAGATGCTCGCGCTCCGGACCTCGACGGCCGCCTCGCGCACGAGGGCCACGCGCTCCGCCGGCAGGAGCGGCCGTCCTCGCTCGCGCCGCGCCGCGCCCAGCCGCCGCACCGCGTTCTCGACGATGATGACCGCGCCGTCGACGATCAGGCCGAAGTCGATCGCCCCGAGGCTCATGAGGTTCCCCGAGGTGCCGGTCGCCCGCATGAGCAGGATCGCGAGCAGCATCGCGAGCGGGATGGTGGCCGCCACGATCAGGCCGGCGCGCAGGTCGCCGAGGAGCACGAAGAGGACCAGGATGACGAGCGCCGCGCCCTCGGCCAGGTTCTTGGCCACGGTCCCGATGGTGCGGTCGACCAGCACCGCGCGATCGTAGAACGGCTCGATCCGCATGCCCCGCGGCAGGGTCGGCTGGAGCGCGGCGATCTTGGCCTTGACCGCCTCGGTGACCGTGCGGGAGTTCTCGCCGAGGAGCATGAGCGCCACGCCCACCACGACCTCGCCCTGGCCATCCATCGTGGCGGCGCCGCGCCGGATCTTCGGGCCGAAGCGCACCTCGCCCACGTTGGCGATGGTGATCGGCACGCCCTCGCGCGTCGCCCCCACCACCACCGTCCGCAGGTCCTCCAGGCTCTTCACCTGGCCGAGGCTCCCGATCACGAGCTGCTCGCGGTGGCGCTCGATGTACCCGCCGCCGGCGTTGGCGTTGGTGCGCTCGAGCGCGCGCACCACCTCCTCGACCGAGAGCCCGGCCGCCTGGAGCCGCGACGGGTCGAGCACCACCTGATACTCCTTGTTCTGGCCGCCGAAGCTGTTGACCTCCACCACCCCGGGCACGAGGCGCAGCTGCGGGCCGATGTAGAAGTCGAGCGTCTCTTCGAGCTCCATGAGCGAGTGCCCCTCCCCGCGCACCGTGAACTGGAAGATCTCGCCGAGCCCGCTCGTGATGGGCCCCATCGTCGGGCGCCCGTACTGCGCCGGGATGGCGTCCTCGGCCTCGCGCATCCGCTCGGAGACGAGCTGACGCGCGAGGTAGATGTCCGTGTCGTCCCAAAAGACGATGGTCACGACCGACAGCCCGTACTTGGAGAGCGATCGGATCTCGGCCACCCTGGGCAACCCCGCCATGGCCCGCTCGACCGGCACCGTCACGTACTGCTCGACCTCGACGGGCGCGAGGGCGGGCGAGGCGGTGATCACCTGCACCTGGACGTTGGTCACGTCCGGCACCGCGTCGATCGGCAAGGTGATGGCGGCCTGCACGCCGAGCAGGCAGAGGAGCAGCGTGGCGGCGATCACGAGGGGGCGGTTCTCGAGGCACCAGGCGACGACGGCATCGAGCAGGCGCATGTCACTCCTCCTCGCCGAAGGTGCCCTTGAGCACCGCGCTCTTGAGCGTGAACACGCCCTCCACGACCACCAGCTCCCCGGCGCGGAGCCCCGAGAGCACCTCGACCCGCCCCGCGGCCGACCGCCCGAGCGTCACCGGGTGGACCTCGAAGTCGCCATCCGGCTGGCGCACGAACACCACCTCGCGGTCGGCGATCTTGGTGACCGCGCCGAGCGGCACCACGAGCCGTGGGGCCGCGGCCGTGGGGCTCGTGTCGACCACGGTGGCCATGCCAAAGAGGCCCACCTTGAGGAGGTCATTCCGGTTCTGGAGCAGGATGCGCGCCGTCACCGTGCGCGCCGCCGGGTCGAGCTGCTTGCCGATGGCCTCGACGTTCCCCTGGAAGACGTCGTCCGGATAGCCGTTGAGGCGCACCTCGGCGGCGGCGCCCGGCTTGACGCGCGCCAGATCCTTCTCGAACAGCCGGGCCAGGAAGTAGGCCCGGTCGAGATCGGCGATCTCGGCGATGACGTGTTCGTCCTTGACGGTCTGACCGCGCACGGCGTCGCGCCGGAGCACGTCGCCGTCGATGGGCGCGCGCAGCGCGAGGCGGGCGGCGTCGCTCTCGGCGTCGAGCGCGCCCGGGCCGAAGGCGGACAGGGTCTGCTCGGCGGCGCGGGCCTGGGCCTGGAGCGAGCGCGCCTCCGCCTCGGCCGTGGCCACCTCCTGCCCGGCGGCGAGCCCCTTGTCGGCCACGCGCAGGAGGCGCTCGGCGTTCTGTCGTGCCGCGGCGGCCTTGGCCTTGGCCGCCGTGTAGTCGGCGCGGGCGCGCGCGAGCTCGGTCGACTCGACCACCGCCAGCACCGCGCCGCGCCGCACGCGTTCCCCCTCCCGGAAGCGCACGTCCACGATCCGGCCGGCGATGCGCAACGCCACCAGGGCCGAGCGGTCGGGATCGGCCACGATCTGGCCGGTCAGGCTGACCGTCGCCGGCAGGGGCGCCAGCCGGGCCGGGGCCATCTTGATGCCGGCGGCGGTCACCACCGTCGCCGGGAGGCGGATCTTGCTCGGCAGCTCCTCGTGCGCTCCAGGTTCGTCTTGATGCTCCCCGGCGGCCTGCCCCGGCGTCTGGGGCCGGGGGGCGTTCGCCTCTCCGGGGTGTTCGCCCGGTGGGCGTTCGGCGTCTTTGTGTCGGGCGCCGGCCTCCCGGGAATCGGTGGCGCAGGCCGCCGAGACGGCCGCGCCGAGCACCGCCGCCCAGAGCGCGCTTCCGCGAGAGATCGATGTCGGGTGCCGCCTCATGGAAGGACTCCGGGGAGGGGGAGCCCCGCGGCGTAGCGCAGCTCCACCCAGGCATGGGCATACGCGCGCCGGGCCTCGAGGTTCGACTGCAACGCCTCGATGAGCGCGCGCTGCGCGAGGAGCGCGTCACGGATGGAGAGCTGCCCGGCCGCCAACCCCTCGCCGAGGACGTTCAGATCGGACCGCACGCGGGCGAGGAACTCGGGTGGAAACAGGGTGAGCGCCGCCGCGTGCGATTGTTCGTTGGCGACCGCGAGGGCGACCTCCCGGCGCACCTGACGGCGCACCCGTTCGAGCGCCGTCTCGGCCTGCTCGGCGCGGGCGTGGGCCTCGGCGATCTCGCCGGTGCGGACGCGACCGGCCGGCCAGGGCAAGGGGAGCGGGTACGCGAGCCCGGCGCCATAGACTTGCTCGTCGAGGCCGTCGCGTTGCGCATAGACCGAGATCGTGAGGCTCGGCACCCGTTCGCGACGCAGGAGCGCGATGCGCCGGGTGGCGACCTGGCGTTCGATCTCGGCGGACGCGACCTCGCCACGAAGCGTGAGCGCGCGTGCGATGAGCGCTTCCATGTCGCCTGCGAGGGGGCCCGGCTCGGGCACGAGGCCGCGCGGGTCGAGGTCCCCTTGGAGCTCGATCGCGCCGCCGGGCTCTTGGCCGAGCAGCAGGGCCAGCGTGGTCTGGGCCCTGGCGTGGTCGCGCTCCACGGCGCCGCGCAGGAGCGCGACGCGGATCCGTTCCGCGCGCGCCAGGTCCGCGTCCACGGGGGAGACCAGCCGCTCGCGCAGGCGCCCCTCCGCCAGCTCGACGAATCGAGCCATCGTCCCGTCGAGCTCCCGGGCCAGGGCGACCGCCTGTGCTGTGGCGAGCAGGTCGAAGTAGGTGCCGAGCACGTCGGCGGCCACCGCCTGCTCGGCCACCGCGAGCCGGCGCAGCGCGATCGCGCTCTCGCCCTCGGCCACGGCGATACGACCTTCCCGCTGGCCTGCGACCTCCACCTCCTGGGAGAGGTTGAGGTACCAGTTCAAGAACAGCTTGCCGCCCTCGGGCGCAGGCGCCCGCCGGAACGCCCCGGAGACCGACAACACCGGGTTGGCGGGCAGCCGGGTCTCGGCCGTGATGTGCCGACCCGCGAGCGCGCGGAGCTCCTGGTGGGAGATCTGAATGTCGGGGCTCTGGCCGAGCGCGCAGCGCACGACCGCGGCCGCATCCAGAGGGCCACTGCAGGGGACCGCCGCCGCCACCTTGCCGAGCGCGAGCAAGGGCAAGGCCACAAGGGCTCGTTTCATGACACGTACCTCGCACGGGCTCGGCCCGCGGCGGCGTCATGAGAGCCGCCGCCGGACCGCGCCGTCCATGGGATGGCCGATGCCCCCGATGATGCCCGGGGGCGCGGCCTGCCGTCAGCCGTCAGATCGATGCGAGGAGCGACTTCGGGATGTGGAAGATCTCGGAGGCTTCGGCGGAGGGAGGGAGCGGCGTACTCGCGATCGCGTGGCGAGGCTGCGCTGCCGGCAGGCGCTCTACCATCAGGCCATCGTGGATCACCATCGGCGCATGATGCGCGCAGCAAATGGGGCACGCGCAGGTCGGCGTGCACTCGCCCCGGGCGTCGTCATCGGGGCAGGACTCTTCACAGACCGGCCGCGTGGGCGACAGGAGGAGCGTCGCCTGCCCGACCATGGCGGCCAACACGATGATGAAGACAGCCCGGATCACGGAATCGTGGATGGGCCTATCACGGCACAGAAGATGAGGCAATGAATGCAGCCGGTCGCACGGATTGAGCCCTGCGGGATGCGATGGTGCAGGTGCGGCGGTGTGCGGTGCATTCGGCTCGGCTGAGCCTCATGAGGCAGGTACATCCTCCTCCGGCTCTCCGTCCGAGCGCTCGCCCGAGACGCAGACGTTGACCGTCATGCCCCCGTCATAGACCGTGAGCGCCGTCATCGTTCGGAGGGCGCTGATGCGGAAGGCATGTCTGGCCGGGAACAGTCTGGGAGCGCTAATCCTCATTCTGGAAGTCTTGGGTGGATGTGCGTCCATCCAGAGCGTCCGGAGCGAATGGCGAACGAAGATCCCGCCCGGCTGTGACATCAGTCGAGTGGAATTTGCACAGAAGGGCGGAGCGCGGCTGCTCCTCTTGTCTGTGGGCGGTCTTGAACCGGAGATGGCGGCCCGCTGGGCGAGCGGCGTGCGACAGGGGTTGCTCGATTCGATCGCAGAGAAGAGGCAGAGCCGGATCTGGCGCAAGGTGCTCCCCCAGGCCCTGCAGGTGGCCGTGCTCGGCTGCGCCGCCGCATCGCATGATCAGGCGTTCTGGATGGGGCAGTTGAGCGGCGCCGATGCGGTGCTCTGGGGCACGCTCCATGAGCGGCCGAAGACGGGTGGACCAGATGCCACAGAGGGGCCGGACAGCGTCGCGTTTCACCTCACGCCCGTGCGTCCGATGGCCCGTACGTCGCCGTTTGACAGCGTGGTGGATTTCCCCCCGGTGCTCTGGTGGGCTCCTGGGAAGGAGGGCGTGGGCGGGGAGGCGGCGTCCAGTACAAGCGCGGGCAGCTCCACGGACGTGCGGCCAGAGCGTCCGATGCTCGCGATGAATGGAGATGGCATCGGCCCCGGGCCCTTCGATCCCAGAGGGCAGCCGGTGTGGTGCTACGTCGGTAACAAGGTGCACGATGCCATCGGCAGCTTCTATCGTCTGGCGCACCGACCGGACGATGTGTTCCTCAACACGTCCCCGATCTCCCAAATCCTGCGCGACATCCAGCTGCCGACACCACGCGGGATCCCCCAGGACGTGCTCACCGCCCGGCCCGACATCCTCAACCTGACGCGGCGGCACCTCTACGAGATCAAGCCCCTGGGACAAAACGACGCAGCCCTCACCCAGCTGGTGCGCTACCAGAAGTACCTTCGCCGCGTAGGTCTCCACATATCTCCGGGCCCGGTCGGCGAGCCGGGCACTGCGGGCGTGCTCCCGGCCCCCAGGGGTCACGTTTTCTTTTATGGAGCGGTCCCGGGCGTCATCCTCTACTACTGCGTCGAGGGGCGCTACCAGGAGACAGAGCAGAGGGCGACCGATCCACGCCTCTTGGCGGAGGCCGCGGCGGCGGCGAAGAAGACGTCGTCGCGCCGTACGGTCACCGGGACGCCCCCGGATTCGTCCTCTGCCGAACCTTGGTGGAAGCAGAGCCCTCTTGTCGCCCAGGTGTCGGCCTTCACCGGGTTGACCGGCACCGCGCTCGTCGCCTACCTCATCCTGTCCGAGGGGGCGAGGTTTGTATTTCCGCCGCGAAATGCGCTACCTGTTCCCTGAGAGGAGATGTTCCCCCATGCAAGTTCCGGCGTTGATCTACGGCTTTTATCCCGAAGTCGAGCGACGGGCGCGCCGCGCGTTCCTCAAGATGAAACGTGGCGCCACGCTGGAGGAGGCCCTCGGCGCGAATCAGCTCATCGAGAGCGATGACCATGACGGCTTCTTCAGCCTGAACTATGCGGACCGCCCGCTCGGTGGGCAGCCGCACTTCCATATCATCTATGCACTCTCCGAGATCGGAGGTGGGATCTGGGAAGAGAAGTTGCCCGAGACCCTGGAGGAGACCGTTTTTCATGCGTGCCTCGAGCACGCCTGGGGCGTCTTGCTGCTCCTGCCCCATAGCCTGTCGGGGAGGTGGGTCAAGCCCGAGCATCGCTGGCTGCCCTTCCTCCGGGCCGCGGCGCGGTTCTGGCCCCTCTTGGAAGCCGTGGGGGCTCGCTACACCTACGGCTCCACCTATCAGGAGACGCTGTCCGCGACGGTCACCGCGGTGGACTATGTCCTCGGCAACGCCGGTATCTGGCGCGGCGGCATCGAACAGCCGGTGCTGCCGCCCGACTGGCCCGCGCTGGTCGAAGCCTATGCCGAGCGCCGCGCCCGCCAGCTGCACTGAGCCCGCTCGTATCAGACATCGCCCCGGCCGTCGACGGCCGCCGAACCCTCCTCCTCGAGATCACGCAGTGGCACGAGCCGTCCGAGCAGGGGGCCGCCATGTTTGAGGCGCGCGATCCGCTGCGCGGGATAGATCCCTCGGTGCCCGGTGAGGAGGTAGGCGACCACGGTGACGATGGCGACGTGGGGCAGCACGGCGCCGCCGAGCAGCTCCACGGCCATGATCGACAGCGCGATGGGCGTGTTGGCCGCCGCCCCGAAGACGGCGGCCAGGCCGACGCCCGCGGCGAGCTCGATCGGGAGCCCGAGGAGCCGCCCCAGCACCGAGCCGAGCGTCGCCCCGACGAAGAAGAGGGGCGTCACCTCGCCGCCGAGGTAGCCCGCGCTCAGGGTGACGGCGGTGAACAGGAGCTTGGCGGCAAAGGCGTAGCTCGGGATGGGACCCGTGAAGGCGTGGACGATCATCGGCACGCCGAGGCCGAGGTAGTCGCTCGTGCCGACGAGTCTCCACAACGCGACGACGAGGGCGCCGCCGAGCATCATGCGGAGCGGCAGCCACGGGATCCGCCTCTCGAGCTGCTTCTTCAAGAGGTGAACGATCTCGACGAACAGGGCGCTCACGAGCGCGACGGCGACGCCGAAGACGATCCACTGGCCGAGCACGAGCGGACCGAGCGGCAGCGCGCCGGGGTGCGGGTAGACGGTGTGGACGATCCCGAGCCCGCGCGTGACGAGATCGCCGACCACGGCGGCCACGAGCGCCGGCAGGAGCGCGTGATACTCCATGCGCCCCACGCACACGACCTCGAGGCCGAACAGGGTGCCGGCGATGGGGGTGCCGAAGACGGAGCCGAAGCCGCCGGCGATGCCCGCGGCCAGGAGCTCGCGCCGCGCCTCGGGGCCGAGGCGGAAGCGGTGCGAGAGCAGGTCGGCGAGGCTCCCGCCCATCTGCACCGCCGTGCCCTCGCGCCCGGCGCTGCCGCCGAAGAGGTGGGTGAGCACCGTGCCGAGGAGCACCATCGGCGCCATCCGCACCGGGATCTGGGGGCTGTCCTCGTGGACGGTGTCGATGATGAGGTTGTTGCCGCCCCGGATCGGCCGTCCCCAGCGGTCGTAGAGGAAACCGATGACGAGCCCGCTCACGGGGAGCAGGTACACGAGCCAGAGGTGGCGGTTACGGACGCCCGTGGCCACGTCGAGGAGCCACAGGAACACGGCGGAGGCCACGCCGCACACGACGCCGACCAGGGCCCCGGTGACGAGCCACTGCAAGAACGCGCGGGTGCCGCGCCCGAGGGAGATCATGGGAGAGCCTCTCGGTGGCGGGCCATCAATGGCTCGCGGGGTGACCGCCATCGGCGACATGGCCGACGACCCGCGCGCCGGGTTTGAGCTCCTCCGAGCCCCGCTTCATCACCAGGTCGCCGGGGGCGAGCGCGGCGAAGACCTCGATGCGATCCTTGAGCACGGTGCCCCGCGTCACGGGGACCTGCTCGATGACGCCGTCCTTCACCCGGTCGACATAGGTCTTCTCGGTGGTCTGCACGATCGCCGAGGGTGGCACGAACAGGGCCGGCGCGTCGCGCGCGATCGGCCAGGCCACGTCGGCGAACATGCCCGGGGCCAGCTTCTCGTCGCGGTTGTCGATGTCGAGCTCGACCGGCATGGTGCGCGTGCGCGGCTCGACGGTGTGGGCGATGCGCGCGAGGGTCCCGTGGAAGGTCTTGGCCGGCCAGGCGCGCACCGTGAACTCGACCCGCGCCTTGGGGACGATGGCGCCGGCGTCGGCCTCGGGCACGGCGACCGTGAGCCGGAGGCGGGTGAGCGTCTCGATGCGGAGGAGCGGCGTGGCGCCTGGACCTCCCGGCGCGCCGGCGAGCGCGCCGGGGTGGACGTTGCGCTCGGTGACGACGCCGTCAAAGGGTGCGCGCACGAGGAGGTAGCCCTCCAGCGCCTTGAGCGACTGCACGCGCGCCTCTTCGGCATGCACCGCGGCCTCGTCGAGCTCGAGGTCGTGCTGGGCGATGGCGCCCGGGGTGGCCGCGGCGGCCCGCTGGCGCTCGAGCGTGCTCCGCACCGCGGCGAGCTTGGCCTCGGCCTCGGCCCGCTGCGCCGCGAGCTCGGGCGCGGCCAGGCGCGCGAGGAGCTGCCCGCGCTGCACGCGCGCGCCCCGGTCCACCAGCACCTCTTCGACAAAGCCAGTGACGCGCGCATACAGGGCGACCATCTCGTAGGGTTGGAGCTCGCCGGGCAGGCGGACGGTGGTGGCGAGACGGGCCGCGACCACCGGCACCACCTCGACCGTGGGCTCGGCCGGCACCGCGGCGGCCGCCGGCGCGACCGGGCTTCCTGACGAACGCTCGCAGCCGACCGACAGGAGGAGGAAGAGGAAGAGGCGGCGTGGGCTCATGCGCGAACTCCTTGGGGCCCGGCCTCCCCGATGTACTCGGGGCTCTCGGGATCATGGGGATCGAGCGAGGCGGAGCGGAACGGACCCTTGCGCTCCCCCACCACGATCAGGGCGGGCAGCACGAGCAGGGTCGCCACGGTCGCGGCCGAGAGCCCGCCCAGCACCGCGCGCCCGAGCGGCGCCGTCTGCTCGCCGCCCTCCCCGAGGCCGAGCGCCATCGGGATCATGCCGGCGATCATGGCCAGGCTGGTCATGAGGATCGGGCGCAGGCGGGCGCCCGCCGCCGCCACCGCGGCCTGGGTGGCGTCGGCGCCCTCGCGTCGCCGCTCGCGCGCGAAGGTGACGAGCAGCACCGCGTTGGCCATGGCCACGCCGATCGACATGATGGCGCCCATCATCGACTGCACGTTGAGCGTGGTCCCGGTGACGAGGAGCGCGAGCACCACCCCGGCGAGCACCGCCGGTACGGTCGAGACCACGACCAGGGCCATGCGGATCGATTGGAAGTTGGCGGCGAGGAGGAGGAGCACGACCACGATCGCGAGGCCGAGGCCCTCGCGCAGGCTCGCCAGCGTGGCCCGCATCTGCTCCACCTGGCCGTGGATGGCCACGGTCGCGCCCCGCGGCGGCAGGCCCACCCGCGCGACCGCCTGCTCCACGGCCTCGGCCGCCTGACCGAGATCGCGGCCGGCCAGGTTGGCGGTGACGCTCAGCATGCGCTGGCTGTTGAGGTGATCGAGCTCCCCCGGCGTCCGCCCCGGGGCGATGGTCGCCACGTCGCCCACGAGCGGCCGCGGCGCGCCGTCGAGCATCACGGGCAGGCGGGCCAGGTCCTCGGCCGAGCCGATCTCGTGCTCGGCCACGCGCAGGGCCACGCGATAGGGCACGCCGGTCTGGGGGTTGGTCCAGAAGTTCGGCGCCACCAGCACGCTCGACGAGGTGGCGGCGACGATCGACCGGCCGATGCGATCCACGGTGACCCCGAGCTGGCCGGCGCGCTCGCGGTCGATGGTGACGGCGAACGTCGGGTAATCGAGCGTCTGCGGGATCTGCACGTCGCGCAGCGCGGGGAGCCCGGCGAGCTGGGCCGCCAGCTTCTGGGTGAAGGCCCGGGTCTCGCCGAGGTTGTTGCCCGAGACGGTGACGTTGATGGGCGTGGGCGCGCCGAAGTTGAGCACCTGCGAGACGATGTCGCCGGCCTCGAACGAGAAGCGCACCTCGGGCCAGCGCGCGGTGAGCTTCTTGCGCAGCGCCTCCTCGATGGCGTCGAGCGGCGCGCGCCGGCCGGGCTTGAGCGCGACCAGGAGCAGGGCCTCGTGCGGGCCCGAGTTCCAGGCGTAGATGCCGTTGACCGGGTAGGACCAGGCCGGGCTGCCGATGTTGCCGAGCGTGATGGACACGTTCTCCGCGCCCACCTCGCTGCGGATCGCGCCGTCCACCGCGCGCACGATCTCCTCGGTGCGTTCGAGGCGCATGCCGGCCGGGGCGCGGATGCGCAGCTGGAACTGCCCGGTGTCGATGCGGGGGAAGAGCTCGGTGCCGAGGGCCCGGGTGCCGAGCCACAGCCCGCCCAGGCACAGGACGAGGTAGGCCGGCAGGAGCAGCCCGCGCAGCCGCACCAGCCTCTGGGCGAGCTGCAGGTAGCGCTCGCTCATTTGCTGGCTCCAGGGGCGCCGTGGCGCAGGCTCGCCGCCCGCGGGCTCGCCCGCCGCTGCCGCCGCAGCCGACGCCTGATGCCGCGCGGCCACGCCCCGGAACAGCCAGGCCGCGAGCACCGGCACCAGGGTGGACGAGAGGACGTAGGAGGCGATCATCGAGAAGGCCACGGCGAGCGCCAGGGGCGGGAAGAGCGACCGGCCGATGCCGGTCATGAAGAAGGACGGGATGAAGACCGCGATCACGCACAGCATGGCGAGGAGCCGCGGCAGCATGACCTCGCCCATGGCGTCGAGGACGGCGTGGCCCGCGCGCTTGCCGCGGCCGAGGTGGCTGTGGATGTTCTCCACCGCCACCGTGGCCTCGTCCACCAGGATGCCCACCGCGAGCGAGAGGCCGCCGAGCGTCATGATGTTCACGGTCTCACCGCACAGGCGCAGGCCGACGAGGGCGGCCATGATGGACAGGGGGATGGTGACGACCACGATGAGCGCCGAGCGCCAGTCGCCGAGGAAGAGGAGGACGACGAGGGCGGTCAGCGCCGCGCCGAGGAGCCCCTCGGTGACGAGCCCGCGGATGGCGTTCACCACGTAGACCGACTGGTCGAACTCGAAGTCGACGTGGATGTCCTCGGGCACGAGCGCGCGCATCCGGGGCAGAGCCGCCTTGACCCCGCGCACCACGTCGAGCGTCGAGGCGTCGGCGCGCTTGGTGACCGGCATGTAGACGGTGCGCCGGCCGTTGACGAGCGCGATGTTGTAGACGATGTCCGCCCCGTCCTCGACGCGCGCCACGTCGCGCAGGAAGATGGTCGGGCCCGCGCCGGTGCGGAGGGGGATGGTCTCGAGGTCCGCCGGCTGCTCGACCATGGCGTTGGTGGCGGCGATGGTGGTGTAATCGCCGACGCGCATGTTGCCGGCCGGCAGGGTCAGGTTCTCCTTGGCCAGCGCGGCCACGATCTCGTCGGGCGAGACGCGGTAGGCGCGCATCCGCTCGGGGTCGGCGTAGACGACGATGGTGCGCACCTTGCCGCCCGACGGCGGCGGCGCCGAGACCCCGGGCAGGGTGGCGAGGAGCGGCCGCACGCGATAGAGCGCCAGGTCCTGGATCTCGGCGTCGCCGCGGCGATCCGAGGAGAAGACCAGCTGCCCGGCGGGGATCGAGCCGGCGTCGTAGCGCACGATGAAGGCCGGCAGCGTGCCCGGGGGCATGAAGGCGGTGGCGCGGAAGGTCATGGCCGTGACCTGGGCCATGGCCTGGGCGATGTCGGTCCCGGGGTGGAAGTAGAGCTTGAGCATGGCAATCCCCTGGATGGATTGCGACTCGATGTGCTCGATGCCGGTGACGTAGAGGAAGTGGTACTCGTAGTAGGTGACGAGCTGGCCCTCCATCTGGGTCGGCGACATGCCGGCGAAGGGCTGGACGACGTAGACCACCGGGACGCCGAGCGAGGGGAAGATGTCGACCGGGGCGCGGCGGACGGCCAGGCCCGCGGACAGCGCGATGGCCAGCATGGCGACGAGCACGGTGATGGGGCGGCGGAGCGCGCGGATGACCAGGAACATCAGCGGCCTCCGGGGCGGACGGTGGCGAGGAAGGGGCCGAGATCGCCGGCGGCGCGGGCGAGGAGCAGCTCGGCGCGCCGCACCCGCAGGCGCGCGGCGGCGTCGTCGATCTCGGCCTGGGCGAGCAGCCGTTCGGCCTCGGCCACCTCGACCCCGGTGGCGAGCCCGGCGCGGTAGCGCGCGTTCGCCTGGTCGGAGGTGGCGCGGGCGGCGGCGAGCGTGACCGGGGTGCTCGCGGCCTCGCGGTAGGCGGCATCGAGGAGGGCGCGCGCCTCGTCGAGCTGGGCCTGGATGGCCTGCTCCACCTCCTGCCGCCGGGCGTCGGCCACGCGGACCTCAGCGCTGGCCGCGGCGGTGCGGGCGCGCACCGCGATGAGCTCGAGGAGGGGCCAGGTGAAGGTGAGCCCGGTCGCCCAGTTGGGCGTATCCGGCACGAGGCCCGCGGCGGGGCTCGGGGCCACGGCGCCGGAGACGAGGCCGCTGCCCCGGATCCACAAGGCGCCCACGAGGTCGAGGCGCGGTAGATAGGAGAGCGCGGTCACCCGGCGGCGTGCCTGGGCCGCCTTCACGGTCGCGTCGGCCTCGATGAGCAGGGGATGGCGGGGGGCCTCGCCGGCCGGCGTCGAGGGGGGCAGCTCGAGGAGGCCGCCGGGCGTCACCTCGATGCGCTGGCCGGCCATACCGAGGGCCCGCGCCAGCTCGACGCGGCTCATGGCCTCGGCCTGCTCGGCGCGCACGAGCTGCACCTCGGCCAGCGCGAGCTCGGCGGCGGCGCGCGCGGCGTCCACGCCGGGGCGGAGGCTCTGATCCGTGAGCGCCTTCACGGTCGTGTGGAAGACGCGCGCCCGCGCCAGCGCCACCTGGGTCGCTCGCACGGCCTCGGTCCGTCCCACGAGGTCGAGGAATTGATCGGCCGCCGCGTAGGCGATGGCCAGCCGCCGTGCCCCGCTCTCGGCCAGCGCCTGATCGAGCTCGGCCAGCGCGGCGTCGACCTGGGCCATCCGTTGCGCGAGACCGATGAGATCCCAGGAGGCGCTCACGCCGACGAGCGATCCCAGGGCGGCGTCGGTCAGCCCGCGTCCGGTCGGCGGCCCGGACACCGCGGGGATGCCGCGGGTCGGGAACAAGGACCCGCGGAGGACGTTCCCGGTGCCGGCCACGAGCTCCGCGGTCAGGTTGAGGTCCGGGAGATAGCCGCCCCGCGCCACCGCCACCTGCTCGCGCCGCAGCTCACCGACCGCGGCATCCACCCGGACCCCGGGGTGGTGCGCGAGCGCGAGGGCGACCGCTTCGTCGAGGAGCAGGGGGCCATGTGGCGGCTCCTCGGCCAGGGCGCGGGAGAGCGTGAGCAGGGAGGCGAAGAGGAAGACGGCGCGTGGCGTCGGGGCTCCACGCCCGATGGACCTCGGACGTCTCCGGCGGGCGACTCGCAAGGGTCCCGGGCCAAAGACCGATCGCGGAGAGACGCCGCACGACCGACGCCGCCGAACCCAGCCTGCCGTGACCTGCCCGAAGAAGCCTTTCATGAGCGTGCCCACCTCGCTGAGATCCCAGCCATCGACAACCCGAGAGGGCAGACGATCAGGACGCCTCGCCGACCTGCGCGAGGGAGACGGGGACTCTCGCCTCCGCGGGGACGCCCTGCTCACGTCCGAGGCCCTCTTGGGCCCTCAAGAATGTCGTGTTTCCTGTGCCCCGCGAGAGAGTGCTACGCGCACGGCCATGCGAAGAGGTGCCAGACCTTTACGCGGGGTTCATCTGCCTTCATATCCTGCATCGTGCCGCACAGGAGCCGATTTTCGCGCACGCGGCGGCCCAAGGGAAGGTCCGCGAGCGGTTCGGCGAACGATTCGGGGACGAGGAGGGCGGATGAGCAGGAGGGTTGATGGACGTCGTCGTTTCCTGGTGGGGGCCGTCGGTGCGGGGGTCGGGCTCCTGGGCGGTGTCGCGGCAGGTCGATGAAGCGACGGGAGATCTCACCGCGCGCGCTTGCGCTGCGCGGGCAGCGACTGCGCGAACGCCCCGGCCTGCGCCGCGAGCCGCTCCTGGAGGCGCGTACAGACCAGATCGCACAGCGCGAAGACGCTGTCGTCCGCCACCGAGTAGTAGGCGGTGTTCTTCTCCTGCCGGCGCGCCACCAGGCCGGTCCCCTGGAGGAGCTTGAGGTGCTTGGAGACGTTCGGCTGGGTGGTCTCGAGGAGGTGCGCCAGCTCCATCACGGAGCACTCCCCTTCCTGGAGGCGCTGCAGGATGCGCAGCCGCACCGGCTCGCCCAGCACGCGGAAACGCGCGGCGACGAGCTCCAGCGCTTCGGGACTCAGCTGTTTCTTGCCATTCCGGGCCACATTTCACTCCTCTCCTCGCCACTATAGCACTGCTTCAGCAGTTGACTACATAACCATCCACTCATACAGTTCTTGTCAGGCAGGTCGCGACGTTCATCGCGGCCCGCGAGGAGGGGCGCTCCGCGGGTGGCTGCCAGCCCCCTCACGATCTTCGCGCGAGAAAGGAAACGCTCATGTACTTCAAGCAGTTCTATCTCGGGTGCCTCGCTCACGCCTCGTACCTCATCGGCGCCGACGGCGAGGCGGTGGTGGTCGATCCGCAGCGTGACGTGGAGCAATACCTCGCCGAGGCGCAGCGGCAGGGCCTGCGGATCCGCCACGTCATCGAGACCCACCTCCACGCCGACTTCGTGTCCGGCCATCGCGAGCTGGCCGAGCGCGCCGGCGCCCGCATCTACCTCGGCCACCGCGCCGGCGCCACCTTCGAGTATGTCGCCGTGCACGAGGGGGACGAGATCCGTCTCGGCCAGGACGTGGTGCTGCGGTTCCTCGAGACGCCTGGGCACACGCCGGAGTCCATCTCCGTCCTGGTCTTCGATCACGGCGTCTCGACCGAGCCGCTCAAGGTGCTGACCGGCGACACCCTGTTCATCGGCGACGTCGGCCGTCCGGATCTGGTGGGCTCCAAGGGCTACAGCGCCGCGGCCATGGCCGGCATGCTGTACGACTCGCTGCGCCAGAAGCTCCTCTCCCTGCCCCCCACCGTCGAGGTCTACCCCGCCCACGGGGCGGGTTCGGCCTGCGGGCGCAACATCTCCAAGGAGACCTCCTCCACCATCGGTCGCGAGGCGGCCACCAACTACGCGCTCCAGCCCATGACCCGGGAGGACTTCGTCCGGCTCATGACCACCGATCTCCCGCCGGCCCCGCCCTACTTCAGCCACGACGCGGAACAGAACCGTCAGGGCGCGGTGCCGCTCGACAGCCTGCCGCCGCCGCCGCGCCTCGCGCCCACGGAGTTCGCGCGCCTCACCGAGGAGGGCGCCGTGGTGCTCGACGTACGCGATGGGGCGGCGTTCGGTCGCGGTCACGTGCCCGGGGCCATCAACGTCGGCCTCGGCGGTCCGTTCGCCTCCTGGGCCGGGACGCTCCTCTCCCCGGGGCAGCGCCTGCTCATCGTCGGGGAGAACGACGAGATGGTGCAGGAGGCGCGCGTCCGCCTGGCCCGCGTCGGCTTCGAGAACGTCGCCGGCTCCCTCGCCGGGGGGGTGGCCGCGTGGGAGGACGCGGGGTACTCGCTCGCGCGTGTCCCCCAGGTCACCGTGGACGAGCTGCGCCGCGAGGAGAACTACGGCCTGCTCTATCGGATCCTGGACGTGCGGCGGCCGGCCGAATATGCCGGCGGCCACATCCCCGGCGCGATCAACCTGCCGCTCGACCGGCTGGAGAAGGAGCTGGCCGAGCTCGATCCGACCCGCCCCTGGGCCGTCGCCTGCGCCAGCGGCTATCGCTCGAGCGCCGCCTGTAGCCTCCTCAAGCGGTACGGCTACCATCGCATCGCCAACGTGGTCGGCGGGACCACGGCCTGGACCCAGGCGGGTCACACGGTGGAGTCGACGCCTCCGTCCGCTTGAGCGTTCATCACCAGACTGTTTACACTCCTCCTCCACAACAGGAGCTTGCCATGCCGAGATTCTTCTCTTCGGGTGCCGCACGTCTGGCCGCGTTGGCGGCGTTGCTGCTGGCGACCCGTCCCGTCCAGGCCGACACCGTCACCGATTGGAACCAGATCGCCCTCGAGGCCGCTGCGAAAGCAGGCCTGGACGGCAATCGGAGCTCCCGCATCATGGCCATCGTCTCCGTCGCGGTGTATGACGCGGTGAACGCGATCACCCCCGTCGGGAAGCCCTATCACTTCAAGACCCGCCCGGCCTCGCCGGCTTCCGCCGACGCCGCGGCGGCCCAGGCGGCGCACGACGTGCTGGTGTCTTCCTTTCCCGGCCAGAAGGCCGACCTCGATGGCCGACTGGAGGCCTATCTCCGGGATCTGCCGAGCGGCGCGGCAGACAAGGCGAACGGCATCGCCGTGGGCGCCGCCGCGGCGGCGGATCTGATCGCCCTGCGCGCGAAGGACGGGATCGACGCCGTCCCCCCTGCCTACACGGGGAAAACCGGCTCGGGCGAGTGGCGGCCCACCCCCTCTGGCCTGAAGACGGGGCTCACTCCCGCTTGGAGCCGGGTCACGCCGTTCGTGCTCAAGGCGGCGGACCAGTTCCGTGCGCCGCCCCCGCCCGCGCTCGGCTCGCCGGACTATGTGAAGGCCTTGAACGAGGTCAAGGACCTGGGCGCCGCGAGCAGCACCAAGCGCAGCGAGGAGCAGACCACCATCGCCCAGTTCTGGAAGGAGGACGCCGAACTGCCGGCGAACGAGATGGCCCGCGGCCTGGCCCTGTCTCACAAGACACCGCTGGCGAAGAATGCCTTGATCTTCGCCCTGGTCAACATGGCCATGGCCGACGCCCGCATCGCCACCTGGGACACCAAGTATCACTATGCCTTCTGGCGCCCGGTGACGGCGCTCAACGCCGGTCCGGATGGAAGCGTCACCGCCTATAAGGATTGGACACCCCTCCTCGAGACACCGGCGCATCCCTCCTATTGCAGCGGCCATAGCGCCACGATCTCGGCCGGCCTGGCGGTCCTCACCCATTTTTATGGCGACGGCAACACGTTCTCCGTGCACACGACGACCAAGGACAAGGAGGGCCAGCCCCTCAAGGCCCGCACCTTCAAACAGCTGAGCCAGGCGGAAGCCGAGAACGGCATGAGCCGGATCTACGGCGGCATTCATTACCCCTTCGACCGGCTGGCCTGCGAGAAGCTCGGCCATCAAGTGGCCGCCTACGTGCTGAAGACGGGGCCGCACGAAACGCGCTGAGCCGGGCCGGCCTCGTACTACAATCCGCCGCACCGTGTACGACCTCCTCATCTTCGACCTCGACGGCACCCTCATCGATTCGGCCGGCGACATCGCCGACGCCCTCAACCACGCCCTCGCCGCCCACGGCCTGCCCACGCACAGCGACGCCGCCATCATCCCCATGATCGGCAAGGGCGTGACACACCTCGTCACCCAGGCCGTCGGTCCCGCCCACCTCGAGCACCTGGAGGCCGTGACCGCCACCTTCCGTCATTACTATCGTGAGCACCCGGTGGGCCGCACCCGCCTCTACCCCGGCGTGGCCGAGACCCTGGCCGGGCTCGGCCCGGCCTCCAAGGCCATCGCCACCAACAAGCCCGGCTACCTCGCGCGCAGCATCGTCGAGCTCCTCGGCCTGGCGGGCCACTTCTTCGCCGTGCTCGGCGACGAGGACATGGTGCGGCGCAAGCCCGACCCCCAGGTGGTGCACGATCTGCGTGCGCGCGTCGGCGCCGCGCCCGAGCGCACCTTGTTCATCGGGGACAGCCCCATCGACGCCGCCACCGCTCACGCCGCGGGCGTGGATCTCTGCCTGGTGAGCTATGGCTACGCCGACCGCGCCGAGCTCGACGCCCTGCCCGCGCGCTACCGGGTCGACGACTTCAGAGCCCTCGCCCGCCTGGTCCCGTAGACCGCGCTCGCTGTCGAGCCACTCTGCGCACAGGCAGTCGCCCACCTCCTCGGCGAGCGCCCCGCGCACGACCCTGAAGAAGAGTTCAACCTGCCGGTAAAATTGGTATTTCTCCTGCCCCCGGCGGCCCTGCCCTGGATCTCTGTGCAAGGCGCCCCATGCTCTCGAAACTTTCATCGCGGAAGGAGAACGACGATGAGTTCTGAGCAGAAGCCATCTCTCTACATGCGTCTTGGCTGCGTCGAAGGCATCGCCACCGTGGTCGACGATTTCGTCGAGCGGGTCCTGGTCGACCCGCGGCTGCAGAAGAACCCCCACGTGACCGAGGCATACCGCCGCAAACCCAAGTCCGCCCTCAAGTACCACGTGACGGAGATGGTGGCCTGGGCCACCGGGGGACCGCAGGTCTACACCGGACGCTCCATGCTCGAGTCCCATCGCCACCTCCACATCGCCGCCGACGAGTGGGAGGCGTTCCTCGACGATCTCCGGCAGACGCTCGACCACCACAAGGTGCCGCTCGCCGACCAGAAGGAGCTGTTCGCCATCCTCGGCGGCACGCGCACCGATATCGTCACCACCTGATCCATTCCCCTCTGCCTGGCCCAGAGGCGCCTGCCCGGCGGCGATCTGGCCCTCCCATCGCAAGACTCCTTGTCAAGAGAGGGTCCCCTGTTCGATCATTCTGGGTCCCCGCCCTGGCCCAGGAGGTCACCATGCATCCGAAACGTCCCCGGACGCCCGTCGTCCCCACGCTTTCCCTCTGCGCGCTCTTCATCCTCGCCGCCTGCGGCGCACCGCCGGTCGATACCGAGTCCGTGCCCTCCTCTGGCGAGCAATCGCTCACCGGGACCGTCCGCGTCCGCGTCATGGCCGGCAACCTGACCAGCGGCAACAACCAGAGCTATGACCCCGGCAACGGGACCCGCATCTTCCAGGGCACGCACCCCGACGTCGTCCTCATCCAGGAGTTCAACTACGGCACCAACTCCGCCACCGACATCCGCCAGTTCGTCGACACTGCCTTTGGCACGACCTTCTCGTACTTCCGCGAGGGCGGCGCCCAGATCCCGAACGGCGTCATCAGCCGCTGGCCCATCATCGCCTCCGGCGAGTGGGACGACACCTCCGTCTCCAACCGCGACTTCGCCTGGGCGCGCATCGACATCCCCGGCCCCATCGACCTCTGGGCCGTCAGCATGCACCTCCTCACCACGTCGTCCAGCGTCCGCAACACCGAGGCCAGCCAGCTCGTGTCCTACATCAAGCAGAACATCCCGGCCGGCGACTACCTCGTCATCGGCGGCGACTTCAACACCGGCAGCCGCACCGAGGGCTGCATCTCCACGCTCTCGCAGGTGGTCGCGACCGCGAGCCCCTACCCGGCCGATCGCAACGGTAATGGCAACACCAACGCCTCCCGCGGCAGCCCCTACGACTGGGTGCTCGCCGACAGCGACCTCAACGCCTACCGCACCTCCACCATCATCGGCGCGAGCACCTTCACGAGCGGCCTCGTGGCCGACACCCGCGTCTACTCGCCCATCTCCGAGATCAGCCCCGCGCTCAGCAGCGACAGCGGCGCCACCAACATGCAGCACATGGGCGTGGTCCGCGACTTCCTCGTGCCCGGCGACGCCGCGGCCAGCGTCACCCTCACCGCGCCGAACGGCGGCGAGAGCTGGCCCGGCGGCTCGATCCAGAACATCACCTGGACCGCCTCCGGCGTGACCTCGGTCAAGCTCGAGTACACGCTCGACGGCACCAACTGGAACCTCATCACCTCCAGCGTCTCCGCCTCCGCCGGCAGTTACGCCTGGACCGTGCCGAACACGGCCAGCAGCGCCGCCCGCGTGCGCGTGAGCGACGCCGCCAACGCCGCGACCAGCGCCACGAGCAGCGGCACCTTCACGATCACCGTGGCCGGCACCGGCCAGGTGTTCATCAACGAGATCCTGGCCAACGAGCCCGGCTCGGACACGGCCGGTGAGTTCGTGGAGCTCGTCAACACCGGGAGCGCGGCCGTCGACCTCACCGGCTGGACGATCTCCGACAGCACGAACGTGCGCCACACCTTCGGCGCGTACTCGCTCGGCGCCGGTCGGGCGGTGGTGGTCTTCGGCGGCGCCACGGCCATCCCGGCGGGCCTCACCAACGCGCTGGCCGCCTCCACCGCCACGCTCGGTCTCGCCAACAGTGGCGACTCGGTGACCCTCACCAATGGCTCGGGTCAGACGGTCGACAGCTTCACCTATCCCTCCTCGCTGGCCAGCACGGACGGGGTGTCGATGAACCGCAATCCCGACGGCAGCGCGAGCGGCACCTTCGTCCTCCACACCAGCCTGTCGACGAGCCTCTCCTCGCCCGGGCGCCGGACCAACGGCACCGCCTTCTGATCCACCCCGCGTCCCCTACGACGCAAATCCTCCCTCATCGCCGGCACGCTCCAGATCTGGTGTAGATCCACGCTCGTGGATCCCGTGGACGCTGACATCCATTACATGCGCATGGCGCTGCGCGAGGCGGCCCGCGGGCGCGGCCGCACGGCGCCCAACCCCATGGTCGGCTGCGTGCTCGTCCGCGATGGCCGCGTCCTCGCCCGCGGCTGGCACCGCAAGGCCGGTCTGCCGCACGCCGAGGTCGATGCGCTCTCGCACCTGCCCGAGCGCCGGGCCCCCGGCGCCACCTGCTACGTGACGCTCGAGCCGTGCAACCACACCGGCCGCACCGGCCCCTGCACCGAGGCGCTCATCGCCGCCGGGGTGACGCGCGTGGTGGCGGCCATGCGCGATCCCCATGACATCGTCGATGGCCGCGGCATCGAGCGGCTGCGCACGGCCGGCATCCGCGTCGAGATCGGCGTGCTCGAGAAGGAGGCGCGCGCGCTCAACGCCGGCTACATCTCCTCGGTCACCCGGCACCGCCCGCGCGTCACGCTCAAGGCCGCGGTCACGCTCGACGGCCGCCTGGCGGCCCGCGGCGGCGATGCGCGCTGGGTCACCGGGGAGGCGGCGCGGCTCGAGGCGCACCGGCTGCGCGACGCGGCCGATGCCATCCTGGTGGGCGCCGGCACGGTGCGCGCCGACGACCCCCAGCTCACCACCCGCCTGCCCGGCGGGCGCGGCAAGGATCCCCTGCGCGTGATCCTCGATGGCCGCCTCAGCATCCCCGAAGGGGCAGCCGTGGTGCGGCCCGGGACGCTGGTGGTGGCCGGCGCATCGGCGCCCGCGGCGGCGGAGCAGCGCCTCCGTGACCGGGGGGCCGAGGTGTTGCGCCTGCCCGACGAGGCGGGCGGCGTCGCGCTGCGCCCGCTCCTCGAAGAGCTCGGCCGGCGCCACGTGATGGAGCTCCTCATCGAGGGTGGCGGCCGGGTGCACGCCGGCTTCCTCGCCGCGGGCCTCGCGGACCGGGTGATCGTGTTCGTGGCGCCCAAGCTCGTGGGCGCGGGCGGCGTGCCGTTCATCGATGCGGCCGGCCCCACGCGCATGGCCGATGCATGGCAGCTGCAGGAGGTCGCGGTGCGACGCCTCGGCGACGACGTGATGATCGTCGGCACGCTCGGGGACACGCGCGGGTGAGGCTTGCAGCCGCGGCCGGCGTCCTTATGTGGATGCGGTCGCGGAGGGTGCAAGCGCTCAAGCACTCCACTGGCAGGCGCCCTGGCGATACCGCTCCCTACACTCCGAGCCGTGGAGGTCATGCGCCGTGATGAACCTTCTCTCCGACGAGATGCGCCGCAACCCGTTCCCCATCTACGATCAGCTGCGGAGCAGCATGCCCGTGCTCCACGACCCGCGGTCCGGGCTGTGGATGATCTTCGACTACGAGGGCGTGAAGCGAGCGCTCACCGATCACGAGGCGTTCAGCTCCATCGTGACGCCCCCGACCGGCAAGGCCCCCGACTGGCTCGTCTTCTCCGACCCGCCGCGCCACACCAAGCTGCGCGGCCTCATCCTGCGGGCCTTCACCCCGCGGTCCATCGCCGCTCTCGAGCCGCGCATCCGCGACCTGTCCCGCGAGCTCCTCGACCAGAGGGTCGAGCGCGGGGAGATGGATCTGGTCGCGGACTATGCCGGCCCCCTGCCGACCATGGTGATCGCCGAGATGGTGGGCATCCCCATCGCCGACCGGCCTCAATTCCTGCGCTGGAGCGAGGTGATCATGAACCTCAGCTACTCCATCGAGGGCGGCGAGGAGGCGGCCCGCGCCATACGGGAGCACGCCGGGGCCAAGGAAGAGATGAAGACCTACCTCGCGGACCTCCTCCGCGAGCGCCGGCGGGCGCCGAAGGATGATCTCCTGACCCGGCTCGTCGAGGCCGAGGTGGACGGCGAGCGGCTGACGGAGGAGGAGATCCTGGGCTTCTTCCAGCTCCTCCTCTCGGCCGGCACCGAGACGACCATCAACCTCATCAGCAACGCGATCCTGTGCTTCATCGAGCACCCGGCCGAGCTGGCCCGCCTGCGGGCGGCGCCGGCTCTCTTGCCCTCGGCGATCGAGGAGGTCCTGCGCTACCGCTCGCCCGGCCAGGTGATGTTCCGCGAGACCACGCGCGAGGTCGAGGTGCACGGCCAGGTGATCCCGGGCGGGAAGCTCGTGCTCGCCGTCATCGGGTCCGCCAACCGCGACCCCCGGCTGTTCCAGGACCCCGGCCGCTTCGACATCGGGCGCGATCCCAACCCGCACATCGCGTTCGGGCACGGCATCCACTTCTGCCTGGGGGCGTCGCTCTCGCGCCTGGAGGGCCGGATCGCCCTCACGGATCTCCTCGAGCGGGTGAAGGGATTCGAGCTGGCGAGCCAGGAGCCGTGGGTCCCGCGCAAGGCGCTCCACGTGCACGGCCCCGCGCGCCTCCCGATCCGTTTCCAGCCCGGCCCGCGGCCCGTCCGGGCCTGACAGCGGCGATCCAAGCGTCCGGGGAGCGGTCCCGGCGCCAGAGGGCGCTTCCCGGGCGGAAAAAAGCCCCTCCCGGACTTTGCCGAGGGCGTTCCGGATCCTACCCAGGGCTTCCCGGACTCCGGCGGCGCTTGCCGGATTGCCACTGCTGCTGTTCCCGTCGAGAAATGCGCCTCGTTTGCGAAAGCTCTTTCCTCCCGCTCGCGCGCGTGGCCGTATCTCCCGGAAAAAAATCCGCTTTTCTGGTCCGGAAGGCACGCTCCAAGGTCCGGCAAGCGCCCATAGGGTCCGGAAAGCTCCTGCCTGGGACCGGGAGGGTCCC
>DATAGU010000170.1:0-7585 GCA_036263495.1 Polyangia bacterium | reverse complement strand
ATGGACGATGCAGGATGGCTACCCAGCCGCCCGCTCCCCTGGAGAACCCCACCGCGGAGGCAGAGTCATCGGGTAACACGGGTAGCAAATGGGTAGCAAAATCAGGTCAAAACAGGGGACAGAAGAGACGGATGAGACAGAGGCAGGTCGAGGAAAATCGCGGACTTGCAGTGCCCAGGGACGGAATCGAACCATCGACACGCGGATTTTCAGTCCGCTGCTCTACCATCTGAGCTACCTGGGCGGAAAACGCAGGCAGCATCTATTCTCACTCACCCAGGCAAGTCAAGGCGATTCTCATTCCCCCACGTCCCACCGCCCCGCTCCCTCCTCCCCGACCCCGCGCCGCCCCCCTCCGGAGACGTCCAACCCCGTCTCCATCACCGGGCCGCCCTGGTGGTTCCCAGGTCCCATTCATGCCATCATCGCCGACAGATGCGCGCCGACATCGCCGTGACGGAGGAGGTCCGGGCGGCCAATCAGGGCTTCTACCGCGCCGTCGAATCCCTCGACATCGCGCGCATGGACGCCGTCTGGGCCCACGACGGACAGCTCACCTGCGTCCACCCCGGCTGGCCGCTCGCCGAAGGCTGGACCGGCGTGCGCGCCAGCTGGGTCACCATCTTCCAGAACACCGCCAGCATCGAGTTCGACATCGTGGAGGAGCGCATCGACGTGCGCGGGGACATGGCCTGGGTCCTCTGCCTGGAGCGCCTGCGCTCGAGCGCCGACGGCGACGAGTTCTACGAGGCGGCCGTGCTCGCGACCAACATCTTCCGCCGCGAGGGAGGCGCCTGGCTCCTCGTCCATCACCACGCCTCCCCCTGGGTGCCGCCCGACCCCACGCTCCAGCCCCGCGCCCCCTCCCCTCGCCTGGTGCACTGAACCAAGGCGCCTACGCCGCGCCTCTCAAGGCACCGCGCCCGCCAGGTCCGTCCCGCTCGTCAGGGTCACCTCATCCAGGCGGTTCCGCACCCGGCGGAGCGCCTGGGCGAGGAGCACGAGACCATGCCGGTCGCGGGGCCGCTTGACCCGCGCGAGCTCGTAATCCAGCTCCGGCATGTAATTGTCGAGCGCTTGCCGCAGGAAGCCGACTTCCTCGGCCGATAATTCGATCTGCATGAGTCCTGGATAACGTCCCCCGCCGAGACGACAAGCTACGATCAGGCGCTCCCGAGGAGCGCCTCGGCGACGCGGCGCTGCGCCTCCTGCAGGACGGCGTCGGCGTTGCCGAAGATCACCACCGCCACCCCCTCGGGGCGATGCAGGAGCGTCACGATCCCGGCCGGCGTCCGCAGCCGCACGTCCCGCCACTGACCGGGCGGCGTCGCCCGCGGCGACCACAGCTGGTTGTCGACCATCGCGATGCTCGTAGGGAAACCCGACGCGGTGAGCCGCTCGAGCAGCGGCGCGAGCGGGCAGGGGGAGGGGCGAGGCACCACGATCTCGAGTCCCATGCCGACATGGTACCGCATCACGACGGGGCTCGTGGGCACGCCGAGAGGCTCGGCTCGTTACTCGAGGACGCCGATGTAGGGGAGGTTGCGGTAGCGCTGGGCGTAGTCGAGCCCGTAGCCGATCACGAACAGATCGGGGATGGTGAAGCCGAGGTAGTGGATGTCAATCTGCTGGACCGAGCGCTCGGGCTTGTGCAGCAGGGCGCACAGCTTGACCGAGGCGGGGTGGCGCGTACCGAGGTTGTCGAGGAGATAGGCCATCGTGAGGCCGGTATCGACGATGTCCTCCACCACGACCACGTGCTTGCCCGCGATGGGCCGCGTGAGATCGGCGGTGATCTGCACCACGCCCGAGGAGCGCGTGGCGTCGCCGTAGCTCGCCAGGCCGAGGAACTCGATCTCGACGTCGTTACGCGGCAGGGCGCGCGCCAGATCGGCGAGGAACATGAAGCTGCCCTTGAGGACGCCAATGAGGACGAGCGGTTGACCCGCGTAGTCGCGTGCGATCTCGGCGCCCAGCTCGGCGACGCGCTCGGCCACCCGCTGGCGCGATATCAGCTCCCGGACCTTGCGTTCTTGCTCCATCGGTGTCCTCTGCTCTTCCCTTCTGGCCTTCTAGATAGAAATGTTCGGGTGGGGGCTAGACGAAGGAGTTGTTCATGATCTCGCCGAGCCCACCGGCGCCCGGGACGATGTAGTGGTGATCGGTGAGGCCCCGCTCCTCGTCCCAGCGCTCGCCCGGGATGGCGGCGAGCACGTCGGGCGCGGAGAGGCCGCGATCGAGCCGCAGCGCGTAGACGGTCACCTCCGGGTGGAGCGTGAGCACGTGGCGCAGGTACTCGGGCGTGATGATGAGGTGCACGGCGATCCACTTGAGCGCCGCGCCCCGCACCTCGGCCCGGTAGTGCTCGAGCACTTTAGAAACGGTCGACCCCGTGGCCCCCATCGGGTCGGGGATGAGCATCACCGCGCCCTCGACCGCGCCGCCGATCTTGACGGCATGGAGTCCGGCGCCGGTCACCCGGCCGGCCGCGTCCACCATGCGCCCGAGGTGCAGGTGATCCTGGCGCACCGCCGCCGGATCCAGGATCTGGTTGAGGAAGTCGTACGCCACCTGCGAGGGCAAGAGGCCCGCCCGGGCCAGGGCCACGCACACGGTCGGGGTGTCGAGGGCGATGGTCTCGCCGCGCCAGACCCCCTCGGGGGTGGCGGCGATCATGCGGGTTTCGACCTCCACCACGCGGTGCGGGAACTCGGCGGCGATGACCGCGTGCAGGAGCGAGCGGTAGAGCTCGCCGACCAATCGGTTGATCTCCGGCTGCGTGGTCTGGCGGGAGCACAGCCGGGCCAGCATCGTGAGCGACAGGGGGTCGCCCACGAGGTGGACCTTGGGTCCGTACCGATGGGGAAGCTCCTGGGCGCGGAAGGAGAGATTGCGAAACTGCGCGTCGATGGGTGCTGTCGCTGTCATGGGGTGCCATCCTCCGGCGGGGTCTGGCCGGCAGGGGGGGGTACTCATCGGCGCGGCACGCTAGCAGAGTCCCCCGCAAGGGGTCAATCAGCTGAGAAATGGCACCCGGAGGGTTGTTCGCGGAACAGCTGACAATAATCTAGAGGGGTGTCTAGATGATTCTAGACCAGGGTCTAGATGATTCTAGAGGGAGGTCTAGATGATTCTAGACGGGGTCTAGATGATTCTAGACCAGGGTCTAGATAATTCTAGACCAGGGTCTAGATGATTCTAGAGGGAGGTCTAGATGATTCTAGACCAGGGTCTAGATGATTCTAGACGGGGGTACGGATTCGTCCCCTACGGCTCGGGAAACAGGGCCGGGTCGAGGGGTTCGTCGAGCGCGGTCTCCCCGGCCGTGACCTGCACCCGATAGCCGCTCTGCAGGTTGTCGATGACGAACTCCTGCGGATAGACCTTGCCTGCAAGGGAGCGGAAATGCGTGAGGCGCAGCTGCCGCTCCGGCTCCTGGATGATCACGGCGCGGCCTTCCAGGCGCACCTGCCGGCCCGCCGGTCGCGGGGTGAGGTCGTAGGCCGCCGCGAGATCGCCGGCCACCGACCCGATGAGGCGGTCGAGGAGCGAGCCGGGCGCCGCCGCCCGCAGCGAGCTCAGCAGCCGCACCTGCCCTCCCACCCACACGACGTCGAAGAGTGTGATGCCGCCCGGCCCGAGGGCGCGCAGGCGGAAGCGATCCGGTCGGGCCACGGCGATGACGCCCCGCAGGACCCGCCGCTCACCACGGGTCTCGACGACCACGCGGTGCTCGGCACGCAGGGTCTGCCAGCCCCCTTCCTCGAGGAGGCGCGGCGCCGCAGGCTGGCCTTGCAGCGGGCGGGGTCCATGCAGGCAGCCCCCGGTCGTCCCTAGAAGGAGAAAAAAGAGGAGGAGCCAGGCGGGGCTCCACGTCCTCAAGGACGGAGCCACGGCGAGCTGACCACCAGACGAAGGATCCGCATGGCGTCCCCGAAGGGGCGGAAGTGAGTGGGCTGGCGGGTCGCGGTGTAGACGGTGCGGATCGGGACTTCGACGAGGGGGATGTGCAGCTTGGCGGCGTGGAGGAGGAGCTCGGTCTCGGTGTCGAAGCGCCGCGTGCGGAGCCGCGCGCCGGTGTAGAGCGCGCGGGGGTAGATGCGGTAGCCCGATTGGGTGTCCTTGTGCGGGCGCCGGGCATAGAGCGAGATCCACCAGGTGGAGAAGCTGTTGCCGAAGCGGTTGCGGCCCGGCATGGCCGCGAAGTCCCGCACGCCGATGATGAGGGCCCCGGGTTGGGCCTCGTGCGCGGTCAGGAGGGCCGGGGCATCGGTGGGATCGTGCTGGCTGTCGGCGTCCAGGGTCATGACGGCGTGGGCGCCGCGCTTTTCGGCGAAGGCGAAGCCGGTCTGCAAGGCCGCGCCCTTGCCGAGGTTCACCCGGTGACGCAGGACCACGGCGCCGGCCTTCTCGGCGCGGTCGCCCGAGCCATCGGTCGAGCCGTCGTCCACGACGACCACGGGCAGCCCGGTCACCCGCTGCACCCCACGCACGACCTCGGCCACGGTCGCGGCCCCCTGATAGACGGGAATCAATGCCCACAGCGAACTCATGGGCGTGGCAGCCTACGCGAGCAGGGCCCCGGGGTCAAAGCCGCCGGGCGAATTCCGGCCCGGCGGGCCTGCTGAGGCTGCGGGGTCGGTGGTCTCAGGTGGGGGACAGGCGCACGGCGCAGGTGAACTCGCCCTCGGCCACGGCCGACTCGCCGACCCGCAGGGCGCCTGCAAAGCGCACCAGGGCGCCGAGCCCGGCCTGGCGCGTCACTTCTACCGTGAGGGTCTCTCCGGGGAGCGCCATTCGATGGAACTTCCAGCCCTGCGCGGCCACTAAATAGCCGAGATGCGCACCTTGCCCCGGACTCTGTGCGGCCATCAGACAGGCGGCCGCTTGGGCCGCCAGGTCGATGAGGAGAAAGCCGCCGAGGCCGGCGTCCGATCGGCCGGCGTCCGATCCTGGGGGGCCGCTCGCCAGGAGGCCCGCCGCCTGGGCGCCCCATACCAGGGGATCGCCCGCGGAGATGCGCTTCTCTGCAACCACGCGAGCCTCGTGGAACTCGCTCACGCGGTCGAGGCGGAGCCAGGGCGGCCGGTGGGGGAGCCAGCGGTCGAGCGGGAGATCGCCGGGCGGGGCCATACGTTCCTATCTTCTGGCGGGTCTACCGGATTGTCTACCGGGTCTCTTCCAGGGTCTGGCCTGGGGCAGACCGATGCTTCCATAATAGTCTCATCGCGCCGCAAAGGCTCTGGAGATCCCATGAAAACTTCGGTTGTTCTGGTTGCCCTGGCGCTCGCCGCGTGCGCGCCTGCTCTGCGTTCGACCAAGCCGTCGGCCCAGGCGGGCCCGTCGGGTCAGGCGGGCCAGGCGGCCAAGGCCGGGGCCGCGCCCGACAACAAGGTGACCCAGGTCGAGCTCGAGCCCATCAAGATCGAGGCGGTCAAGACGTCCGACGGGACCAAGGTCGACGCCTACGACGCGGCCTCGCTCTTCGAGCAGGCGGGCGCGGACCTCGAGGCGCAGCGCTACGACGAGGCGATCAAGGGCTATGACCGCCTGGTGGCGAACTTCCCGGACTCGCGGTACGTCGTGGCGGCGCTCTACAACGCCGGGCTCGCGCTCGAGGGCAAGCAGGACTTCGCCGGCGCCGCCACCCGCTACCGCGCCATCGTCGAGAAGCACCCGCAGGCGACCAAGGACGTCCTCGATGCGCTCTTCCGGATGGGCGCCTGCTACGCCGAGGTCAATAACTGGGCCTCGTCCGCCGAGGCCTTCGGTCACCTGCTCGAGCGCACCGATCTCGCCCTCGGCGACCGGGTCGAGGCCCTGGCGCGTCGCGGCCTCGCGCAGTTCCAGCTCAAGGACCTGCCGGCCGCGGAGCGCACCTTCCGCGAGGCGCTGAACGTCTTCCACGCCAACGAGGCGACCGAGCGGCTCGACAACGACTTCTTCGTCGCCATGTCGCAGTTCTATCTCGGCGAGATCGCGCACGATAACTTCCGGGCGCTGCCGCTCCGCCTGCCGCAGAAGCAGCTCGCAGTGGACCTCGAGGCCAAGGCCGAGGCGCTCCTCGCCACGCAGGCGCGCTACGTGGACACGGCGCGCATCAAGAACCCCGCCTGGGCGACCGCCGCGGGGCACCAGATCGCCACGCTGTACAAGGAGTTCTATGACGCGATGCTGAATGCGCCCATGCCGCCCGAGCTCAAGACCGACGAGCTCAAGAAGATCTACTTTGAGGAGCTGCGGGTGAAGATCGAGCCGCTCCTGCGCAAGGCCATTCATGCCCATGAGCTGACGCTTGGCGTGGCCGAGCGGTTCGGGCTCGATAACGACTGGGTGCGTAAATCGAATGAGGAGATGGCGCAGCTCCGCTCCCTCTTGAACCCGAGCGAGAAGGGGACGGGGCCTTCGCCTGCGACCGGATCGGGCGGGAAGTCGGGCGCCGTGCAGCCGGCCTCGACCCCTGCGCAGCCGGCCGCGACGACCCCTGCGGCCACGCCGGGCGCTCCCGACGATGCCACGCCCCGCACGCCGCGGCCGCGGCCGAGCGACGAGTATCGCCCCCGCGTGGTCCTGTAAACCCCGCCCCCGGACTCGCCTGGAAGCGCGCCTGAGCCAGCGGCAAAAACTCTTGACACTGTCTGGACCTTAAGATAGAACCTGCCGTCCTGCGTGAGCAGGGGGATGTCCTGGAGCACGGCGCCAGGTGAAAAGAATTGTAGAAACAGCTGGTTGCACATAAAAAGACTGGGGGCACGCTGGCGTAGCTCACCCGGTAGAGCAGCTGACTTGTAATCAGCAGGTAATGGGTTCGAGTCCCATCGCCAGCTCTGTTTTGAGGAGGACATCACAGAAGTATCATCAGGAGGGGTTCCCGAGCGGCCAAAGGGAGCAGACTGTAAATCTGCCGGCTCCGCGCCTACGAAGGTTCGAATCCTTCCCCCTCCACCGAGCGGAGTTCCACCATCGCCCATGTAGCTCAGTCGGTAGAGCGCGTCCTTGGTAAGGACGAGGTCTCCGGTTCAATCCCGGACATGGGCTCCAGCAAAAACCGCAGCGGTAGGCGGGTGTAGCTCAGTTGGTAGAGCTCTAGCCTTCCAAGCTAGATGTCGCGGGTTCGAATCCCGTCGCCCGCTCGAAAATCAAGCCCATTCATGTTGGAACCGTCGACGCTGCCAGCGTCGACCCAGGGAGAGAGACGCCGATGGCCAAGGAAAAGTTCATCCGCAATAAGCCGCACGTGAACATCGGGACGATTGGTCACGTGGATCACGGTAAGACGACGCTGACGGCCGCGATCACCAAGCATCAGGCGACCCGGGGCAAGGCCAAGTTCATGGCGTACGATCAGATCGACAAGGCACCCGAGGAGCGCGAGCGCGGGATCACGATCTCGACGGCGCACGTGGAATACGAGTCGGAGAAGCGTCACTACGCGCACGTCGACTGCCCTGGGCACGCGGACTACATCAAGAACATGATCACGGGCGCGGCGCAGATGGACGGCGCGATCCTGGTGGTGTCGGCGCCGGACGGCCCGATGCCGCAGACGCGGGAGCACATCCTGCTGGCGCGGCAGGTCGGCGTG
>DATAGU010000169.1:0-1884 GCA_036263495.1 Polyangia bacterium | reverse complement strand
GAGCGCGGCGTCCGGGCCCACCGAACCGCCCCCGGCCACGCCGGCCCCGGTGGCCGCGAGCGACGCCGTGAGCACCGTGATCCGGCTCGAGCGAGAGGAGATGTGGCTGCGGGAGGTCCTCGACCGCGCGCCGATGCCGATGGTCCTCATCGAACCGGCCAGCGGGCACGTGGTCTTCGCCAACCGCGCCGCGCACGAGATGGCCTGGGGCGAGCACCCGACCGTCCCCCCGGAGACCAACACCCCGCTGCTCCATGACGGCAAGCTCCTCGAGCGAGATGAGCTGCCGCTCGTCCGCGCGGCCCGCGGCGAGAGGCTCGTGCGGTACGAGATCACGGCGCTGACCGCCACCGGGGAGCGGACCCTGGCGCTGAGCTCCGAGCGTCTGCCCGCGCTCCATGGCCATCCCGAGACCATCGTCGTCGGGTATGAAGATCTGACGGCCCTGCGCCAGGGCGAGGAGCTGTTTCGCTCGTTCTTCAGCCTGGGCCTCGTGGGCCTCGGGGTCACCGACAGCTTCACGGGGCGCTTCCTGATGGTCAACTCCAAGATGGAGGACATCACCGGATACTCCGCCGCGGAGCTGCAGGAGAGGTCGTTCCTCGACATCACACACCCCGAAGATCGGGACCGGGACCAGAAGGGCTGGCGCGACGTCCTCGAAGGCCGCCAGCGCGCCTACCAGGCGCAGAAGCGATACGTCCGCAAAGATGGCTCGGTCGTATGGGTGCTGCTCAACGCCGCGGCCATGCGGGAGCGGGCCGGGCGCGCGGCTCGCACCGTCGCGGTCGTCGAGGAGATCAGCGCCCTCAAAGACGCCGAGCGGTGCCTGGCCGAGGCGGTTCGCCTGCGCGACGAGTTCTTGACCGTGGCCTCACACGAGCTGCGCACGCCGCTCGCGGCGCTCCTGCTCCGGATCGGGAGCCTGCGCCGCCAGCTCGAACGGTCCGAGCCCAGGGATCACACCGAGCGCCTCTTGCGCAAGCTGGCCGCCGTAGAGCGAGCCTCCGACCGTCTCGCCGCGCTCGTGGAGCACGTACTCGACGCCTCCCACCTGACCACGCAGCCCCTCGAGCTCGAGCGGACCGAGTGCGATCTCGCGGACCTCGTACAAGAAGTGCTCGAGCAGTACCAGGACACGGCGCAGCATCAAGGCTGCTCCCTCGAAGCGCGGCTCGAGCCCGCGTGGGGCTCCTGGGACCGCGCGCGCATGCGGCAGGTGCTGGGTCACCTCCTCGGCAACGCCTGTCGGTTTGGGCGCCGGCACCCGATCGAGCTCACGCTGCGGCCGGTCGCCGGGTCCTTCGTCTTGGCGATCACCGACCATGGCGGCGGCATCCGGCCCGAGGATCTAGGCCGGATCTTCGAGCCCTTCGAACGGGCCGCCTCGGTCATGCACCATGGCGGCCTCTACCTCGTCAAACGGATCGTCGAGGCCCACGGCGGTCGCGTCGAGGTAGAGAGCCAGCTGGGCAAGGGCTCCTGCTTCACCATGCGCTTCCCGAGCCCGTACACCGCCCGGACCGGACCGCAGCCGAGCGAGGAGAGCTCTCCCAGCGTCACCGCCGAATAAGCGAGAGCGGAACCGGCTACCGGACCGGCTCGATGATCACGGAGCGCGAGAGCCGCGCCTGCCCCGCGTGGGAGCCGCCCGAGAAGACCACGTACGCCAGGAGCGCGATGGCCACCGCCACCAGCACGCCGAGCAGGATCCACGCGCCGGCCGAGCGGGGCTCCTGGGCAGGCGGAAGGCGGCGCGAGGTGTTCGAGTCCTCGCTCGGGCCGTTCATGGACGGCCACTTCTGACCCGTGCCCGAATTCGTGAGGGAAACACGCGAAAACGTGCCGGTATTGCGCAAGGCCGCGCCGAGCGCCGACTTGCTC
>DATAGU010000168.1:0-55120 GCA_036263495.1 Polyangia bacterium | reverse complement strand
CGCTGATGGGTAGGAGGGTGGAGCTGGGCCTGGGTCCTCGCCGCGCCATGCCTGTTTCTGGTTTGACTCATCCTGGTGATGGCGGCTGCGGAGGGCCCCCACTTTGTTGGAGTGGCTTTGCTGGAGATGGGGGGGGCGTATCCCGGGCGTGCGAGGTGGCGTCTGGAGCGCGCAAAGTGGCACCTGGAGCGTGCGAGACCCCACCCCAAGCCGTGCGAGGTGGCGCTTGGAGCGTGCGAGGTTGCGCCCGGAGCGTGCGAGGTTGCGTCTGGAGCGTGCGAGGTGGCGCCTGGAGCGTGCGAGGTTGCGTCTGGAGCGTGCGAGGTTGCGTCTGGAGCGTGCGAGGTGGCGCCTGGAGCGTGCGAGGTGGCGCTTGGAGCGTGCGAGGTGGCGCTTGGAGCGTGCGAGGTGGCATTTGGAGCGTGCGAGGTGGCATCTGGAGCGTGCGAGGTGCGGCCTGGAGCGTGCGAGGTAGCGCCCAGGGCTGCTGAGGCTGCAGCACATCATGGTTCGGCTGCGGCACACCATGTCTCGGCTGCCCGGGCCCTCTCCACCCTCCTACCCATCAGCGTGGGGGCCCTCCGCAGCTGCCCCACTACACCAGCCTCGTTCCATCGCCACGCGTAGAAGGGGGGCAGCGAGGACCCAGGCCCCTCTCCACCCTCCTACCCATCAGCGTGGGGGCCCTCCGCAGCCGCCCCATACCAGGCTGCGCCACAACAATGCCGGCACTGAGCGGCGAGGACCCAGGCCCAGCTCCGCCCTCCTACCCATCAGCGTGGGGGCCCTCCGCAGCCGCCATCACCAGGATGAGTCAAACCAGAAACAGGCATAGCGCGGCGAGGACCCAGGCCCAGCTCCGCCCTTCTACCCCCAGGGAGGGAGAGCGCGAGAGCGGAACCGTAGGTTCCCTCTCGCAGGGAGGGAGAGCGCGAGAGGGCAACCGTAGGTTCCCTCTCGCTGGGGGTGGGGGGCCCTCCCCCCGACGCCCCATCGGGGACTCCTAGGGGAGAGCCCCCCTGCGGGAGCAGCGCCCCCCGTGCAGAGCCGTTCTGCAGGGAGCCATAGTCCTGAAAGCCCCTTTCGGCTTAATCTGTCGCTCCACCCTTTCGACAGAGGTGATCCATGCAGCGCGCGCGTTCCCGGCTCCTCCTGGCGAGCGTCTGTGCAGTCCTCGTAGCGTGTACCGGTGACACAGGCCCTGGGGGTACTTCGGACGCAGGGCCACCGGATCAAACCCTCCCGATCCCCGACGCCACCGGCCAGGACCAGAACCCCCCGCCCGTGGACGCCACGGTCCCGCCGGACCAGAGCGCCGTCCCCGTGGACGCCACGGAGCCCCCGGACCAGACGTCCGTCCCCCTCCCCGACCAGAGCGCCGCCGCCCCCGACACCGCGCTGGCGCCGGACGAGAACCTCCCCACCTTCGACGTCGTCGGCCCCGGCCCGGACCAGAGCGCCACGCTCCCCCGGTACGACTGGGTCGGCATCGTCGGCAACGGCCAGAGCCTCGCGGTCGGCGTGCAGGGCGCCCCGACCATCAGCACCTCCAACCCGGGCTTCCCGAACCTCCAGCTCTCCTACTCGGGCTCGTTCCCCTGCACCCCCTTCGACGGCCGAGGCACCCTCTCCGTGACGCCCCTGGCCGAGCCCATCCGCCCGCGCCTCGGCTGCGCCAACCTCAGCGAGTACCCCGACAACATCGCCGGCGAGACGCCCCACTCCGGCATGGGCCGCGAGCTCACCGTCCTCCAGCGCGCCGCCACCGCCACCGACTACGTCACCGTCCACACCGTGACCGGCTGGACCGGCCGCGCCATCAACTTCATCAACAAGACGGGCGGATACAAGGGGTACCCGGCCACGCTGTCCGAGGGACAGGCGATCAAGAACCTCGCCAACGCCGCGGGCAAGACCTTCGGCTACGGGGCGATCATCTTCACGCACGGCGAGGCCGACTGGAACAACCCGAGCTACGGCACGGCCGTGCGCCAGCTCTACCTCGACTACAACAACGACCTCAAAGGCATCACCGGGCAGACCGAGGACATCCCCATGCTCCTCACCCAGCAGGGCACCTACCCGCTCGACGGGGATCCCAACGGCGAGCGAGCGCTGTCCACGCAGGCCCAGTGGCGCCTCGGCGTCGACTACCCCGGTCAGATCCTCGTCGTCGGGCCCAAGTACCAGTACAACTACGATCCCGACGGCGTCCACCTCGACGCCGGCGATTACCAGCGGCTCGGCCAGAAGTACGCCCAGGTCTACTACCAGGCGGTGGTGCAGAAGATCCCCTGGCAGCCGCTCCAGCCCATCAGCGCGGTCCGGAGTGGCAGCGTCATCTCGGTCCGGTTCAACGTCCCGAAGCCGCCCCTGGTCTGGGAGGAGACGATCGTCCCGCCGCATCAGGGCGGCAAGCACTCGTCCTGGCGCAATGGCCGCGGCTTCGAGGTCCAGGACAGCTCCGGGGACATCCCCATCCAGTACGCGCGGATCGTCGGCGACACGGTGGAGATCCGGCTCTCGTATCCGCCGGTCGGGACCGGGCTGGTGGTGCGCAACGCCATGACCCAGGACGGCGGTCTCCCGGGACGGCGCAGCCAGCTGCGCGACTCGGATCCGTTCGCCGGCTACGACGAGGAGACGATCCAGTGTCAGGTGACCAGCGGCTCGAGCGTGGTGGTGACGCCCGGGCACTCGATGGCGCGCGTGCCGCGGGATCTGGTGATCGCCGCCGGGCTGCCCGCCCCGCTCCGGATCGTGGCGGTGAACTCCTCGACCGAGCTCACGCTGTCCCAGCCGTGGCCCGGCCCGACCGGCACCGTGGCCCTCACGCTCCGCCACGACCACTACAACTACGCCGTGCAGTTCGAGATGGCGGTGCCGTAGAATCGGCCAGATAGCCGTTCCCACGCATCCATCGGACCCGCTGCGGGCGTAGCCCGCGGTGAGCGAAGGCCGGAAGGCCTGCGCGGATCATGCGTGGGAACGGCGTTCTCCAAGGATCACGATGCCAGCAGGAACGTCCCCGCGGAGCTCCCCTGCCGAGTCCTTGCTGGACGCGGCGGCCTCCTTCTACCCGAGGCGCTGCCTCAACTGCGGCTACTCCCTCGCCGCGGACCACAAGTTCTGCCCCCAGTGCGGGCAGGGCGTGGGCGACTCGCGCATCACCCTCGGCGCGCTCCTGCGGGACATGTGGCAGGAGGTCGTGCAGATCGACTCCAAGCTCGCCCGCACGCTCGTGCCGCTCCTCTTCCGCCCCGGGTTCCTCACGCGCGAGTACATCGTCGGCAAGCGCGTGCGCTACCTGTCGCCGTTCAAGATGTACCTGGTCGCGGCGGCGGTGTTCTTCGGGCTGGCCTCGTGGTGGAGCGCGGCGGAGGTGGGGCGGGTCGAGGCCAGCGCCGAGGAGACGGAGGCGCCGGCGGCCGGCGGCGAGACCAAGCCCCCGGCGCCCCCGGCGGCTCACACGGCCGTCCGCGACCGGATCCGGCAGGCGGCCCCACCGCACGGCGCGCGACCGGCCGCGGCCGACGGGGATGAGGACGAAGAGTCGCCTGCGGCAGGAGAGGCGCAGACGCCGTCCCCGCCCGCACCCCCCGAACGGCCCGGCAAGCTGCGGTACTCGCTCTTTGGCGATGAGCTCGACTGGGGCCGCCTACCGACCTCGGTCGCCGCCTACCGCAAGGCGCAGGCCGCGCTCGCGCCCGCGGCGCAGGACTCCCCCGACAAGCGCTGGTTCTTCGAGCACCTCATCGTGCTCAAGCGCAAGAGCCAGACCAGCAAGGCCGAGCTCGTGGCCGGGGTGATGGGCTACTTCCCCTACATGATGTTCTTCATGCTCCCGGTCTTCGCCTTCCTGCTCAAGCTCCTCTATTGGCGGTCGCGGCGCCTCTACGTGGAGCACTTCATCTTCGCGCTCCACTTCCACACCGTCTTCTTCCTGGTGTCGGCGCTCAGCCTGGTGATGGGCCTCGGCCGGATCCATAGCGCCCTGGCCGGGGTGGTGAACACCGGATCGTTCACGCTCGGCCTGTGGCTCGGCCTCACCCTGTACGGCATCCTGGCGGCGCGCTCGGTCTATCGCCAGGGGGTGGTGAAGACGCTCATCAAGGGCTGGCTGCTCCTCTGGAGCTACGTCACGGCCCTCTCGTTCGCCATCTTCCTCACCGTCTTCATCGCCCTCGCCATCCTCTCATCGCCGACGTAACGCCGGGCCGCCGGATCGCCCGCCGGGGCGCGAGCGAGGGCCGGCGCGTCACTCCGCGGCCGGCTCCCGCAGGGCCTCGGCCAGGGACGGCGCCTCGGGCGGCGCCGCCTCCGCGAACGAGCCCTCCGGCAGCTCGATTCCCTCCCAGCGCGCCACCACCGCCGTGGCCAGGCAGTTGCCGAGCAGGTTCACGGCGGTGCGCGCCATGTCCATGAGCTCGTCCACGCCGAGGATGAGGGCCACGCCTTCGAGCGGCAGGCCAAAGGAGGTGAGGGTGCCGCTCAGCACCACCAGCGAGGCCCGCGGCACCGCGGCCACGCCCTTGGTGGTGAGCATGAGGGTGCCCATCATGAGGAGCTGCTGCACCACCGAGAGCTCGACCTTGGCCGCCTGCGCCACGAACACCGAGGCCACGGCCAGGTACAGGGTGGAGCCGTCGAGGTTGAAGCTGTAGCCCATGGGGAGGACGAAGCTGCCGATGCGGCGCGGGACGCCGAAGCGCTCCATGTGCTCGAGCGCCATGGGCAGCGCCGATTCGCTCGAGGTGGTGGCGAAGGCCAGCACGACGGGGTCCTTGACCGCCTGGTAGAAGCGCCGGAGCGGCACGCGGAACAGGCGCGCCGCGGGCAGGAGCACGAGGAGGATGAAGACGAAGAGCGCCATGTAGAGCGAGCCGACCAGCTTGAGGAGCGGCACGATCACCTTCCAGCCGTGTTCGGCCACGCTGGCGGCGATGGCCGCGCCCACGCCGAGCGGGGCGAGGCGCATGAGGTAGGCGGTGACGCGGAACATGACCTCGGACAGCGCCTCGCAGAAGGCGAGCACCGGCCGGGCGCGTTCGCCCACGGCGAGGACGCCCACGGCGAAGATGGAGGTGAAGAGGACGAGCTGGAGCACGTCGCCCTTGGCGATGGGGTCGACGATGTTGGAGGGCAGGAGGTGCTCGACGAAGCCGCCGAAGCTGATGCGGGCCGTGGCCTGCTGGACCTGCGCGCCCGTGCCCTGGCCGATGGACAGGCCGACCCCGGGCTGGAGGAGGTTGACGGCGATGAGGCCGATGCCGAGGGCGAGGGTGGTGACGATCTCGAAGTAGATGAAGGCGCGCGCGCCCATGCGGCCGAGCTGCTTGGCGCTCCCCGAGCCGGCGATGCCGGTGACGAGGGTGCCGAAGAGGAGCGGGGCGATGATGCACTTGACCCCGTTCAGGAACAGGCCGCGGAAGGGTTTGACGTACGGGACCGCGGTGGGGGCGAGGAGGCCGAGGAGAAAGCCGCCCAGGAGACCGACGAAGATCCACTGGGTGAGCGAAACCTTTCGGAGCATCTGCCAGAGCGCGCGCATCGGCGGGTGAAGTTAGCATCCCCGCGGGCCTGCCCAGGGACTTCTTCGCGTTCCAGGGGCCAGAAGGGGGTCGCGGGTGAGCTAGAGCCGGGGCGACGCGGGCAGGACCGGGGTCCAGGTGCCGACCGTGGACAGGACGAGGTGATGGATGGTCCGCGTGACGGCCACGTAGAGCGCGCGGCGCGCCTCGGCGGTGTCGGGGTAGGCCGAGGAGGAGGCGTCGGGGACGATCACGTAGTCGAACTCGAGTCCCTTGACCTCCTCGACGCTGGTGACGCTCACGCCCGGGCCGAAGTCGAAGTCGCCGTGGAGGGCGAGGCGCAGGTCGAGGCCCCAGCGGAGGATGCGGGCGAGGCGGGTGGCGCCGGCGGGGGTGCGGCAGATGATGGCGATGGTGGCGGTCGGGTCACCCCCGGAGGCGGTGATCTCGCGCAGGGCGTCGATGAGCGCGGCGGCCTGGTGGAACTCGCTGTCGAAGCGCTGGGCCCTGATGGGGATGATGGGGATGAAGGGGAGGTCCGGTGAGGGGGCCGGCGGGGGATTGGAGGCGGCGGCGGGCGGGACGGCGGCGGGGGAGAGGATGCCGCGGGCGAGCGTCGTGACCGCGGGCGGGCAGCGATAGCTCACCTCGAGCAGGGACACCTCGTGGTCGTCGGCGCCGGCCTCCTTCATGGTGGTCGGCCAGTCGACGAAGCAGGCGGTGGGATCGACCTGTTGCCCGGCGTCGCCGGCCACGATGAGCGTGCCGTCGTCGGTGCTCGAGCGGCCGACGAGCGCGAGCTCGAGCGGGGCGAACTCCTGCGCCTCGTCGAGGACGATACAGTGGTAGCGGCGCGGCGCGGTGGCGGGCCCCCCGCGGTGCTCGGCCCGCAGGCGATCGAGCTCGAAGAGCACGGCGTAGTCCTCGACGTCGATGGTCTCGGCGTCCTCCATGTTCGTCCCCTCGTCGATGGGGCGGCCGTCGATGGTCTCGAGCCGGTCGCGGTCGACGTGGGCGAACTCCCGCTCGGTGGTCTTGCTGAACTGGACGCGGGTGTGCTCGATGGTCTCGCGGAGGGCGGCGGTGGGGATGGCGCCGTCCGCGGCGGTGACCACGCGCTCGAGGAGCACCTGATCGCCGAACAGGCGCAGGAGGTCATGGCGCGTGGCCTGGGCCTTGCGCTCCTGGCCCTGGCGGCCGCTGGTCGCGGGGCGCCGGGCGAGCTTCGTGAGGGCCTGCCTGAGCGCCGGGTGGCGCTTGAGCCGGATCACCGCGGCCGAGGCGGACTGGCTCTCGCGCGTGGGCAGGCCCTCGAAGGCGCGCTGCGCCTGCACCGCGGCCCAGCGGTCGTAGAGCCAGGTCTCGGCGCCCTCCACGCCGAGGCGTTCGAGGAGCGTGCGGGAGAGGCGCCGCAGGCCCTCGGTGGGCACGATCACGGCCGCGCGGAAGGGGGCGCCTGCGGCCTGCGCCTGTTTCTGCAGGAAGGCGAGGCGGTGGAGGGCGACGGTGGTCTTGCCAGAGCCCGCCTCGCCGAGGACGAGCACGGTGCGATGCGGCGGCAGGGTGACGGTGCGCTCTTGCACCGGGTCGAGGGCGACCTCGATGGAGGAGGCGCCGCGGGCGCGGGCGGCGTCGTCGCGTGGACGGAGGAGCGCGACGTGGGCCACGGGAGACATGCGCCAGGCGCCGGTGCCGCGCCGCGAGAGCGAGGCGTCGGCGGTGACGATGTCCACCAGCTCGCCGTGATCGAAGCCGAGCAGGTTGCGCTCGAGCACGGTGCCGGCGAGCACGCGCTCGCCCGCCTCGACCTCGTACTCATCGCCCTCGGTGCAGGCGAAGAAGACCTCGGCGAGCGGCGCGTTCTGCCAGTCGAGGAGGGTGAGGTCCTGGGTGATGCGCGTCTGGTAACCGAGGAGCACGTCGCGCTGGCGGCCGCCGCTCTCGAGGCGCAGGTGGCCAAAGTAGGGGATGGCGACGCCCGCGGGGGTGGTGCGCGCCTTGGCGAGGAGGGCGAGCTGATGGGTGATGATGTGTTCGTGCCGTGGATCGAGTTCTTCGGACACGGATGACCTCCGGGGCCCCGGGCAGACGACTCATCGAACCTGATGGTCGAGGCCACGCTTGCCTGGGCTATTCGGCAGCATGTGTGCTTGCAACACAAGCTTTCACAGGAGGCGCGGTTTGGTCTAACATGGATCTCGGAATTGCGGGGATGAAGGGGGGCAGGCCGCATTCATCGGAGCGATGGAGAGGCCCATGCCAGGGCGATAGCCCTGTCCCGAGCGGGCGATGCGTGTCGCCGACGGTGTCAGCCGCCTCGCCTGGCGCAAGATTCCGCATGCCGCGGGCGTTGCGAGGCCGGCCCGCACAGGCGCATCCTCTCGGTCATGGAATACGACGCCGAGCGCTGGCACAACGGGCTCTTGGTTCGCAAGTTGCGCACCGAGGCGGGGTGGCAGCAGAAGCAGCTCGCCGTGAGGGCCAACTGCCGCGCCGAGACCATCAGTCGCTGGGAGAACGGCAACGAGATGCCGGGCGATGTCATCGTGAGGCAGATCGCGCGCGCCTTGAGTGGCGGTCTCGCGGAGCGCGAGGTCCTCGTCTCCGAGGACACTCTCTATGAGCAGCTGAAGAACTCGTCGCTCGGCGTGGAGGCGTGGGCGCGGCTCCTGCGCACGAAGCTCAAGGGGCCGCTCACCATGCAGCCGAATCAGCCCCCGCCGATGTATCGATCCATGCGAGCCACGCGCTCGCCGAGCCAGGGTGAGACCGAGGAGCTCGATGCGATGCTCGGCGAATGGCTGCGGAGCGAGCCGCCTGGCGTGCTCCTCCTCCTCGGCGAGGCCGGGAGCGGCAAGACCACGGCGCTGCAGCGGCAGCTGCAGGTGTGGGCGCGCGCGCCCGAGGGAGGCCCGGAGCGGCTGCTCATCATCCCCATCTCCGACATCTCCAAGGGCTGGGATCCGCGTCTCCCCCCGGTCGAGGCCGCGGATCGGGTGCTGGCCGACCTGCTCGTGCTCCCCGCCGAGAGCCGCCCGTTCGTGCGCCTGCGGGCCCCCTATCGGCTGGTCTTCTTCTTCGATGGGATCGACGCGTCGCCGACCCCGGACGGGAAACGACACCTCGAGGCGCTGGCCCACTCCCTGTGCAGCCTGGGGCAGGAGAAGGCCCTGGTGCTCGCCACCCTGCGCACGTCCCTCTATGAAGACAACGAGGTGACGTTCGGAGGCCCCTTCAAATGGTTTCGCCAGAAGTACGGTCCCCGGAGCCTCAAGCGCGTCCATCTCCAGCCGCTCGACCGCGCCGATGTGCGGCAGTTCGTCGAGCGGTATGTCGACAGCGCGCCGGAGTACCGGGAGGTGGGCGCGGATCGCTTCGAGACGTGGCTCGACGAGAGCGAGGGCGCCCCGGCGCTGGCCACGCTGCCGTTCTGGCTCCTCAGGCTCCTGATGGGCTACTTCGACGAAGAACGCCAACGGCGCGGTGCGTCTCCGCGCATGGTGATCCGGCCCATCCTTCAAAAGGTGGTCAAAGAGGAGGGGGAGCGTCTTGGCGCGGACGAGGGGCGGCTACAGGAGCTGCTCGGTCGCCTCGCGTGCGAGCTGTTCCTGCAGGAGCGTCAGGAGCGCCAACGGTACCCTGTGGGCAGCCTCGTCAGCCTGCTGCGGGCCGGCTTGACCGAGGAGGAGTTCAAGGTCCTGGGTCGGAGTTGCTTCATCCGTACGGTGAGAGAGGAAGGGGGCGGCCCCTCAGGCCCGCTCGAGTTCCGTTATGCGCTCTTCCGGGAGCTGTTCCTGGCCGAGCACATCCAGGGGCGGATCCGTCGTGGCGACAGCGAGTTCCTGGGACGCCCCGAGATCGATCGGGCCTTCTCGGCCAACCTCCGCACGTTCCTCGATCCGGAGTGCCTGCAGATCCTCGAGGGGGAGCTCCTCGATCGCGGCGGGCTGAGCGAGCAACTCGAGCTGAACCTCATCCACCTCTTGCTCGCGCACTCGCTGCTCTACCGGCACCGCCCGAGCGATGAGCTGCTCGACCATCTGCGCCGGCGGTTCCCGATCTACCTCCAGCGGCTCTACGTGACCGAGCCCAAGGACGACCTGCGCCGTGCCGTGGGGCTGGCCCGCGTGGCGGGCGCGGTGCTCGATCGCTGGGAGCGCCCGTCGCGCGGCCGGATGGTGGAGTTCGTCCGCGTCCTCTCGACGATCCCGGAGGCGCTCCTGGCCCTGGCCCATCTCTCCGTGCGCTACTTCGGCTCCGCGCCGCTGGCGATCGAGCGCCTGCGGGCTCACCTCGAGGAACCACTCGTCGCCGCGGGGTCTCTCGAAGAGTCCGTATACGGCGTGCTGCGCCTGGCGGATCTGGTCGCGCTGTACGCCGTGGTTCGCTACTACGGGCCGACCCGGCCCGATCTGTTCGAACGTGCGCCGAGCGAGCGCCTGCTGCAGCTCCTCGCCGCGGTCCGTGACGACAGTGAGCGGCGGCTCCGCGGAGGTTCGCCGTGCCTCTCCGTCCCCTCCGAGGGCCACCCCACCCAGGCTGCCCGGGAGGCACACCGCCTCACGGGCGAGTGGCTGGGGCGCATCACGAGCGAGATCCAGCGTCTCCCGATCCGCTCTCCCTGACGCATCACACCAACTCTCGCCGGATCAATTTTCCTCAGGCAGAAAATCGCCCCGTCCTTCGTATGATCCGTGAGCCCTCGGGGAAGGGCCGGTGTCGCGTCGCTTATGCGCTGGAAGGGATCCGCGCATGCCTGCGGCGACGTCGAGCCGGTGGTCTGCCTTGGCAAGGGCGCCACGTGCATCAGGGAGGTCGGACGATATGGACCAGAGAAACCGCAATGCCACCCTCGCCATCCGTGCGCTGCTTGCGCTGCCCTTCATTCAGTGGGGGGCTGCGCGAGCCGAGGCGCCCCCTTGTCCAGGGGCGTTTCCCCAGCCCCTGTCGGCGGTGACCGGGCTCACCCGTCCGGCGGCGCCGTTGCCTGCGACCCTCACCGGGGAGGGCATGTGCATCGACTGGAAGGTCTCGGCCATGCCGCAGCGCGACTTCGCCAGCGACCGGGGCGATTTCAACTCGGCCATCGCGACCTTCCTCGATGGCAGCAACGCCTCTCCGCGCAGCGGCTACCTGTTCTTCGAGCGTCCCAACATCTGCAACCACCAGTCGATGGCCGATGTGCAGAAGCAATTTGGCGGCTCCGCGTGCTTCCCCCTCAATGATGATCACACGGGCTTTGGCCTGCGGGCGCGCAGCTTCCTGGTGGTCACCCCCGAGATGATCGGTCGTGCGGTGCATTTGGGCCTGTTCTGCGACGATGCCTGCAGCCTGACCGTCCATGACGGGACCGGGCAGGCGCATCCCGTCGTGCTCCGCCCGCCCGCGCTCGGTGTGCCGGCCTGGCGCTCCACCAACACCGTGTTCTTCCCCGCGCCCGGCCTCTATCCCATCGAGCTCCTCTACGTCCAGATCACCGAGCGGGCCAACATCGAGCTCTCGATGATGGTCGAGGGCGTCGACGGTGGCCCTTTCTGCGACGTCGAGGCGCCGGTCGAGACGCCCGCCAACCCGGACTTGCCGGCCGCGGGTTTCAAGATCCTGGGTTTCAATCGGCTCCTGCTCAGTGTGGATGGCCAGTGGTCCGTGGAGAAAGACCAGTGCTCCCAGTGCGGCCGCAACCAGGCCGACAGCCCCGGGAACGGCGATTGCGGCGAGGGTTCGGGGCTGTACTGCAACGCCGCGGCGCTCTGTGCCCCTTGTACTTCGGCGCTGCGGTGCGGGCCCCAGTGCGTGGCGTGTCCCTCGGGTTGGGGGTGCGATCCGGCGGCGGGCGCCTGCCGGCCGCCGGAGAAGGGCGGGGGCCCCGGTTGCTCGGTGGGGGCGGCCCGGGCGAAGCCGCTCGGCGCCTGGGCGATCGGGCTGATGCTGAGTGGCGTGGGCATCGTCCTCCTGCGTCGGCACGGCCGGAGGGGCAGGGGGGCATCCTGATCCTGTGCGCCCGCGCGGCGGGCGTGCGGGTCTGGTTAAAAAATCTTTGGTGTCGCAAGGTTGATGGATAGGTGCCGGGCCCCGCACTCCCCTTCGTGTGCGGCGTGCCGATGTCTCTCTTGGACGACTAGAGCGAGCCCGTGTCCCCACCATTGCCGCCCGACGAGCGATCCGATCTGCAAACGATCATCGACCAGCTCCTGGCCGACAGCGCCGAGACCGGCCAGGTGGCGCTCGACGCCATTGGCGAGGCCCTGGGGACGCGCCCCACGAGCGCCGACGAAGTGGGCGCCATCCTCGAGGCCATCGAGGCGTCCGGGCGCACGATCGTGGAGCCTCCTCATGATGGCCCGCGGGATCTGGCGCGGGTCCTCATCGCGGTGCGAGTGCTCAAGGCGCGCCTCGGTCGGAACCCGATCCTGGCCGAGATCGCGGTCGAGGCCGGTCTCCCGCTCGGCACGGTCCGCGCCGCCCTGCTCCTCGGTCGGGTGATGGGGCGGGAGCCCGGCGAGAGGGACTGATTTCCCTGGGGGAGGCCGTTCCGTGAAACAGGCCGTGTCGGCTCAGGGCAGCGGCGCCTGGCGTAGCCCTTCGATGTCCTGGAGGAGCCCCTTCACCATCGCCTCCACCACGCGCTCGCCTTTCTCTCGCGTGGCCAGCGTGGGGTCGCCCCAGATGCCGGTCGGTGAGTACGCACCCTTGCCGCCGCGCTTTCTCGTGAGACCGCCGCTCGGCACCGGGTCGTAGTCCTTGACCGCGCGTTTCATGTCCACGGTCGCGGGCGCGATGTAGAGCATCATCGAGGTCTCGATCTCGTCGGCGTGGGTGCCGCCCTCCTGCTGGGAGACCTGCTTCTCGACGGGGCCCAGCACGTTGCCGAGGGTCGTGTAGTGGAGGAGGATCTTGTCCTGGGCCAAGAGCTCGGCCGCGGGCTTGAGCGCCCGCACGGTGGAGACGCCCGTGTTGAGGACGTAGAACCGCCTTGGCCCATAGGCCGCCAGGCTCTTGCAGATGTCGACGATGACGTCGCGGGCGGTCTCGAGGCGCAGGGACGTCGAGCCGGGGTACTCGAGGAACGCGGGGTAGTAGCTATAGTTGACGGTGGGGGCGATGACGACGTCGGCCTCGGCGGCGACGCGGCGCTTGAAGTAGTCGGCGAGGAGGAGGTCGTTCTTGAGGAGCAGGTGCGGGCCGTGCTCCTTGGCGCCGGCGCCGAGGGGGATGACGACCACGGTGTCGGGCCCGAGTCGTTTCTCGGCCTCCACCCAGGTCAGATCTTCGAGGAAGGTGCCTTTCATGGGGGCCGCCGGTGCAGAGGGGGATGCCTTCGGCGCTCTCGGCGCCTTCGGGGAGGAGCCGCCGGCGGCGCAGGACAGCGCGCCGCACAGGAGCAGCAGGGGCAGCAGGGGAGCCTTCTCACGGGTGACGCTCATGGACGATGCGCCCTCCCACGATGGTGTAGTCGATGCGGGTCTCGAGCAGGCTGCGATCCGGTCGCAGGTCGCGGTCGTAGACGGTGAGGTCGGCGTCCTGGCCGACCTGGATCCGGCCGCGGCGCGCTTCGGCGAACTCGGCCCAGGCCGGCTCCACGGTGTAGATGCGCAGCGCCTCGTCGAGGGTCAGGCGCTCCTCGGGGAGGAAGCCGCCGGGCGGGTGGCCGGCGCCGTCCTGGCGGGTGACGGCGGCGTAGAGGCCGAGGAGCGGCGGGACCTCCTCCACGGGGAAGTCGGAGCCGCCGACGATGTGCGCGCCGGTCTTGAGCAGGCTCCGCCAGGCATAGGCGCCGCGCAGGCGCTCGCTGCCGAGGCGCGCGCCGGCCCACGGCATGTCGCTCGTGGCGTGGGTGGGCTGCATGGCGGCGATGACGCCGAGCTGGGCGAAGCGAGGGATGTCGGCGGGATCGAGGATCTGCGCGTGCTCGACGCGAAAGCGCAGCTCGCCCGGGGCCTTGCCGGCGCCGGCCGCGGCGAAGGCGTCGAGCACCATGCGGTTGGCACGGTCGCCGATGGCGTGGATGCCGACTTGCCAGCCGCTCGCGGCGGCCACGCGGGCGGCGTGGTCGAGCTCGGGCTGGGTCATGAGGAGGAGGCCGCTGTTCTTGGGGTCATCGCTGTAGGGCCGGAGGAGCGCGGCCCCGCGCGAGCCGAGGGCGCCGTCGGCGTAGAGCTTGACCGCGCGCAGGGTGAAGCGGTCGTGCTCGTCGATGAGGGGGCGGCGCGTGGGCAAGCTATCGATCTGGTGGTCGCCGGAGAGGAAGGCGTACACGCGCAGCTTGAGCCGGCCTTCGGCGGCGAGGCGGCGGTAGACGGCGATGACGTCGTCGCCGACGCCCATCTCGTGGATGCCGGTCAGGCCGGCGGCCACGGCCTGGTCGGCGGCGAGCTGGATCTTGCGCGCCACGGCCTCGGGGGTGTCGCGCGGTACGGCGGCCTCGACGAGGGACATGGCGTGGTCGATGAACACGCCGGTGGGGTCGCCGTGGTCGTCGCGCACGATGCGTCCGCCCGAGGGATCGGCGGTCTGGCGGGTGACGCCGGCCCGGCGCATGGCCTCGGCGTTGGCCCACAGGGCGTGGCCGTCGATGCGCCGGAGAAGTACGGGATGGCGGGGCGCGGCCTGGTCGAGCGGCTTGTGGGTGGGGAACTCGGGCGGGCTCCAGAGGTTCTGGTCCCAGCCGCGGCCTTCGATCCACTCGCCCACGGCGCGGCCCTGCGCGGCCTCGGCCACGCGGCGCGCGATCTCGGTGACGCTGGTGAGGCCGCGGAGCGCGATCTGCTCGCTGGCATGGCCGAGCCCGTAGAGGTGGCAGTGGCCGTCGACCAGGCCGGGGGTCACGGCGCGGCCGCCGAGGTCGATGACCCGGGTCTGGGGGCCGATGAGGCGCCGGGCGCCGTCGCTCGGGCCCACGAAGGTGATGCGGCCGCCGGTCACGGCCAGGGCGTCGGCGCGCGGGGCGGCCTCGTCCTGGGTGTAGATGGGTCCGCCGAGGAGGACGAGATCGGCGGGAGGCTGGGCATCAGGCCGGTCCTGGTGGGCGGCCGGGGGTGCGGTCGAGGAGGCGTCGGTCATCGTGGGGGTCCTGGCAGGGGTCCGGTGGGCGCAGGCGGCGACGAGGATGACGCCGAGCCGGAGGGCGACCTCCCGAAGGGGGGATCGGGTCGCCCGAGATGGCGTGTTCATGCGCTCATCTATACCGGTACTGATAGAAAACAGAAGGGGGCGGCTCGGGGCGGGGCCAGCGGCCGAGGGTGAAGACGCGCACGAGGGCCACGCCGGCGACGAAGCCGCCGACATGCGCCATCCAGGCCACGCCCGAGTGCGTGGGGATGAAGAACTGCGACAGGAACCACAGGCCGAGGAGCAGCCAGGCGGGCAGGACGATGGTGGTGATGAAGATGATGAGGATCCACAGGCAGCGCACCCTCGCGCGCGGGAAAAGGATGAGGTAGCCGCCGAGCACGCCGGCGATGGCCCCGGAGGCGCCGACCATCGGCATGGTGGAGTGGGGGACGGCGAGGATCTGCGCCAGGGCGGCGGCCAGGCCGCACACGAGATAGAAGACGACGAAGCGGGCGCGCCCCATGGCCTCCTCGACGTTGTCGCCGAAGAGCCAGAGGAACCACATGTTGCCGATGAGGTGCATCCAGCTGCCGTGGATGAACATGGAGGTGAAGAGGGTGAGGGGGTGGGGCACCTCCTGGTACAGGGTCACGGCGCCCACGCCGGGCAGGCGCAGGTGCCCCTCCCTGACGCCGTTCAGCACCCAGGCGGGGATGATGCCGTAGTCGAGCGCCGACAGGTCCACGCCGTGGAGCAGCTCGTAGAACCACACGAGCACGTTGAGGGCCACGATGATGATGGTGATCACCGGTACGCGGCTTCGCGGATTCTCGTCGCGATAGGGAATGGGTATCACACCATGGGATGTAACACCGCCCCCCCGGCCTGACTAGCGCTCGCGAGGCGCAGCAGACAGGGTTGCACAGGGTGGGCGGGGATTGGAGTCGGGATCGGGAGGAGGGGGAGGGGTGGTCTAGCTCGACGCGCCTTCGCGCAGGAGCCAGCCGCGCACGCGCGCCCGCAGGTAGGAGGGGGTGATCGGCTTGATGAGGTAGTCGGTCACACCCGAGCCGAAGCTGCCCACGATGTCTTTCTCCTCGCGCACGGTGGCGGTCACCATGACGATGGGGACGCGCGAGATGTGGGGGTCGGCGTGGGTGCGGATGTTGCGGCACACGTCGACGCCGGTCATGCCGGGGAGGCGGTAGTCGAGGATGACGAGCGCGGGCCGCTCCCGCTCGACCGCGGCCAGGGCCTTCTCGCCGTCGCCTACGCTGACCAGGGAATAGCCCTCGGGCCGGAGCGAGGCCTCGAAGAGGCGCCGCATGTCGGGATCGTCGTCGACGATGAGGATCTTGACGTCGTCGCGGGTGACGTTGGGGCGGCTGCGCGCGGAGCGGGAGGAGCGCTGGGCGGCCTCGTTCTCGAGCTCCTCGACCAGCTCGACGATCTGCGGCTCGGCGGCGGCCACCGTGGGCGGCGTGGCGACCTGGCGCGGGCTCGCGTGGCCGCGCTGCTCGCCCTCGACCAGCTCGACGATCTGCCGCTCGGCGGCGGCGAAGACCCGCAGGGAGGAGCCGGCCTCGGCGATGCGCACGCGGCACTGCTCCACGATGCGGTCGAGATCCTCGTCGCGCCGGGCGGGGTCGTGGTGGTAGAGCGCGAGCTCCTTGACCTGCGCGGCCACGGCGTAGTCGACGGCGTGCTCGATGGGGGTGTGGCCCCAGCCGATCTTGGCGGGGTACTCGGCCTCGGTGTACTGGCAGTCGTGGATGACGAGGTCGGCCTGCGACATGAACTGCATGTGCCGCAGGTCCTCGCGGTGGACGGGCCGCCAGGTCTCGCCGGGGTGGGGCGGGTAAGGGGTGTGGGGCTCGTGGTCGGTCGAATACACCAGCGACCGGCCCCCCACCTCCACGCGGTAGCCGAGCGTCACCGCGGTGTGGTTGAGGTACTGGGCGATGATCCGCACGTCGCCGATGGCGAACTCGCCTTCGGTGAGATCGTGGTAGCGGATCGAGGCGGACAGATCCCTGAGCGTGACCGGGAAATACTCATAGGACATCTGGCCGGCCAGGGAGCGCTCGAGCTCGGGGCCGAGCCCGCCCGGGGCGTAGACGTCCCACGTCCAGCCGCGCGCGAACAGGGGCGCGAAGAACGGGAACCCCTGGATGTGGTCCCAGTGGGTGTGGCCGATGATGAGATGGCCATGCATGGGCTTGCCGCCGCTTTCGGCCATGAGCGTCCGGCCGAGTTCCCAGGCGCCGGTGCCGCAGTCGAAGACGATGAGGGTGTTGTCGGCTGTGCGCACCTCGACGCAGGAGGTGTTGCCTCCATAGCGCACTGTCTCGGGCGAAGGCCGTGGGATGGAGCCTCGTGTGCCCCAGAAGCGAATCTTCACGCTCTCTCTCCACCGGGTGGGTACTGCGCGAAATCAGCTCACTTTACCCCGTTTTGTTGCTACCCGTACCACGTTTCGCATGAACGAGGCAGATCCTGCCGAGACTCCGGGCGGAGGCGGGCTTGGTGGGGGGGGTTGGGGCCGGATGGGGTCCATGGTGTTAAGCTGTCCTGCGATGACGCTCCCCAGCACGAGCAAGATCAATTTCGTCTTTACCCTGGGGCTCTTACTGGTCGGCGTGAGCGGGGCCATCACCTACATCGATGACCGGCGGGTCATCGACTTCTCCTCGGAGCTCACCCGCTCGATGCAGACGCTCGGCGAGATCAAGACGGTCCGCTCGCTCGTGCAGGACGCAGAGACCGGCCAGCGGGGCTATCTCTTGACCGGAGATGTCGCCTACCGGGTGCCCTACGACAACGCCATGCGGGAGCTCGAACCGACGCTCGAGCACCTCAGTCAGGCGCTCGCGTCACACCGGGGGCAGGCGAGTCGCATGGCGGAGCTGCGCTCGCTCATCGCGCAGCGCCTCAGCATCATCCGCGAGACCGTCCACCTCAAGGAGCAGGGGGAGGACGACGCCGCGGTGCGCATCGTCCGTGGGGGGCAGGGCAAACGGATCATGGACCAGATCCGGGAGGTGCTGTCCAAGATGGAGGCCCAGGAGGCGGATGGCCTCCAGGCCCGCATCCGCAACACCCATCAGGCGGCGTCGGACACCACGTTGGTCACGCTCGGGGCCTCGGGGCTCGCGTTCCTGGCGGTGCTGCTGGCGACGATCGTGGTCAACCTGCACATCCGGCGGCAGCGCCTGACGGCCGAGGAGCTCGAGGCGGCGCGCGAGGAGGCGCTGCGGGCCTCGCAGTCCAAGACCGACTTCCTCGCCAACATGAGCCACGAGATCCGGACGCCGCTCAACGCCATCATCGGCATGGCGCAGGTGCTGTCCGAGACCAAGCTCGACGCCGAGCAGGCCCGCTACGTCAACACCTTCCGGCGCGCGGGCATGGTGCTCCTCCACCTCATCAACGACATCCTCGACCTCACCAAGGTCGAGGCGGGCAAGCTCGAGCTCGAGAAGGCCACCTTCGATCTCCGCGAGACCATCGAGACCTCAGTCGAGCTCATGGCCTTCCGCGCCCGCGCCAAGGGGCTCGAGCTCGTGTCGCACGTGAGCGACGAGGTGCCGCAGCTCGTGGTGGGCGATGGGATCCGGCTGCGCCAGGTGCTCCTCAACCTGCTCTCGAACGCGGTCAAGTTCACCGAGCGGGGGAACGTGCGGCTCAACGTGACCGTCGGCCGCTCCCCCTTCAGCTCGGGCGACGGCGAGCGGCAGATCGAGTTCACGGTGAGCGACACGGGCATCGGCATCCCGCCCGACCAGATCAGTCGCATCTTCGAGAAGTTCAACCAGGCCGCGCCGGGCATCGCGGCGCGGTATGGCGGCACGGGGCTCGGGCTCAACATCTGCCGCCGGCTGGTCGAGATGATGAACGGCACGCTGTGGGTGGAGTCCCGGGTGGGCGAGGGCAGCCACTTCCACTTCACGCTGCCGCTCCAGCTGCCGGTCTCGGACGCGCTCCCGACCCGCAAGAGCGGCATCGTGCTCGTGCACCCGCTCAAGATCCTGCTCGCCGACGACTCGCCGGACAACCGCATGCTGGTGGAGGCGTTCTTGAAGAAGCTGCCCTACCGGCTGACGTTCGCCGAGAACGGGGCCGAGGCGCTCGAGCGCTTCAAGAGCGAACCCTTCGATCTCGTCCTCATCGACATGAACATGCCGGTCATGGACGGGCACGAGGCGATGCGCGCGATGCGCGCCTGGGAGAAGGAGAACGGGCGGGCGCGGACGCCGGCCATCGCCCTCACCGCCTATGCGCTCAAGGAGGATTACCAGAAGAGCAGCGAGGCGGGGTGCGACCTCCACGTCACCAAGCCGATCGACAAGGATAAGCTTCTGCGGTCGATCCGGGAGGTGGTGGGGGACCCGCACGACATCCCCATCCATGTGGCCCCGGAGCTGCGTGAGCTCGTGCCGAACTACTTCAAGCATCGCCAGCAGGATCTCGACACGCTGGAGAAGTCCTTCAGCACCGAGGACTTCAACACCATCTCCCGGATCGCCCACAACCTGAAGGGCAGCTCGCACAGCTACGGCTTCGACGGGCTCGGCGAGATCGGCAAGGAGCTCGAGGTGGTGGCCCAGCGCAGGGACCTCGCCGGGGTGCGCGGCCAGATCGACCGGATGCGCGATTACCTCGACCGCATCCGCATCTCCTGAGGAAGATCTACCAGCAAATGCCCTGATACCCCTTGCGCTCGGGGGTGGTCTCGCCGAGGCGCACGAGGTCGATCACCAGGCACGCGGCGTCGGCCTTGTCGATGGCCTCGCGATAGGCCGGCTCGCGCTTGCCCACGACCAGCACCTCGGAGGCGGCGAGCACGTCGTCGAGGCTCGGGCGGAGGAGCGACGAGATGTGCGGGATCTCGCGCTCGATGTACTCCTTGTTGGCGCCAAACAGGCGGGCGAGCTCCACGTCCCGGTCGTAGATGTGCAGGCGCAGGCCCTTGCCGAGGAGCGTCTCGATGAGCGTCACCATGGGGCTCTCGCGGAGGTCATCGGTGCCGGCCTTGAAGCTCATGCCGAGGACGCCCACGTTCTTCTTGCCGCTCGCGAGCACCATCTGCACCGCGCGCTCGATCTGCATCCGGTTGCTCGGGAGGAGCGACTGGAGGAGCGGCGTCTCGACGTCGAGGGTGCGGGCCTTGTAGGTGAGGGCGCGCAGATCCTTGGGCAGGCACGACCCGCCGAAGGCGAAGCCGGGCTTGAGGTAGTACGGCGAGAGGTTGAGCTTGGTGTCGCGGCAGAAGACGTCCATCACGCGGTGGCTGTCGATGCCGAGCTGCTTGCAGAGGTTGCCGATCTCGTTGGCGAAGGCGACCTTGGTGGCGTGGAAGGCGTTGCACGCGTACTTCACCATCTCGGCCTCGCGCACGCCGACGACGACGAGCGGGGCGTCGATGTGGGCGTAGAGGCGGCTGAGCGCCGCGGTCGCCTCCTCGTGGTCGCTGCCGATGAGGGTGAAGGGCGGGCGGTGGAAGTCGGCGATGGAGGTGCCTTCGCGCAGGAACTCGGGGTTGATGGCGATGCCGAAATCCTTGCCCGCGCGTTTGCCCGAGTAGACCTCGAGGGCCGGGATGACGACGTCGTGCAGCGTGCCGGGGAGCATGGTGCTGCGCATGGCCACCACGTGGTAGCGGCCCTTCTTCTCGAGGGCCTCGCCGAGCTGCCGGCACACGCGCTTGATGTGGGTGAGGTCGAGGCTGCCGTTGTGCTGCCCGGGGGTGCCGACGCAGATGAGGGACACGTCGGTGGAGAGGACGGCCTCGGTGGTATCCGCAATGGCTCGGAGCCGGCCCTGGGCGACCGCGGTGGCGATGAGCTCGGCGATCTCGGGCTCGACGATGGGGCTCTTGCCGCTGTTGATGATGTCCACCTTGGTCTGGTGGACGTCCACGCCCACCACCTCGTGCCCCGCCTGGGCAAAGCACGCGGCGGAGACGCAGCCGACATAACCGAGACCGAATACCGAGAGCTGCATGTCCTCTCCTCCGTGCTGCGTGAACAGGGCCTGCGTGGGCCGGGCCCGCGTGAGTGGCGTAGGGCGGGACGGGCTCAGGCCGCGACGCGCACGCCCCCGCGGCGCTGCAGGAACTTGGCGTGCGCCCGCCGGCACACGTCGGTGAAGGCCTCGGCGGCCTGCTCCCAGCCAAAGCGCGCGCACACCGTGGCTCGCGCCTGCTCTTCGAGGCGCGTGCGCAGCCGCTCGTCGCGCAGCACGGCGATCACCTGCGCGGCGAACTCCTCGGGCGCGTCGGCGATGAGGAGATCCTGGCCCGGGACCACGGGCAATCCTTCGGCGCCCACGGTGGTGGAGATGACCGCCCGTTGCATGGCCATGGCCTCGTAGATCTTGAGGCGCGTGCCGCCGCCGACGCGGATGGGCACGATGTACGCGCCGGCGCGGTCGATGTAGGGCCGCACGTCGTCGACCCGGCCGGTGAGGGTGACGCGCGGGTTCTTCTCGGCGAGCGCGTGGAGGCGCGGCGTGGGATTGCGACCCACGACGGTCACCTTGACCTGGGGCACCTGGCGGGCGATGGACGGCAGGATGCTCTCGGCGAAGTAGAGGATGGCGTCCTCGTTGGCGAGCCAGTCCATGGACCCGGTGAAGACGAGCTCGTAGGGCTCGCGCGGCTGCCGGGTCGGCACGACCCGCGGTCCGTCGGCGTAGGTCGTGGCGGACGCGCCGAGCGGCGAGAAGTAGTCGGTGTCGACCCCGGTCGGCACGGCGTACACGTCGGCGATGCCATAGAGCGTGCGGAAGTCGCGCACGTCGTTGTCCGAGACCGCGGCCACCGCGTCGTGCCAGCGGCACTCGGTCCGCTCGTAGCGCAGCATCTTCAGCCACTGGGCATAGAAGTAGGCGCGCTTGGCCGGGTTGCGCGCGTTCTGGTAGTGCCGCTGCCAGAGGATGGACTCGACGTTGTGCTCGAAGAGGACGGTGGCGCAGTCGATGTCGCGCGGCAGGTTGGGGCTCGGGGTGAGGAAGTCGCAGATGACGACGTCGTGGCGGCCGCTCGTGAGCTCGCGGCGGATGAGCTCCTCCATGGCCGGAGAGCGGTATTTCTGCAGGACGTAGGGCAGGGGCGAGGCCAGGTTCTTGGCCAGATCCAGGTAGAAGCCCAGGCTGAAGCGCTCGGGCTCGCTCCACGGCGTGGTGAGCACGCGGTGGCTGTACTCGCTGGCCCGCTCCTTCGCGTCTGGGAGGTCGTCCTTGGTGGTCAGGCAGATGTAGGTGACCTCGTGTCGGCGCTTGAGCTGCCGCAGGAGCTCGTAGGTGCGAATTTTACCGCCCTTGTCGACGGGGTGCAGGAGGTCGTTCTTGAGCCACAGGAGCTTCACGCATTGACGATACGGACACTTGCAGGGTTCGGCAAGCGGCGGTGGCCCAAGAGGGGGGATTCTAGGTCAGTGCGGGGAACGCGGCGATCTCGACGAAGTCGCCCGCTTGGAAACGGAACAGCTTGGCGCCGTGCGCGCCGTCCTGCTGGATGTCGACGACCAGGTAATCGACCGGGTAGAGGGGCTCGCCATCGAACGTCGCGGCCTGGCGATCCTCGGCCGAGAAGTAGGCGCCGACGTTGACGTGCGAGTGGTAGATGATGCGCACCGGGCGGCCGCCGCGCTGGCTCTTGGTGAGGAACAAGAGGTCGGTGGGGCCGATGTTGTAGGCGGTGCGGGCGTCGCGCGGGAAGGTCTTGGGATCCTCGGCGTGGAGCGCGTTCTGCCGGTTCTCGCAGCGCCGCACCTCGTCGAGCGGCCCGTCCTTGGGGCCGAGGATGAAGCCGCACACCTCTTCGGGGTAGCCCGCCGCGGCGTGGGCGTAGATGTCGGCCAGCAGGGCGGGGGGCAGCAGGGGCTCACCACTCATAATGTCTCTCCCACTTGAGCGGGACGAAGTAGCGGTCGCCCCGGTCGGGCAGGATGGCCACGATGCACGCCTTCTCAGAGGGGGGGACGCGGCGGGCGAGGCGCAGCGCCGCGGCCACCGCGCCGCCGGCCGAGTGGCCGACGAACAGGCCCTCTTCCCGCGCCAGGCGGTCCGCCATGTCCCAGCCTTCGTCGGTGGGCATGGGCAGGATCTCGTCCACGCTCTCGCTCGGCCGCCAGATGCCGGGCACGATAGAGGAGGCCATGTGCTTGAGGCCCTCGAGACCATGTAGCGCGTCGTCGGGCTCCACGGCCACGACCTGGATCTGGCGGGAGTGCTCGTGGAGCCGCCGCCCGGTGCCCATGGCCGTGCCCGAGGTGCCGATGCCGGCCACGAAGTGGGTGAGGCGGTCGCCGAGCGCGGTCAGGATCTCGGCGGCGGTGCCGAGGTAGTGGGCGCGCGGGTTGGATTCGTTGGAGTACTGGTCGGGGTAGAAGTACTTGTCGGGCTCCGCCTCGACCAGCTCTCGCACGAGGCGGATGGCGCCGTCCGAGCCTTCGAGCGGCGAGGAGAAGATGATCTTGGTGCCGTAGGCCGAGGTGATCTGTTTGCGGGCCGCGGACACGTTCTCGGGCATGACCAGCGTCACCGGGTAGCCGAGCGCGGCGCCGATCATCGAGTAGGCCACGCCGGTGTTCCCGGAGGTGGAGTCGATGATGATCTTGCCGGGCCGGAGCGCGCCGCTGTCGATGGCGTCCTTGATCATCTGGTAGGCGGGACGATCCTTGACGCTGCCGCCGGGGTTGCAGAACTCGCACTTGCCCCAGATCTCGATGCCCGGGCGGGGCTCGACCCGGTGCAGGCGCACGAGCGGGGTGTCGCCGATGAGATCGAGGATCGAGGAGACCGCGGGCCGGGCGCGGCGCAGCATGACCTGCTCGTCGACCTGCACCCCTGCCGGGGGCATCCGCTCGGCGGCGCTCATCCGCCCGCTCCACGGGCCGGGCTCGCCTCGGCCACGGTGACCGCGGCGGTGGCGCGGTAGGGGAGCCCGAGCAGGGCCTTGAGGGCCTCGAGCGCGAGCGCGGCGCCGGCCGCGTGCGAGTTCGCGTCGGTGGCCGGGGTCACGATGCGGAAGCCCTCGCCCTGGACCGCGGCGGCCGCGTCCGCGGCCGTGGGGAGTTGGGCGGCGCCGGCCTCGATGGCCACGTGGGGGTTGAGCGCCCGCACGAGCGCGGCCTGCTCCTCGGTGGCGACGCGCAGCGCGCCGACGCCGGCGGCGCCGAGGTAGCGCACGGCCATCTCGGCGCACAGGCCCGCGCCCGCGACCTCGATCCGGGCGGCGCGGAGCCGCTCCTGACCGGCGGCGCCCCACTCGGGCAAGAGGATCTGGCGCGAGTACCGTTCGATCTCGTCGAGGCTGAAGCTCACGCCTGCGCTGCTCCGCCGGCGATGGCCGGGACGATCGAGACCTCGTCCTTGTCCTTGACGGGGGTCTCGAGGTTCTTGAGGAAGCGGATGTCCTCGTCGTTGGCGAAGACGTTGACGAACCGCCGCACCGCGCCGCTGTCGTCGCAGATGCGCTCCTTGATGCCGGGGAACTGGCGCTCGAGATCGGCGAGGAGCTCGCCGATGGTGGCGCCCTGGGCCAGGACCTCCTCCTTGCCCTGGGTGAATTTTCGTAAGGGTGTGGGGATGCGGACCGTCGCCATCGGATACCTCCTGAACGAACTATTGACCGCCCGGGGCTCCCGGGCGCGTGCCACCGGCGGCCATGGTGTCCTGTTGCATGACCCGGGAGGGCGGTGGGGTGCAAGTCTGTGCTTCCGTGAGCTGCGCTTCGGCCTGGGCGCCGCAGCCGCGGCACTCGGGATCGTGGGCGAACCGCACAGTGCGCAGCGTGCCGGCGAGGCCGTCGTAGACGATGAGCTCGCCGCCGCGCACCGCGGGATCTTCGTCGATCACCGCCAGCGCCCGCTCGGCTTGCAGCGCGCCGAGCACGCCCACGACCGGCCCGGCCACGCCTTGCTCGGCGCACGACAGGCCCTCGGCCGGGGGGATGTCCTCGAACAGGCAGCGCAGGCAGGGATCGCCCGGGCGCATGACGAGGAGCTGGCCGACCCAGCGCACGGCTCCGGCGTGCACGAGCGGCACGCCGGCTCGCACGCAGGCGTCGCTCAGCAGGAACTTGGTGGCGGGGTGATCCGTGCCGTCCAGCACGACGTTGTAGCCCCGCACGAGCGCGAGCACGTTGTCGGCGGTGAGCCGGCCGACCCGGGGCGTGACCTCGAGCCGGGCCGCGCTGCGGCCTGCGCGTCGGGCGAGCACCTCGGCCGCGACCTCGACCTTCGGGCGTCCGGCGTCGGCGGTGCCGTACAGCACCTGGCGATGGAGGTTGCTCTCGGCCACCACGTCGTCATCGAGGAGGGTGAGGTGCCCGACGCCGCCATCGACGAGCGCGAGCGCGGCGGGACAGCCGAGCCCGCCGACGCCCACCACCAGCACGCGGGCCGCGGCGCGTCGTTCGCTGTGGGGGGTGGCCGTACGCCGGGTGGGCCGGGGCGAGCTCACGCGAAATACTCGTCCAGCGAGAAGTAGCGCTCGCCGGTGTCACACAGGAAGGTCACCACCAGCTTGCCCGGGCCGAGCTCGCGCGCCACGTCGCAGGCCACGGCCACCGCGGCGCCGGCCGAGATGCCGACGAGGAGCCCTTCGCGGTTGGCGAGCGCCACCTTGGTCTGATAGGCGACGCGGTCGGGCACGGTGCGCACTTCGTCGATGATCGAGCGATTCAGGACCTCGGGGACGAAGCCGGCGCCGATGCCCTGGATCTTGTGGGGGCCGGGCTTGCCGCCGGAGAGCACGGGCGAGCCCTGGGGTTCCACGGCGATGATGCGCACCTTGGGGAAATGCTCGCGCAGCACTTCGCCGACCCCGGTGATGGTGCCGCCCGTGCCCACGGCAGAGACGAGGGCGTCGATGGGGCGGCCTTGCGTCTGCGCCAGGAGCTCGCGCGCGGTGGTGCGGCGGTGTGCGTCGGGGTTGGCGGGGTTGCGGAACTGCTGCGGCATGAAGTGGTGCGGGCGGCTCTTACATAGCTCCTCGGCCATCTCGACGGCGCCTTCCATGGTGCGCTCGGCGGGGGTGAGGATGAGCTCGGCGCCGTAGGCCTTGAGCAGCGAGCGGCGCTCGAGCGACATGGACTCCGGCATGGTGAGGACGAGCTTGTAGCCTTTGACCGCGCACACGAGGGCGAGGCCGATGCCGGTGTTGCCGGAGGTGGGCTCTACAATGGTGGAGAGGCCGGGGGTGATCCGGCCGGCGCGCTCGGCGTCCTCGATCATGGAGAGGGCGATGCGATCCTTGACCGAGCCGCCGGGGTTGTACTGCTCGCACTTGCCGAGGACGTCCGCGGCGTCGGGGCCAGGGAGGTGGCGCAGCTGGATGAGCGGCGTGCCACCGATCAGTTCCAGCAGATTGTTCACCTTGGGGGCGAGGAAGCTCATGATCGTGGTGGCCGCTCGTGCGGTGGGCGGGAAGGGATGAGAAAGGACCCGGTGACGACGTCGTCTACGGGGTCGAGAGCGGTTATTGGCCAGGGCGGATCAAATGTCAAGCCGGCGGGCAGATACCGACATGGGAGTCGTTCTTGAGCCACTGGATCTATTCATCTGCTGTATTGCGATGCGCCACCTGCCCGATGTTTCCCCTGAGAGACAGCGGATGGAATGACGGGATCCGTCAAGGGAACGCCGGTACGGGGGGGTTGAGTGTCGCGTACCCCTGGTTGAATGACGCGTACCCCCTGGTTGAGTGACGGTACGGGGGGGGTTGAGTGACGCGTACCCCCTGGTTGAGTGACGCGTACCCCCTGGTTGAGTGACGGTACGGGGGGGTTGAGTGACGCGTACCCCCTGGTTGAGTGTCGCGTACCCCCTGGTTGAGCACCAGGATCGCGGCGAAAGAACGGCGGAACCCCTTCCTCTAGCTCTAGATGAAGCTCATTGGCAGATGGCCGTGCACTTGCGGGTGGTGGCGTCGCAGAGGGCGATCGGGCCGCAGGGGTTGCGGCTCGGATCGGCGGAGCTCGGAGGGGTGCAGGTGCTGCCGAGCCGGACCAGCTCTTGGCAGGTGAGCGTGGCCTCGTCGCAATAGAGGCCCATGCCGCTCGGGCAGTTGGCGGTGGCGCAGCTCGCTCCGGTCTGGAGCCGTTGGACGCAACGCCGGGTGGTCGAGTCGCAGTACGAACTGAGGGGACAGACGCTCGCGGCCGTGGCCAGGTCGGGGTCACAGTCGCTCGGGACGTCGAGCACGGGCCTGCAGACGCCGTCCGTGCCCGTAGAGGTCGGGGAGACGCAGAGCAGGCCCTTCAGACAATCCTCGGACCGCCTGCAGGCGCTCCCGGCGGGGAGCGTGGCCTGGCAGGAGCTCGCGCCGATGTCGCAGCGGAAGCCCGCGGCGCATAGGCCCAGGCCCGAGCCACAGGCCCCGCCGGCCCGCTCGGGCACGTTGCAGGCGCCGTTGATACAGACGAGGCCGGGCTGGCAGGCATCGTAATCGGTGGGGTCGTCGCAGCGCACGCCGGGGCCACGGCGGGGGGTGCATTGGGGGGTGCTCTGGTTACAGAACTCGTCCTCGCTGCAGTTGAGGCGGTTGCAGCCGTTCGACGGGGCGCAGACGCCGGGGCAGCCCGGGCCGCCGGAGGTGTTGCACGTGCCCGAGCGGCAGTCGGTCGGGAGCATGCAGGTGCCGCCGTCGGCGACGAGCGGGCGGTAGACGCGGCGGCAGGCCCTCGAGTCGTCGTAGTTGTCACCGTCCTGGTAGCAGCGGCCGGCGCGGTAGTAGTCGAGGCACTTCTGGGCCGCGACGCCATCGAAGCGCAGGCGCCCGGCCGCCACGCCGTCGCGGTAGAGGGTGCTCGGCAGCGGGGAGAAGATGTTGTCGACGGTCGCGGGCCGGGTGCGGCAGCTCGCCTCCTCGGACCGGCCGATGGAACCGCAGGCGACGTAGTAGGAGCAGAGCGTCGCGGGCAGCTGCTCGTAGAACTGGTCCTGGGAGATGCTCGCGGGGTTGGATGAGCCGCAGCCGGCGAGGGCGAGGGCGCTGAGCAGCGAGAGAGAGGGGAGCACGGAGCGCAGGTGCATGGGGTTTCCTCCTCGGTAGGGCAAGATCATCCGCAGGCGAGGACGCACTTCCGGGTGGCCGGATCACACTGGCCGCTCGCGCCGCAGGGGTTGTGGGTGGGATCGCTCGAGCTCGGCGGCGTGCAGGTGGCGCCGGGATCGAGCGGCTCCTGGCACGTGAGGGTGCTCTCGTCGCAGTAGAAGATGATCATCTGGCAGCTCTCGGTGGCGCAGCTCGCCCCGGGTGCGAGCCGCTCGACGCATTGCCGGGTGTTCGTGTCGCACTCGGCGTGCACGGGGCAGAGGGCGGGCGCGGTCGCGAGGTCGGGATCGCAGGCGCTCGGAAAGTCGAGGGTCGGTTTGCACACGCCGGCCGTGGGGGGGGAGGTCGTGGCCGTGCATAGCAGGCCATCCTGGCAGGACTCCTGTGAGGCGCAGGCGTCGCCGATGGCGAGCCTGGGCTTGCAGGTGTTCGAGGTGAGGTCGCAGAAGAGGCCCGCGGCGCACTGCTCGCGGGCGGTGCACGAGTCGTTCTCCTTGGCCGGCACGCTGCACGTGCTGCCCTGGCACACGAGCCCGGCCTGGCAGACGTCGAGGCCGAGCTGCGCGTCGCAGGGCTCGCCGAGGGCGCCGCGGAGGGCGCACGCCCCGGAGCTGCCGCAGAACTCGTCTTCGTAGCAGCTCAGTCGGTTGCAGCCGGCGGTCGCGGCGCAGACGCCGGGACAGCCCGGAGGACCGAAGGCGTTGCAGATGTTCGAACGGCACTCCGTGTTGATCTTGCAGGTGCCGCCGTCCCGGACCGCGGGGCGGTAGAGGCGGCCGCAGGCGTTGTAATTGTCGATGTTCTCGGCGTCGAGCGAGCAGCGCGGGGCGCGATAGTAGGCGAGGCACTTCGCGGCGGCGACACCGTCGAAGCCCAGGCGCCCGGCCTGGAGGGCTTCGCTGTACGAGTACCCTGGGATCGAGACCAGGGCGTCGCTCTGCGCCAGGCGGCTGCGGCAGCTCGCCTCCTCCGAGGAGCCGATGGAGCCGCAGCGCACGGCCTGGGCGCAATACAACGCGGGCAGCTGGGCAAAGAACTGCTCGCGGGAGGTGCTCTCGTAGAGCGGGGGGGTGTCGCACCCGGCGACGCCGAGGGCAGTGAAGAGGACGAGAGCGGCGTGTGGGGGGCGGCGGTGCATGGATGGACTCCTGAGAAGGGCGAAGGCCCGTCACCGGGCGGCAAGTAGAGGCCAGGGCTCGGGCATGGTGAGGCCTCGACCCGAACCGATCGGGCTGCGGCAGAGCGAGCATACACGCGCCGCCAGAGCGACCGATCTCCGTCCTGCAGCCAGCGGTCAGGAGCAATAAGGAGGGGAGTCCGTCCCTTTATTCCACGGCGGCGTGCATTCGTTCACACAGGCCTGTGTACCGTTGTTAACACTCGCGCCGGCGTCGCAGGCATCCGCCCAGCATCCGGGGGCCTGCCCTCCCTCCGAGTTGGCACGCTCTCTGCGTCTGCGGGGGATATCGACCTGTGGAAAGGGATTTGAACATGCGCAGCTCCCGGTGGATCGGCCTCCTGTCCTTCTTGGTCCTGCCCGCCCTGGCGCAGGCCTATCCCTATCCCGTGCCGCCGCCTCCGCCGGTCTATCGCCCCGTGCCCGTGGGCGCGGTCCCGCCGCATGTGTACGTGCGAGAGCGCATTCGCTGGCACTTCCATCGCCGGCCGCGTGTGGTGGTGGTGCAGCCGCGGGCGCAGTTCTATGTCGCCCCGGGGCCGCAGGTCTACGTCCCGCCGCCTGAGCCGCCGGTGTATGTGGCGCCCCAGCCGCCGGTCCCGCCCCAGCCGTACTATCCCCCTTCGTGCTGCGTGCAGCCGCAGCCGCCCGTCGCCTACCCCCGCCTGGTGAAGCCGCCCTTCAAGCCCCGGGTCGGGATCGGTGTCACTGGAGAAGGCATCTTCGGCCTGCACAACAGCGACGCCCGCGGCTGGGGCATCTTGGGCCAGCTGCGCTATCGAGCCGTGCCGCACCTCACGCTCGAGTTCATGGGCGGCTACGAGCGCACGCGGAACTCGCAGAGCCTCCTCCGCACCGACGTCCCGGTCACCTTCGGCCTCCTCGTCCCGCTGGCCGGCCCGCGGAGCGTGCTGTCGCCCTACTTCGTCTTTGCCGGGGGCCTCAACTTCGCGAGCCTCCATGTGACCGAAGCCTCCCCGTCGTTCGAAGAGAGGCGCATCCAGGCCATCGGCCAGATCGGTTTTGGTCTGGAGCTTCGCCTCGGTTCGCACGTGGCGCTCAATGGAGATGCCCGGCTGGAGGGTCGCTGGAACCTGAACGGCCAGAGCACCCCCACCAACACCGCCACCAATGGCCCGCCCGCGCAGCTCATCTCCAACAGCCTCGGCCTGCGCGTCGGTGGCGGCCTCACCATCTACTTCTAGACCCGCGATTCCCCAGCCCGTCCCATAGCCCGCCAAGACCCCATCGAAGCAGTGCCTCCCGGGGCTGGGAGCGGCGCCCCCGCAGAGCGCCACAACCGGAAATTTCTTTGACTTTCCCCATCCCCCCCGGAAATACTTTCGCCGTTGGCGAGTCAGGAACACCGGCGTCCGGCGCCTCCTCCCCCAGTTGCCCGTGAGCGGTTTGCCGTGTCGGTCGCCCGAGCCTGATCGCGGCCACGCGAAACGAAGGAGATTCGAGGCATGTTGCGGATTCGCATCGCGCTGATAACCGCGCTGGCGGTAGCGGTCGTCACCGGGTTCGCCCTGGTCTACGTATCCTCGACCCTCACCAAGAACATCACCCACCGGGTGGAGGCGGAGATCGAGCGAGCCGAGACGCAGCTCCTGCGGTCGGCGCGCCTCGAAGCCTACGAGCTCACGACCACCGTCTCGGCGCTCGCGCACGAAGAGGAGTTCACCAAGATCTTCGAGAAGCTGAGCCCCCTCGAGCGGCAGCAGGCGGCCTTCGTGGCCGTCGAGGCCCGCCGCGCCCGCTTCGAAGAGAAGGCCGGCCCCGAGGGCGCCAAGCCGGCCCTCATCGCCATGGTCGACAAGGCCGGCAAGGTGCTGGCCCGCGACCTCAACCCGACCTCGCTCCGGGGCGAGGATCTCGCCGCCCGCTACCCGTCGCTCGGCCTGGCGCTGAAGGGCGCCGCCAACAAGGACATCTGGAACTTCGAGGGGTCCATGTACCGGGTGGGCGCCGCCGCCATCCGCAGCGCGAGCGGCGATGTGGTGGGCGCGCTCCTCATCGGCTATGCCGAGTCCGCGCAGGACGCGCGCCGGGACAAGGAGCGCCTCGGCACGGAGGTGGCCTACTTCCTCGATGGCAAGATCAGCGCGTCGAGCTTCTCGCGGGGCGAGGGGCAGTCGCTCGAGAGCACGGAGGAGAAGCAGATCGCGCAGCAGCTCTTCGAGGGCCCCAAGCAGGCCGAGGCGGCGCTCGGGGAGCGCAAGGCCGTGTCCTTTCACGTGACCATCAACGGCGTCGAGTGGGTGGGGGCCGCGGCGCCGCTGCCGGGCAACGCCACGCCGTCGAAGTCGGGGTTCGTGGTGCTCTCATCGCTGGCCGCGGCCAATGAGCTGGTCTCGCCGGTCCGGACCGGGCTGCTCGGGATCGGCCTCGTGGGGGTGCTGGCCAGCCTGCTCGCGGCGTCCTTGACGGCGCGACGCTTCCTCGGGCCGCTCGAGGCGATCGAGGCGGGGGCGAACGAGGTGAGCGGCGGCAACAAGGACTATCTGTTCGTGGCGCCGTCGCCGGATCTGGAGGGCCTGGTGAACGCGCTCAACCTCATGCTGGCGCGCCTCCTCGGCCGGCCTGATCCAGGGGACGAGCTGCCGCCGTTCGAGACGACCGGCAAGACGGCCCTGCCGCGCTGGCGGGGGATAGACCTGTCGATAGAAGAAGGTTCGACGGCGGGCAAGCCGGCGATATCACCCGAGCTCCAGGCGTTGTCCGAGGAGCCGGCCGAGGAGTATTACGCCCGCATCTGGAAGGAGTATCTCGCGGCGCGCGAGCAGACGGGGGAGGGGACCCAGGGGCTCGCGCAGGCGTCTTTTGTCTCCAAGGTGAAGGAGAACGAGATCACCTACGCCAAGAACTACAAGGTCCGCGCGGTCCGCTTCAAGGTGAAGATCAAGAACAACCGGGCCACCATCCAGCCCGTGCCGCTCCCGTGAGTCTCCCCCCCCATGTCTATGTCTGGCGCGGATGCTTTGTCACCCGGGTCGCCGGGGCCGGCCGGGCCGCCTCGGCCGGCCCGGGTCGCCATCTTCGGCGGTAGCTTCAACCCGCCTCACCTCGGCCATCAGATGGCCATGCTCTACGTGCTGGCCACGGCCGAGGTGGACGAGCTCCTCATGATGCCGTGCTTCCGCCATCCCTTCGAGAAGCAGCTCGCGCCGTTCGAGCATCGCTGGGCGATGTGTGAGCGCGCCGTCGAGCCGCTCGGGCGCCGCGTGACGGTCTCGGATCTCGAGTATCGCCTCGGGGGGGAGAGCCGCACGCTCAACACGGTGAAGGCGCTCCTCGGCGAGCGGCCGGGGGTGCGTGTGGCGGTGGTGATCGGGTCGGATCTGATGGCGGAGCGGGAGCGCTGGTATGGCTGGTCGGAGCTGTCCGCGCTGGCGGAGTTCATCGTGGTGGGTCGGGCCGGCACGGCGATGGGGGTGGCGGCGGCGGGGGAGGGCGATGCGCCGCCCTTGCACATCCCCAACATCTCGTCGAGCGAGGTGCGCGACCGGCTGGCCCGCGGCCAGTCCGTCTCCACCTGGGTGCCGGCCTGCGTGCTCGACTACATCGCCGCGCATGGGCTGTATCGAAGGGCGCCGTGAACCGGGGCGCTTGAGGTCGTTCGTATGAGGGTGCTGGTGGTGGGATCGGGGCCCGTGGCACAGGCCCTGGGAGCGGCCTGGGAGCGCGCCGGGCACGTGATCTTCCGGCGGGCGGCGCGGGCGGCGCGGGCGACAGCGCGCGCGCCCCTCACGGCGCCGCCGGAGGCGCCGGAGGTGGTCGTGCTCGCGGTGAAGGAGCACGCGATCGGCGCGGTGGCCGGCGCCCTGGTGGCCGGCGGCGAGGTGCCTCGGGAGAGCGTGCTGCTCCACGTCGCCGGGGCGCTACCTCCCGAGGAGGTGTTGGCCGACGTGCGGGGCGCGGTGCGGGGCGTGGGCCTGTGTCACCCCCTCGTGTCGCTCGCGGACGGCGACCCGGGACGGCTCGTGGGCGCGACCTTCGCCGTGGTGGGCGACGCCGCGGGGCAGGCGGCGGCGCGCACGTTGGCGCTCGACGCCGGCGGCAAGCCGGTGATCCTGCGGCCCGAGGGGCTCGCGCGCTATCACGCCGCGGCGGCGCTCGCCGCCAACCACACGCTGGCGCTCCTCGAGGCGGCGGTCGCGCTCCTGATCGGCGAAGGCGTGCCGCGCCGCGAGGCCGAGGCGGCGCTCGGGAACCTCCTCGCCTCGGCGGCGCACAACGTCGTCCGGCTCGGCCTGCCGCAGGCCCTCACCGGTCCCATCGCGCGCGGCGAAGCGGCGGTGGTGGCGCGGCACCTCGCGGCGCTCTCTCCGGAGGCGCATGAGGCGCCGGAGGCACATGAGACGCCAGAGGCGCATGCGCCCCGCACCGCGGTCGGATCAGCGCCAGGCGTCGCGCAGCTCTATTGCACGACCGGGCTCGGCGCGGTGGCGCTGGCCGAGAAGAAGGGGGCGGCCGCGCCCGAGACGCTGGCACGGATCCGCGCGCTGCTCATCGCCGCGCTGCGGACCGAGGCGGACGACGAGACTCCCTGATTGAATCGGGCGAGGTGTTGGCGTAGTTTTGGACGCTGTGCATCCGTCCGGTCGCCGCTCTGGCGTCCTTGCCAACGAACTCGGGGAGGGGCGCCGGGGCGGAGATCTCCCACCGGCTTGTTCATGTCGTGAGGGGTGGGTGGCATGAACGAGCCAGGTCCCTTATCCGGTCATATGGAGGACTCATGAGCTTGCGTCACATGCTGGCACTCTGTTTCCTGGCGGTCGCGCTCTCGACGGGAGGCGCCTCGGGCAAGGGCGCCATGCCCGAGGATCTCCTCAAGGGGCGGATCATCATCAGCGACAAGCGGCTCCCCACCAGCTGGAGCTCGGTGTCCTCGTACGTGAGCCAGTTGAAGTCACTCCACAAGGGGACGCTCTGGTACGACAAGAAGACCAACAAGGTCACCATCGAGTACGCCGCCTTCTTCCCCAAGCCGATCAACGACGTGCAGGTGGACCTCGTGATCTACGACGTGACCTCGGGACGGCCCGAGCGCAAGTCGAGCACCGAGCAGTTCATGAACCGCGGCGACCGCGTCCTGTTCAACTCCATCACCTTCGAGAAGGAAGACTTCCCGATGAACCGCAAGTATCGCCTGGTCATCGAGAGCCGCCGCGAGGCGCTCGCGTCGGGCGAGCTCCTGCTGCGCGGCGAGGCCGAGCACTACTCGGGCACGGTCAACTTCTCCGATGATGAGGCGGCGGGCAAGAAGCCGCAGTGATGGGCTCCCGGACCGCGGCGCGCAGGGCGGGCAGGGCATCTCGACGATGCCCGCTGGTCCTGCGTGCCGGGGTGCCGACAATCCCTGGGTCTGAGGTAGGTTCATGGCGACGCGCCGCTTGCGAATCCTGGTATGCCGTGGGACGGAGTGTGGGGAGAAGCGTGGCTCGGCGCGCGTCCACACCGAGTTCGAGAACGCCCTCAAGCAGCCGCCCGCGGGGGTGGAGGTCTCGCTCGGCTGGCAGAGCTGCTTTGGCCAATGTCGCCGCGGCATCAACGTCCTCGTCAAGGAGATGAAGCCGGGCGAGGATCCCTTCTTCTCGTCCTTCCTCTCGCTCGGGGGGCCGGGCTCCGCGCTCTACCACGCCGTCCTGCCCGAGGAGGTGCCGCGCATCATCGAGGAGCACGTGGTGGGCGGCAAGGTGATCCTGGAGTTCAAGAAGCGCGGCGCGGACAAGTGACCGCCGCCGCCCGGCGTCGCGTCCTCTTCCTCCAGTCCGGATGAACCGGATCAGCGCTTGGATTCGAGGATGATGCGCTCGTAGGCGCGGCCCGCCTCGCGCACCACGGCGAGCAAGATGGCGTCCGGCACGGGCTTGGTCAGGCCGTCGGCGTAGAGCACGGCCACGACCTTCTCGCGCACGGAGATGGGGAACAGGATGATGTCGCCCGGCAGCTCGCCGAGGAACCCGGTGAGGACGCTGAAGACCGGGGTGTTCTCCATCGACCCGCGGTAGGGCAGGCGGGACTGGATGACGTCGCGGAACAGCGATGGCGCCTGCATCGGGAAGCGCAGCTGGCGCAGGGCGCGGAGGTCGAGGGGGACGCCCTTGCCGTCGTAGCCCACGAGCATCTTCCGGCGCACCACGAACAGCGCCGCCCGGGGGGCCATCTGCGCCATGTAGTGGAGGAGCGCGCGGGCGATGTCCTCGCGCGTGTTCACGGCGCGCAACGTGGCCAGCGGCGGATCGGGGTACTCCGACTCCGACGAGCCCGGCGGCGTCCGGTTCGACACGGCGCGCGGCGGCGCATCGGCGGGGATCGGGGGCGGTGCGACACGCCGCGGCGGGCCAGCCCCTTCGCCCTTCGCGGGTGCGCCAGGGCCCGGGGGCCGGGCAGAGGCGCCACCCGTGGTCGATGCACCGCCATCGGCGGCGGCCTCTCGGGACCGGTCGAGCCGTGCCACGGGCCGGCCCGGCGTGCGGGGTTCCTGCCCCGGGCCTGGCGGGGCCGAGGACGAGCTGGCCGGCCCCGCGGGAGGGTCCATCGGCGGCGTGTCATCGGGCCGCGGGGGATACTGCGACTCGACCACGAGCTGCGCGTAGGGCTCGGCGGCCGGCTCTCCGCGCCGCGCCCGGGCCGCGGGGACGTCCTCGAGGTGCGAGCTCAGAGGACGCGCCGGGGGCAGCGGCGTCGGCTCGTCGCGCTCGCGTCTCTGCGGGGCCTCGACCTGCTCGGGAAGGGGGCTGAACGGCACGGCCACCGGGAGCTGGGCATGGCGAGACGCCTTGTGGCCGCCGCCGGCGACGCCGTAATAGTGCTGGATGGCCGCCCGGATGAGCGAGGGGAGCGCCACGGCGCGCTGGCAGAAGCGCTCAGTGAAGAACCCCACCTCGTCGGCGGCGCCGGCGTCGGAGGGGTCGGCCATGGCCAGCGTGAGCGTCCCGTCGGCATCGATCTCCACCGGGAAGACACCGAACTCCGCCGCCATGTCGGCAGGCACGGTCACCAGCGCCGCCTTCTGGACCGCGGCGAATCGGTCGGGATCGAGGCGCGGCACGAGCAGCCGGCGATGGAAGAAGTCCACCAACTGCTCCTCGTCGAGCGCGCCCATCCGGATGAGCGATTCGCCCAGGGTTCCACCTTCGCGCCGCTGGATCAGCTCAGCCTCGGCCAGTTGTGCCTCGGTGACCAAGCCCGAGCGGAGCAGAAGAGAACCGGCAGTATCGGACACGGGGCCAATGTTTCACTCGGCAACCACCCTGTCAACCCACCTTGTTCGTGGCGCTCTGGCGGTCGGGCATGACGGTGCCGCGTCGCGGCGCGGCCTCGGGGCGAGGCCGCGCCCGTGGTTTACAGCGTGCCGGCCCCGTGCCACGTTGCCTCCATGCGAGAGCCCCCGTCCGTGCCCCGAGGTCGCCGCCCTGCGCCGTGGGGGCGCGTCGCGCTCATCGGCGCCTGCGGGGCCGCGCTCGGCCTCGGCGCCGCGCGCGCCCTCGGCCAGGAGCTCGTACCGGACGCGGTGTTCTGGTCCCTCCTGGTCGCGATCGTCGGCCTGGTCGGCGTGGGCGTCTTCGTCTTGCCGTCGGGCACGTTCGGCCGGCCGCTCCTCGGCGGCGACGGCAGCCGCCCGCTCGTGGCCCTCACCTTCGACGACGGGCCGGATCCCACGGCCACGCGCGACATCATGACCCTCCTCGAGGAGCGCGGCCACCGCGGCACCTTCTTCGTCATCGGCCAGCGCGCCGCGGCCGAGCGCGAGCTCGTGCGCGAGATCGTGCGGCGCGGTCACGGCCTCGGCAACCATTCGTACTTCCACTCCCACCTCACGCCGTTCCACTCGGCGGGGCGGCTCGCCGCCGAGCTCGAGGAGACCGCCGCGGTGCTGGCCGCCACGGCGGGGGTCCGCCCGCGCTGGTTCCGCCCCCCGATGGGGCTGCTCTCGCCCCCGGTGGCCGAGGCCGCGCGCCGCGCCGGCCTGGAGGTGGTGGGCTGGACCTCTACGGCCCGCGACGGGTGGGCCAGCACCACCCCGGAGGCGGCGCTGGCCCGCCTCGAGCGCGGGCTGCGTCCGGGGGCCATCCTGGTGCTGCATGACGCCGTAGAGCGCGGGGCCCGCGCGCCCATCGCGCCCGCGGTCCTGCGCCGCCTCCTCGCGCTGCTCGAGGAGCGCGGCCTCCGCTCGGTCACCCTCGACGAGCTGCTGGATCGGCCGCCGGCGCCGTGACGAGCGCGAGGGCGCACGCGCCGCCCGCCGGGTCCGCGGCCGTGAAGAGGGCCCGCCCGGGGGACAGCGGCAGCGGGCGCGTGCACCAGGCCACGAGGTCGCGCAGCCCCGCCACCGCGCCGTCGCTCACGCCGGCATCGTGCCGCTCGGGCGCTGCCCCGGCGCCACCGAGCGGCGCCAGCAGCGTCGCGCCGACGGACGCCGTCGCCTGCCCCGGGGCGCCGGCACAGAAGCTCGAACGGGCATCGACGACCCCGGCGCGCGCCCTGGCGCCCCGCTCGCGGGCGCTCTCTCCCCGTTCGAGGACGAGCGCCACCGCGCCCTCGTAGGCATGCAGTCCCAGGGCTCCGAGCGTCCCGCCCCCGACCTCGGCGGCCACGGCGAGGACCACGTCGGCGCGCCCCGCCCTGCACAAGGCCCCCGCATGGCCCACGGCCTCGAGCCCGGCGTGGCCACCCGAGGCCAGCGTCTGCGCCGGCCCGCGCGCGCCGATGTGGATGCTGATCTCACCGAGCGGCGAGGAGGGCAGGGTGTAGGCAAAGAGGCGGGGGCTCGCGCCGCGCGGGCCCTCGGCGAGCAGGCCGCGATAGAACTCCTCGTTGGTGGCGTGGCAGCCATAGGCGGTCCCGAACACCACGCCCACGCGCTCGCCCCTCTCGGCGGCCCAGGGCGCCCACGTGGCCGGCGTCCAACCCGCGTCCTGCAGCGCGGCCTCGACGGCGGTGAGCGCCAGGGCACAGAGGCGGTCCATGGGTCCGCGCCGGCCGGCTCGACCGGCCCGATGTCCCGCGGCCTGGGAGGCCGAAAAGGCCGGCGCGGAAGGCGCCGTGATCCAGGCGACGCCGGTCACCAGGGCGTCGGACCCGTGCTCCTGCGTCTGTGATGGGGCGGCCTCGCCGATAGTGCCCACGCTGGAGACTTCCCTATCACAGGGACGCCCCTGCGGCAGGCGAATCCGGCGACCGCAGCACGGCCCAGGGCCGCCGCGGCACGACCTCCAGCGGCGGCAGCACGGTCTCAACCCGCGGCAGCATGGCCTTTCGGCCCCTGCGGCAGAGCCCACGGCGGCCGCGGCACGCACGATCGGCCCCCACGGCACGTGCATTCGGCCTGCGGCAGGGCCCACGGCGGCCGCGGCACGCACGTTCGGCCCTCACGGCACGTGCATTCGGCCGCTGCGGCAGGGCCCACGGCGGCCGCGGCACGCACGATCGGCCACTGCAGCACGCACGATCGGCCGCTGCGGCACGCACGATCGGCCGCTGCGGCACGTGCGATCGGCCGCTGCGGCACGCGCGATCGGCCACTGCAGCACGCAAGATCGGCCACTGCATTACGCAGCGTTGCGTATGCGACTCCGCGGGGTTGATCGAGGGGGAGCGGGAGGAGAAGGAGGGCTGAATCGAGGAGTCTTACGCGTTACGGATAGAGCGAGCGCGCGCCGGACTTGTCGAGGTTGGTCAGGGTCAGATCGCCCTTGTTGGTGCCATTGCACTGGGGATAGTGCATGACCGACGACGAGTCATACGACGTGAGGGCCCGCCAGCTGTTGTCCTCGAAGCAGGTGCCGGCCTCGGGGCGGGTGTGCTCGTGGCGGAAGCCGATCGTGTGGCCGAGCTCGTGCCGGAGCACGCCGGCCAGGGTGTACGGGGAGATGTTCCCGAAGGAGCTGGCGTCGATCAGGACCTCGCGGCCCGAGCGGGAGGTGCTCGGGAAGAAGGACCGCGCGAGGTACTGCCCGCTGTTCACCTGGCGCACGTTGAAGACGACGCTCGAGTTGCTCTTGGTGCAGTTGGCGTCCTGCGCGGAGGCGTAGACGAAGTTGACGTTCGCCGTGCCTTCCCAGGCCGAGGTGGCGGTGTTCATCGCGCTGACCACGGCGCTGTAGCGGCTGCCGAAGCTCGAGGAGCTGATGCAGTAGGTCAGGTTCTGGGCCTGCGTGGCGCTCCACTTGTCGTCGCGCCCACTGACGAGGTTGACGATGAGGTTCTCCTGCTTCGCGGCCACGCCGTCGGTGCGGGCGAGGAGCGCCTGCTCCGCTACGTACCGATCATAGAACTCGCGCAGCCCCTGCTCGGTCTCGATGATCTCGTCGCCGTTGACGACGAAGACGCCGGTGTCGGGCTCCTGATACACGTTGGCCCGGAACTGCTCATAGGAGAGCGGGGCAGTGTTGGCGCCGCAGCCTGCGATCATCGAGAAGAGACCCAAACCCAGACCCAGAAGCGCTTTTCTCTGCATGGTGCCCTCCGAACTGTTTGAAGATGGACCGCGGGGGAGCGGTTTTGTCTGACGCGATGTAGGGCACTCTATTCTTGTGAGCGGAGAACCGTCAAGCGAATAGACAGTAAGCGGCCTCCATACAGCACCCTTCTTTCAAGGGGATTGAAAAGCTACATGGAGAGCGGAGCGCGACCCACCCGAGAGCTGCCCAAGCGGGCGCCTTCGAGACGGGCGGGTCTCTGAAAAGCGACACCTCCGGTAGCCAGAGGAGGCCAACGGAGGTGTCTATCGCTGAGTTCTGAAGGCTGCTTGAAAGAGCAACAGCTGGTTACGGATAGAGCGCGCGGGCGCCGGTCTTGTCGAGCGAGGTCAGGTTGAGGTCGCCGGTGTTACGGCCGTTGCACTGCGGATAGTGCATGACCGAGTAAGCGTCATAGCTGGTGAGGGCGCGCCAGTTGCTATCCTCGTAGCAGGTGCCAGCCTCGGGGCGCGTGTGCTCGTGGCGGAAGCCGATGGTGTGACCGAGCTCGTGACGGAGGATACCAGCCAGCGTGTAGGGCGAGATGCTGCCGAAGGCCGTGGTGTCGATGAGGACCTCGCGGGCCGAGCGCGAGTTGCTCGGGAAGAAGGCGCGAGCCAGGTACTGGCCGCCCGTATTGACCAGGCGCACGTTGAACCAGACGCTGGTGTTGGTGCTGCTGCAGCTCGAGTCATAGGTCGAGGAGTGGACGAAGTTGACGCGGGCGGTGCCTTCCCAGGCCGCGGTCGCGCTGTTCATCGCATTGACCACGGTGCTGTAACGGGTGCCGAAGCTGGAGGAGCTGACGCAGTAGTTCAGGTTGGCGGCGCGGGTGCTGCTGTACTTGTCGTCCACGCCATTGACGCGATTGACGATGAGATTGTCCTGCTTGGCGGCGACGCCGTCCGTGCGGTTGAGCAGCGCGTCGTCGCTGACGTAGCGGGTATAGGCCGCGCGCAGCTGGTCCTCGTTCTCGGCGATCTCATCGCCGTTGAGGACGTAGACGCCCGTGTCGGGCTCCTGGTACACGGTCGCCTTGAATTGTTCGTAGCTCAGCGTGGAGTCCTGGGCGCCGCAGCCGGCAACGGCGAACATAGAAGCAAGGCCAAGTCCCATCAGCGCTTTTGTATTCATGGCGTCCTCCAGAGATAGCTCGCGGTCCAAGCCACAGTAGGTGTCGCGCGTGGCGACGGCTCTGAATCAGTGAGCGGCACTCTAGGGGAGCCCCTGTTTTGTGGTCAAGCGAATAGAGAGCGAGCGAATGGAGATTCTACCTGGATACATTGACGATAGAAAAGCACCGCTCCGGCGTAAGAAAAGTAAGCGCTCTGTAATGAATAACGCCGACAGTTTCAGCGATTGTCGGCGATCCTCCTGACGCTCCCGCATCGATCGGCAGAGGAGCGTCCCCCCAGGAGTCCTGTGATCGTGAGCGTGAGCGTATGCATGAGCGGGAGCGGCCGAGCGGCGCGCCCTACTCGTACCGGCGCAACACGACGGTGGCGTTGGTGCCGCCGAACCCCGACGACGTCGAGATCACCGTGCGCACGTCGCCCCTGCGGGCCACGTCCCGCACGACGTCGAGCCGGATCTCGGGATCGAGCTCTTCGAGCCCCGGCGTCGGGGGGATGAGCCCCGTCTCGAGCACGCGCACGCACAGGAGCGCCTCGAAGGCCCCGGCCGCGCCGAGCGTGTGCCCGATCGCGCTCTTGATGGAGTTCACCGGGATCCGGTCAGCGCGGCCCCCGAACACGCGACCGAGCGCCCGCGCCTCCATGAGGTCGTTGAAGCCGGTCGCCGTGCCGTGCGCGCTGACGAAGTCGATCTCCCCGGGGTCCGCGTTTGCGTCTGCCAGAGCCGCGCTCATGGCCCGCGCCGCGCCGCCGCCCTCCGGATCCGGCCCGGTCATGTGATGGGCATCGGCGGCGTCCCCAGAACCCTCCAGGTAGGCGCGGATCCGGGCGCCGCGCGCGCGCGCGTGCGCCTCGGCCTCGACCACGACGAAGCAGGCCCCCTCTCCGAGGTTGAGCCCGCGGCGCCGGCGATCGAAGGGGCGGCACGGCCCAGGGTCGAGCGCGCGGAGCGTGGCAAAGCCGTGGATGACGAAGTCGCACAGGGCATCGACGCCGCCGGCCAGCACCTGCCGGGCGCGCCCCGTGCGCACGAGATCGAGCGCCGCGCCGAGCGCCGCGTTGCCCGAGGCGCAGGCGACCGAGCAGGTGAGCACCGGACCCTCGGCGCCGTGCAGCTCGGCCACGGCCGCGGCGGGCCCGCTCCACGCGAAGCGGCGGGCGGCATCGAAGGGCGCCTCGCCGCGCAGGGCCGCGAGCCAGGGACCGATACCGCCGAGGGTGGTGCCGACGGTCACCGCCAGATCCGCGCCGCGCGCGAGGCCGCCGGCATCGAGCGCCGCTTCGGTCGCGGCGGCGAGCGCCAGGGTGCGTGCGCGATCCTCCGCCGCCGGGCCGCGCAGGGGCTCGGTCTCGGGGCGGGGGAGGACGGGAACCCGTCCGAGTACGAGGGGGTCGCCGGGCTCGCCGATCTCGCCTCCTGCCGCCCGTTCGAGGGGCTCGTGGGCCGGCACGAGGGCGCGCTGCCCGGCGACGAGCCCCTGCCAGAGCGGCGCGGCGCCGGCGCCGAAGCCGGAGATGGCGCCGAGCCCGGTGATGACGGCGCGGATCCGGCTCATGGACAGGTCCCCGGAGCGACCTCTAGGGGCGCTAACCGGATCGGGCGTCCCGCCGGAGGGGCCCCCCTTCGCCCGCCTCCAGATCCTCGGCCTGTACGGGCTCGGGGGTGGCCCAGAAATCATGGAAATTGAACCACTGATACGGGTAGCGCCGCACGTACGACTCGTAGATGTTCACCGCCCGCGTCGTGGCCTCGATGAGGTCGCTGTCGCGGTCGCGGGTGTGCTCGACGTAGATCGGCTCCTCGAGCATCACCCGCAGCCCCCGCGCGCCCTCGCGGACCATGAACACCGGGACCAGCGGCGCGCGCGTCACCCGGCCGAGCATCGCCGGGCCGAGGGGGAAGGCGGCCGGCGCGCCGAAGAAGGGGATGCGTACATAAGAAGATCCGAGGTGGCGATCGAGCTGCATCGCCACCAGCTCGCCCCGCCGCAGGGTCGCCGCCAGCTCGAGCGAGGCGAAGGGCGAACCCGTGGTGTAGACGATGCGCCACTTCTTGCGGAACTGCTCCTCCCACGCCTGCACGGCGCGGTTGGGCTCCTCGGCCATGGCCAGGAGCGGCACGGGCAGGCCGTGATGCTCCATCACATAGGGCCCGAGGGACCAGAAACCGAGATGCCCGGTCACCAGGATGGCGCCCCGACCCTGGGCCAGGATGGCGAGCAGCTTGGCGCGCTGCTCGCTGTCGAAGTCGGCCTCGACCGGGAGCGGCAGGCCGAGGTGGACCGCATAGAGATTGGTGATGGACTGCGCATAGTTGACGAACAGGCGGAAGCTCCGGAGGTGGCGCACCGCGGGCGGCGCGTACCCCATCACCCGGTCGAGGTTGGCCTCGACCAGGCGGCGGGCCGAGGGCACGAGGCCATAGAAGATGCCGGCCCACAGCGGCATGGACGCGATCTGGAGGGGCTGCGGTATGTACCGCACGCCGACGAGGAAGAGGCGTCGCCAGAAGGGCCCTTCGTAGCGGTGACGATAGGATTGAGCCTGCGACATCCGGTCCCTTCTAGCACAACCCCGGCGCGATCATCCGAAACACCACGGTTCTCCGCCGACTGCGGCTCACGGGGGTGTTCCGGGTGATTCCTGGGTCTACCGGCCCTGACGGGAGCGGTCCGCCCGCCCGGTCGGGCCCGCCGCGCCCCCCGGGACCCCCCACTACCTGCGGAAAGACAAATCGTTCGTCTGGTAAACTAATTTGCGGTGGGGATATACACAAGATATGGCGAACTCTGCTGTATCTCCTCATGCCGTTTTAGGCGAAGGAGGCAAGGCGGCCGGAGCGACGGGTCGTCTCTCCTCCTGGATCCTCACCCGCGTCCAGCTCCCCACCTGGCCGCTCTTGCCCATCGCCGGAGCCATCGTCGGCATCTATAGCGGTCTCGCCGCGGGTGCCCTGGCCAACGGCGTTGGCTTCCTGACCGGGCTGGCCCTCGGCGAAGGACGCCTCTGGGCCGCCGCCACGCAAGGCCCGGGCGTGCTCGCCGCGCCGGTGATGCAGGCCTTCCGGGCCGCGAGCTGGCACCCCGAGTATGCGGTGGGCGGCATCCCGCTCGCGCTCATCGCCCTGTGGTTCTCGCGCGGCCCGGGAGAGACCAGCACCGAGCGGGAGGAGCAGCAGCTGGGCCGGCGGCGGCTGCGCACCCTCGGCCTGCTCCTCCTCGGGGCCATCGCCCTCTATTACCAGCTCGTGGTGCTGGCGGCCCTCAACGCCGCCTTCGGCTATCACGAGGACCTCCTCACGGCCATCCAGGAGATGCCCTTCTGGGCGCGGATCCTGACCCCCGCGGCGGGCGGCCTGGTCGTGGGCTACATCCTGAAGGGCCACCCCGAGGTCTGGGGTCACGGGATCCCGGAGGTGGTGGGGGCGGTGGACAACGGCGGCAAGGGCATCGACGCCCGCGCCGGCATCATCAAGCTCATCGCCTCGTCGGTCACCATCGGCTCGGGCGGCTCGACCGGCCGCGAGGGACCCATCACCTTCGGCGCCGGCGCCATCGCCGCCAGCGTGGGCCGCACCCTCGGCTTCAGCGAGAAGGAACTGTGCGCGCTCATCGCCGGCGGCGCCGGGGCCGGCATCGCCGCGTCCTTCAACGCCCCGCTGGCCGGCGCCATCTTCGGGCTCGAGATCATCCTGCGCAAGATCGAGCTGCGGGTGCTCTCGCCCATCCTCCTCGCCAGCGCCACGGCGACCATGGTGGGCCAGAGCGTGCTCGGCAAGGCGCCGGTGCTGGATCACCTCGACTATTACCTGCGGAGCGGCTGGGAGCTCCTCACCTACGCCCTCCTCGGCATCCTCATCGGCGTGTTCTCCTTCGGCTTCACCCGGATCCTGCACCACGTGGAGAGCTTCTTCACGGGCAAGTGGAAGTGGCTCTTCCTGTCCCGCTGGCTCGGCCTCCTGCCCCTGCCGCTGCGCGCCTGCGTGGGCGGGGCCCTCGTGGGCCTGATGTGCGTCTTCTTCTGGGAGGGCACGATCATCTGGGGCTCGGGGCACGAGTACGTGAACCTGGCCCTCGACGGCAAGCTCACGGCCTGGCAGATGGCCACGTCGGCCATGGCCAAGGTGATCGGCACGGTGACCACGCTCGGCTCGGGCGGCGCGGGCGGTCTGTTCTTCCCCTCGGCCGTGCTGGGCTCGATGACCGGCGGCACGCTCGGCGGCCTGCTCCACTCGTGGGCGCCTACGATGTTTGGCCGGGCGGGCGCGTATGCGACGGTGGGTATGGGCGGCGCGGTGGCGGCCATCCTGCGCGGACCGATGATGGCGCTCGTCATGGTCTACGAGCTGTCGGGCGACTACGAGGTCATGCTGCCGCTCATGATCACCTGCACCATCTCCTCCGAGCTGTGCCACGCCCTGCGCCAGCGCAGCGGCGCCGCGCACTAGACCCAAGACTCCCCCTCATCACTTGCAGTCACTGCGAGGCCCCTGCTCGTCAGGGGCCTTCGCGCTCCAGGTCCTCGGCCCACGCTGGTGGCGTTGGGCTGGGCCATGCGGTCGATGCCTGCGGAGTCGCGCTGCGGCCCCTGACGAGCAGGGGCCTCGCACACGTTGGATAGGAGTTTGGAGACGCTTCAGGGCGGGGGGATCAGGACGGGCGCTGCAGCTCTTCTTCCACGAGGGCGGCGATGTCCTTGAGAGAGCCGAGCTCGTCGGCGCTCGGGTGACGCGGGCGCGCGTCGTACACACACAGGGTCCCGACCGCCAGACCGCCGCGGCCCCGGACCGGCACGCCGGCATAGAACCGCAGGTGCCTCTCGTTGTGGAACGAGGGGTTGTCGCCGTACTCGGGGTCGATGGTCGCGTCCGGCACGACCAGGAGGTCATTGGCCAGGATGACGTAGGAGCACATGGCAATGTCGCGCGGCTCCCCGGTGGACTCCGAGTTCACGGTCGACTTGAACCACAGCCGGTCTTCTTCGACCAGGCTGAGGTAGGCGTAGGACGAATTCATGCTGCGGGCGGCGAGGCGCGTCAGGCGGTCGAACCGCTCCTCGCGCGGCGTATCCAATACGTTCATGCTCCGCAGCACCGCGAGCCGCTCCTTCTCGTTGGGCGGCAGGGGCGGCTTGTTCCAGCGCACGCGGGTGCGCAGGAGCCACGACCGCATGCGCGACTGGATGAACGCGGCCGAGATGGGCAGCGTGAGCCAGTCCGTGGCCCCGGCATCGAAGCCGGCCGGCACCTCACCGCCATCGGTCGCGTCGGCCATGATGACCACGGGCGCGTCGCGGAGCGTGAGGTCGCTGTGGGCGCGCAGGCGCCGCGTGATCTCGATGCCGTCGAGCTGGGGGCCCTCGCCCTCGGGGCTGCGCCGGGAGGTGATGACGAGCGCCGGCCGCAGCGCCTCGGCCTGCGCGAGGGCGGTCCTGGTGTCGCTCGACAAGACGATCTTGAACCCGTCGAACTCGAGGGCGCCGCGCAGGAGCTGGGCGAGCGCGGCGTCGGCCGTGACGATGAGGATGTTGCGCTCGGCCACGGCCGAGCGCAGCTCCGGGGATCGCCGCGCGGCGTCATTGGCGGTCATGGCGTCCTTGGCGGGGCCCGTGAGCTCGAGCGATTGCCCTTCGGCCGCGGCGAAGAGCTCCATCGCCTCGCCGGCCTGGGAGAGGAGCACGCGGGCCTTGTCCACCAGGGCGTCGATCGCGTCGTCCGTGCGCAGGGGATCGTGGTGGAACAGGGCGAGGCGCTTGACGCCGGCGGCGAGCGCCATCTCGATGACGTAGTCGATGGTGCTGTGCCCCCAGCCGATCTTGGAGGCGTACTCGGCCGAGGTGTACTGCGCGTCGTGGATGAGCAGGTCGGCCCCGGCGAAGAAGTCGGCGTGGCGCCGGTCCTCGGCGTGGAGCAGGGGGCGCCGCACGAGCGTGTCGCCGAGGGTCGGGGGACGGCCGTGCGGCTCGTGATCGGTGGCGTAGACCACCACCACACCGTCCGCCTCGAGGCGATACCCGAGCGTGATGGCGGGGTGGTTGAGGTACTGCGTCCGGATCGACACCGGGCCGATGTGGAAGGTGCCCTCGATGAGGTCGTGATAGCGGATGGTGGCGCCGAGCTGCTCGAGGCTCACCGGGAAGTAGGTGTACTCCATCTGCCCGGCGAGCGTCTCGCGCAGCTGGGTGCGCAGGCCCCGGGGCGCGTAGATGTCCCACTCGTTGCCGGGCACGAAGACCGGGGTGAAGAAGGGCAGGCCCTGGATGTGGTCCCAGTGGGTGTGGCCGATGAGGAGGTGGCCCCGGATCGGCTTTTCCCCCGAGGCCATGAGCGACTGGCCGAGCCCGTGGGCGCCGGTGCCGCAGTCGAGGATGATGCGCGCCCCCCCCTTCGGGTAGATGGCGACGCACGAGGTGTTGCCGCCGTAGCGGACGGTGTTCGGACCAGGCTTGGCGATGGATCCACGGGTACCCCAGAACTCGATTCTCATACGTCCTCCCCAGGCGCCGTCCCAGTCGATGACGCTGGCCTGGCTCTATCAGGATCACATCAACAAAGCGGGCCCATTCCCTGATGTCGTTCTCGTTCCGGACTCGCGCTACGGGAGAAATCGAAATTCATCCAAACCTCTAGGGCTGCTGGCCCATGCTCATGAGCGTGCGCACCAGCTTGCCGTCGATGCCCCGGACCACGGGGGGCAACTCAACGCGTATACCGTAGGCGGCGAGCCGTGTGAAGGGTGACACCGAGCCTCCTTCGCCGCGTTCCCGTCCCGAAACCGAGGTGCCGCGGGCCGCTGCGCCCCCCGGGCTCGCCAAGGGAGTGGCCAAGGGGATGGCCAAAGGGATGGACGGATCGGCCGGGCGAAAACCAAAGGCGAGCGCCAGCTCCTGCGCCGGGCGGCTGCGCAGATAGGCCACCCACGCCCGCGCCGCCTGCCGCTCCGCCTCCCCCACCCAGTCCGCCTGGAGGAGCGCCACCGGGTTGTCGCTCCACACCGTGGCCGGCGGGTAGTACACCCTGAGCGGCTGCTGCCAGCGCCCCGGGGCATAGCCGATCTGGGAGATGGCCAGGTTCTCGTACACCACCGCCACGTCGTACTTGGAGGGGCCGAACCGGATCATGTCCATCATCACGTCGGACGTGGAATTGTCGGCCACCACCTGCTCCTCGATCTCGCCCAGCCACTCCCGCAGGCCGCGGTCGAGCAGGTCGTCCACGTCCACCGTCTTCTTGTGGTGATAATCGAGCGCGGCGAGCAGCACCGTCTGCCAGCCCGCGCTCGTGCAGGCCGGGTCCGGCTGCCCCAGCTTGAGGTCGCCCCACTCGGGCCGGCCCCCGATCGCCGCCCACCCCTTGGGCGCCGTGGCCAGGCGATGGAGCATGGGCCACGAGAGCCCGCCCCCGGCGGCGCCGTCCTTGGCGTCCCGGGTGAGGACGCCGGCGCGGTCCTGCCAGGCCACGTAGACGAGCGGGGTGAGCGCGAGCGGCTGCGGGGCGTCCTCGCCGTCCCGGGCATACAGCTCGCCCCCCCGGCGGGTGTGCCACTCCTCGGCGAGCATGCCGAGCACGATCGAGTCCGCCGGACTGAACACGCTCGGCCGCACCTTCCCATCGAGGATCGCGCGCGCCCCGTCGATCGAGCCGGCGACCTGGAGGCGCACCGGGATCTCGGGGTGCAGGGCGCGGAACGCCGCCGCCGCCGCCGTGAGCCAGGCCTGCTGGCTCGTGCTGGCCAGCATGAACACTTCGCCCCCCGCCGCGCTGCCCTGGCCCATCGCCGGTGGCGCCGCCGGCGCCGCGGTCCGGGCCGGCACCTGGGCCGCCGCCTGGGCCGAGGCCTGGACCGGCGTGAGACCCGCCTTGACCGAGCTCCAGAGCTCGTCGTACTTGCGGCGGCGCGGCACGTCCTCCCAGAAGTAGATGTGCCGCTGATACTCCTCGATGTCGTCGAGGTGGAGGTTGCGCTGCTCCTCGGTGGTCATGAACGCCGCCGCCCGCGGGTTGGCCGGGATGGCGCCGTCGGCGTCCGTGACCAGCTTCTGGGTGCGCGCCTGGATCATGTACTCGATGAACTGGTAGGCGAGATCCTTCTTGCGGCTGGCCGACGAGATCATGAGGTGATCGATCCAGCCGGTCGTGTTCTCCTTCGGGATCGTCTCGCCGATCGGGACGTGGGCCTTGCGCAGGCGGTTGGTGATGAGCGTCCAGCCCATGGCCAGGACCACCTCGTGGCGCTCGAACATCGCCGCGAGGTCGGGGACGCTGCTCCACACCTTGTGGACGTTCGGCCGCAGCTCGAACAGCTTCTCGCGCACCCGGTCGAGCTGCTCGTCGTTGAGGTTGTAGAGGATGGCCGGGTCGTCCTGGTGGTAGCCGAGCACCTGCGCCGCCAGGTAGACGCTCGACAGGTCGTCCCACAGCGACACCTTCCCCCGGTACCTCGGGTCCCAGAGCACCGTCCAGCTCTCGGGCGGCGTGGGGAACACGGTCGGGTCGTAGAGCAGGGGGTTCGAGCCCCAGACAAAGGGCACGCCGTGGACCTTGCCGTGCCACTTCACCAGGCGCAGGTCGCGCAGCGCCTGCGAGAGCTGCGTGTACGTGGGCAGGCGGCCGAGGTCGAGCGCCTCCGCCTGCCCGGTCACGGCCAGGGTCGTGGCCACGTCGCTCGACGCCACGAACACATCATAGGCCCCCGGGTCGGCCTGCAGCTTGGCCACGAGCTCGTCGCTGGCATCGAAGAACGAGGCCTTCACCTTGCAGTGGCACTGGCGCTCGAACGGGGCGATGAAGGCCGGCTCGGCGTTACCCTCCCACATGAGGATGTGGAGCGTGGGCCGCCGGATGCACCCCGGGAGCGGGAGGAGCAGGAGACCGAGCCCGACCCCTATCAAGAGGGCCAGGGCCCGACGGTTCATGCCCCCCTCCTCGCGCGACGAAAACCGGGGCCCGCACGTCACGGGCGTGATTCTAACCAATGAAGCTGACTTACGTAACCCGTCGTCGCACGGTCCCGGTCGATTCTTGCCCGCGGCCGCTCGAAGCGCGCGCCCCCCGCCGAGCGAGCGCGGCTATCGTCGAGTCGCTCGCGGCCTTCAATCTCTCATACCGCGCCGGCGGCGGACGATTCGCAGGCCGAAGGCCACGGTCAAGAGCAGCGCCATGTGCAGCGGCACGCCGCCATGTGGCTCGGCACCTCCGAGCGTGCAGCTGCAGCCGCCCGGGGGCTTTCCTCCAGAGGAGCCGTCTCCGGCGACGCAGGCACCGGCGCCGTTGCACACCTGGCCCGCACCGCACTCCCCCGCGGGGTCCGTGCCGGCTGGGAGAGGACGGCAGCTGCCCACCTGATCTGGATTGTTGCACGCCTCGCAGGTCCCGTTGCAGGCCCGGTCACAACACACGCCGTCGACGCACACCCCCGAGAGACACTCATTCCCTTGCTGACAGGGCCGCCCGTTCGCGCCAGATCCCTGCGCTCCGTCCGTCGTTGATCCCGCGAGATCGACGGCGCCCAGATCGCCGGCGTCGCGGGGAGCCCCGAGATCACTGGGGCCGGGACCATCTCCCACCCCTGCTCCGAGATCGCCCCCGGCGCCCAGATCCGCGCCGCCCCCGGCGCCCAGATCCGTGCCCGCCGCCATGTCGGTGTTTCCTCCCGAGGTACTGCACACGTTGCCGGTACACAGCCCGGTCGTGCACATGCTGTCGCTCGTGCAAGGCTCGCCGGGGCCGGCGCACGGTGTACATGTGCCGGAACCATCACAGGAGCGGCTGCAGGCACCCAGCGGAGGGCAGTCTCCGCGAGGGTCCGTTCCCGCTGCGGCCGCGCCCGTCGTACACCCACCGAGCGTACACAGGCTCACGGTACAGGGCGTCGTCGCCGGTGGGCAGCTCTGCTCCTGGCCTCCCACGCACAGGCCCCCAAGGCAGGTCGTGCCGGCCGTACAAGCATCGCCATCGTCACAGGGCGCCCCATCGTTGCCAGACGTGAAGCCGCAACCTGTATCCGAATGACACGTGGAGACCTCACACGCGCTCGTCGATGAGGGGCACGATCGCGAGGCCCCGCCGGTGCAAACGCCTCCCTGGCAGGTCTCGCCGATGACGCAGGCGTCTCCGTTCGAGCAGGTGGTGCCGTTGCTGAGCGTGCGGGCGGTGCAGCCAGTCGTCGGGTCGCAGACGTTCTGCTGGCATGGACTGGAACTCGTGGGGCACTGGACCGAGACCCCTCCCTGGCACGCCCCGGACCGGCAGACAGTCCCTGCCGTACAAGCATTGCCGTCGTCACAAGGCGAACCATCCGCCAGGTCGGCGATACCGCAGGCCCCTGTCTGAGGATCGCAGGTGGCTTGCCGACAAGGGTTGGCGGGGCTCGGCCCCGGGCAGATCTTGCCGGTGCACGGGTTGGTCGCCATATCGGCCGGCGCTCCCATGTCCATCGCCGCCCCGTAGCTGGTCGAGACCTGATTGGACACGAGCGCCCTCCGATTGACACCCACGGTGTAGTTGAGGGTCGCCGCGTTGACGTAGCTGCCGTAGCTCCCGAGCGTCACCGTCAGCGTCACCTGGCCGAAGGACTGGGAGCCGATCTCGCCCAGGTTCCAGGTCACCGTGCTGCCGGAAACAGTGCCACCGTTCGAGGCGGACACGAAGCTGGCCCCCGGCGGCAGCACGTCGACGAGCTGTGCGCCGATGGCGATGCCGGGACCCTGGTTGCTCCAGGACAAGGTGTAGGTGACGAGGGCGCTCGTCGTGTTCGCGGGGCCGTCCTTGGTGAGCGTGAGCGCGGGCTGTCCGCTCGCAGTGGCGCAGTCGGCCTCGAAGAGTGAATTGAGAAACAGGCGAGTGCCCTGGGAGGTGGGATTGGTCGTAAGGGGCGTCTTGGTCGTGTACTGGTGACCGCCGAGATAGCTCACCTTGCCCTCGGCAGCGCACTCGGCCCGCGGCACCTCGTCGTTGATGTAGCAGATGGTGCCGGTCGTGGTGGCGTATCCCGTCATCCACAGATCATCGACGCCGTAGGCCGAGGCCGTGGAATTTCGCATCATGACGATGCCTTCGTCGTAATACTGGCTGCCCGTCGCCCAGCCATAGCTCGGCTCGCTCCCGCCGACCGTCCGGAACGGGCCATCGAGCTGCGCAAACGGCAGGCTCGAGTTGAAGAACTGTACGGTGGTGGGCTGCGGCGCGGCGCAGAGGCCGTTGCCGTTGGGCGTGCTCGAACACTTGAGCGAACTCGCCGGAGCGGCCGTGCGGTTGTTGGTGGTGACGAAGTGCCCGTTCGCCGAGTCCTCGAGCATGTTCACCGCCTGGCACTCGGCGAAGAGGTGCGTAGGGTAGGTGAGGAAGTTGCGCATCTCCGCGATGGCTTCCTCGTTGGTGGCGGTGCGCTGCACGGTCCAGTGCATGGACATGAGCTGGCAGTAGACAGGCAGCCCGCTCGCGCCGAACAGTCGCCCGTCCTGGTGGCTCGTGGTCGTCGGGCCGGCCACCTGGGCCGGCGTCAGGAGATCCGGAGAGGCGCTCGACCAGGCGTTGCCACGCGAATCGGGGATGCCGGCGGCGTTGAGGTAACCAAAGGCGATGGCCTCATTGCCATCGCCGTTGATGCCGATGTTGGGAGCGCTGACGAGCCGGCGACTGACCGTGGCCGTGAAGTCCGCGGTGGCCCGGTGCACGCCGACCAGGGGTGTGGCCGTGTTCCAGGCCGCGATCACCTGCAGCGCTCGGCTGGCATCGCCGGCATCGATGACAAAGGGACCGCCGCGGTAGCCATGCGCCGTGATGGTGGCGTTCGTGCGGATGTCCTGCGCCGAGGCGACGAAATCGACCGCGTTCGGAGCGTTCGGGTTGGGTGTGGTGCCGACATACAGGGTCTTGCCGGGTTGGATGCACCAGTTCACCGGGATGTCGGCCCGGAGGAGTTGATAGAGGAGGCCGAACGCGCGCAGCATGCTCGCGTCCTGATAGTCGATATCCATCGGGATGATGAGCGAGCCCGCCGGGAACTGCTGCGCCTGCTGCGCCTGGGCTGGCAAGGCTTGAAGGACCCAGGCGACCATGACGAAGACGCCCACGACACCAAAGCGCTTGCTCATTGTTCGATGATGCACCTCTCCCGCTTTGGAGTCTATCGAAAGACACCCAGGCGCCCTCGGCCTATACCCCTATCGGGTCCTATGGATGCGTGAAGGATCAGGCCTAACGGGCGACGAGAAGCTGCCTCGGGCTATACCCCCTATCGGGTCCTATGGATGCGTGGGCGCGGCGGTATCGCGATCGCAGCGGCGGGACCTCATCTCCTCATCAAGAGATGATTTGGACACATGTATAGGTCACGCCATTGTCCAGGGTATCGCACCGGTAGCCTCGTTGGCAGCAATCATTCAACGGATCGCAGGTCTGCCCGGCGGGTATGGAGGTCGTGCACGCAGCATCGGGTGTAGAGACCCCTCCGTCCGTCCCCCCGCTCCCGCTATCGGTCCCACCATCTGGCGGGGGCACCGGATCACGGACGTCGAGCGTCCAGTAGGCGCGGTGGTTGTTCTCTTGCAGACCCTGGAACTGAAGCCGGAAGGCGGGATAGCTCGGATCCGTGCCGGTGCCGGCCTTGCTGAGATCCACGGCCGCGACCCAGATCTGCTGTGTCCCCTGGGGCAGCACAACGCCGTACTCGCGCTGTGAATTGAACGCGATCCAGGCGAGGTCGCCGTCCGGCGCCCAGGTCGGCTGGCTGTTCTCGGTCTGACCGGTCCCCAGCCGATTGGAGACCACCCGGTTGGCGTTCAACAATTCCACCGGCTGGCCGCCGGCGGCGGGGACGATGAACAGCTGGGCGGCCAGATCGTCGTGTCCGCCCTTGCCACGCGAGTAAGCGATCCACTGACCATCCTGCGAGAACCGCGGGAACAGGTTGGACAGGCCGGCCGCCGGCACCAGGACCCGGGGCTGACCCCAGCCGGGATTGGACCACGGGATGGTCGCGAGCGAGGCGCCGCTCGGAGCGTCGCCGTTCGCGGTCGCATACGCGACCTGCGTGTTATCAGGCGACCAGTCCGGGTGGGTCGCCGGGCCACCGGTCGGCAAGGTCTCGCGCGTGGCACCGGTGGCGCGGTCGATGCGCCACATCGTGCCGCCCCAGGCGACGACGAGGTCCCGGTCGTCGGGAGAGAAGGTGGCGAAGCCATGGCCCTTGGTGTTGGGGACGGACTTGACGAGCGGCGGCGGCGGCGCCGTGGCGCTCACCTGCAGGATCCACAGGCTCTGGCCAGACGCCGCCTGGGTCGGCGCCGCCATGTACTTGCCGTCGCGCGAGACCACGTGGCAGGCGACACATTGCACCTGGTCGTTCGGAGCGGTGTAGGTCGTCGGCGGCTTGCCGACGATGTAGTCCTCCGGATCGGGCGAGGAGAGGGTAGCGCGGCGCACGCCGGCCGAGGTGGTCGACCAGTAAAAGATGGCGCCGGGCACGTCCTGGCGTGAGAAACCGATGGTGATGGGGGGGGCGCGGCGCACGGTCGGAGGCGAGGTGCTCGTGTCGAGCGCGTCGAGCGTCCAGGTGATGGTCTGGCCGGCGTTCGAGCCGGCGAGGTAGCTCCAGGTCCGTTCATCGGCCTCGAAGCAACCGGCCGCGGGCGTCTTGCCCGCGCACAGCGTGTGGGCGCCATCGGTGTAGACCACGACGTGGGAGCCGGGGCCGTCGAAGGTCATGCGGAACTGTCGCTGGGTCGTGCTCCCGGTGCGCCACTGGAACAGGGTCCGGTAGATGTTGCGCGGGAAGCGGGTCTGGTCGCTCGGATAAACGATCGTGGGAACGGTGCCGCTCGTGACCGGCGTGCCGCCCCAATCGTCGGGGTTCTGGGGCGTCCCGACGGTGACCTGGAGCGAGAAGGTGATCGTGGTCGAGCCGGAGATACCGCAGCCATCGCGGGCGGTAATGGTCACCACCCCGCCTGCCTTGGCGAACGGGGTGAGGCTCCCTTGATTGATGGTCCCGGGGGGCGTGGCATCGGCTCGTGTGGCCTCCCAGGTGAGCTGCGCGACGTTGAGCGGCGCGCTCTGGCCACCGGCGAACGTACCCGTGGCGGTGAAGTTGACGGGTTGCGCGGGGCCGCCATCGAGCACGACGGTCGGGTTGGCCGGGGCCAGCGTAATGGACTGGAGGCCGGGGATACAGGCGGTGGCGCTTCCGTCATTACCACCGACATTGCCAGCGTCACCGTTGGCTCCGCCATCGCCACCAGCGCCTGAATCGCGCCCCCCTGTGACGCTGTTCTGGCAGCTACAACCAGGATCCAGAGCAAGAGCGAGCAGGAACGGAACCAGATATAAGGGCCGCATAGGGACCTCCTACTGCTAGTCTATTCAATAGGGAATAGGTGCTACCGACTCTCGATCTTGCCTAATCTCCTCGAGACTTCAATACATAGTGGAGCGGTGTCTGGCATTACATTCCCACGGACCATCACATTTCGTAGGAACGGCTGTTTAGCGGAGGGGATAAGAAACGGCGGCTGGTGGGACGGGCGACTGTGGATCACTCCTGCTTGAGCTTCTTTTGCACCTCCGCCTTGAGCGCCTTCTCCTGCTCTCGCCGCGCACGTAGTCCATGGCGTGGCTGCATCTCGGTTCTTAGCGCCGGCCGATGCGCTCCTCGAGCTCGGCCACCTTGCGCGCCGCCTCGGCCGCGGCCTTCTTGGCCTGCT
>DATAGU010000167.1:0-12221 GCA_036263495.1 Polyangia bacterium | reverse complement strand
CAACTTCATCCGGCCGCTGCTCCTCAAGGGCGGCATGCGGCTCCATGGTGCGCTGGTGTTCTTCTCGCTGATCGGGGGGGTGGCGGTGCTCGGGGGGATCGGCCTCGTGGCCGGGCCGCTCATCCTCACCTTCTTCCTGTCGATGGTGCGGCTCGGGCGTCGCGACTTCAGCGCCGAGGAGACCACCGAGCGGGTCCTGCCGGAAGCGGCGCCTGCCCCACCGGCTACGCCTGCGCCGGCCAAGGCCCCCGAGAAATTGCCGCCTGGGCCCCCTGGGCGGAACCTCGCGCCCAAGGGCGCGTAACGACCAGCTGCCCCTGCCCGCTGCTACAGGCGCCGGCCCGGCGCGCTTGCCCGTCAGCCGGGCTTTGTCTATCGTCGCCGCGCGCCATGAAGCCCGCCCCCTCCCTCCGCGAACCCGAGCTGCGAAAGCACCTGGTCGAGATCTGCCACCGCATGTACCGCCAGGGCTACATCGCCGCCGGCGACGGCAACGTCTCGGCCAAGCTCGACGAGGAGCGCATCCTCGTGACCCCCTCGGGGTTCCACAAGGGCTTCATCCGGGAGGAGGATCTCATCGTCGTCGACCCCCACGGCAAGAAGCTCAAAGGGGCGCACAAGCCCTCGTCCGAGTTCCTCATGCACGAGGTGGCCTACGAGCTGCGCCCCGACATCCACGCCGTGGTGCACGCGCACCCGCCCATCACCGTCGGCCTGGCGCTCGCCGGCGTCACCCTGGCGCAGTGCCTCCTCTCCGAGACCTGCCTCGTGCTCGGCCCGATCCTCACCGCGCCCTACACCACGCCGACCACCCACGAGGTCCCCGACACCCTGCGCCCCTACCTGCGCCAGGCCAACGCCATCGTGCTCGACCGTCATGGCGCGCTCACGCTCGGCCGCGACCTCGATGAGGCCTACAACCGCATGGAGGCGATGGAGCACGCCTCCAAGATCACCCACACCGCGCGCGCCCTCGGGCCGGTCACGCCGCTCGCCCCGCGCGAGGTCGACAAGCTCCAGGAGCTGGCCCGCAAGTTCGGCATCCCCCGCGCCCCGGACCCCTGCACCCTGTGCAACGCCTGCCCGACAGGCAAGGGCGGACCGCTGCGAGAGCCGCCGGGTCCGGGCCCGGGCACAGCGAGCGGCACGGGCGACGTAACCGACGCCATCGTGGAGGCCGTGCTGCGCAAGATCCGCGGCCAGTCGTAGCCGCCAACCCCTGCCGTGGTCGCGGCGCCCTCATCTGATGGGGGGCCTGCGAGCCCCCACGTTCTGCTGCCCATCCCCAACGACCCGGGAAGATTCAAGGCCTCACGACGTACATCAGATCAGGAGAGCCCTGGATGGGCTGCTGATGGGACCCGCATGACTGCGCACACCGATACCGCTTCTTTGTCACTGGCCTCACCCCGGACGCCGGATGGCCTGCGAGGCCTTCCACCCGGCCCCTGGTTGCCCGATCTCCTGGCCCTTCGCTCCTTGCGGTATGGCCGCGATCCGATCGGCCTCCTTCACCGCTATGCGCGCCAGTACGGCGACCCCTTCACCATGTCGCTGCTCGGCAGCAAGTGGCTGATCACCGGTCACCCCGAGTACCTGCGCGAGATCTTCACCGCCGACCCCGACGTCTTCGAGAGCTCGGGCGAGCGCCTGCTCCTGCCCCTGGTGGGGCGCCACTCCGTGCTGCTCTCCTCGGGCGCGGTGCACCGGCGCAAGCGCAAGCTCCTCCTGCCGCCCTTCCACGGCGCCCGCATGCGCACCTACGGCGAGCTCATCCGCGACGAGGCGCTCGAGATGGCCGCGACCTGGCGGCCCGGCCTCCGCATCGACATGCTCGCGGTGGCGCAGACCCTGTCGCTCGACGTCATCATCCGCGTCGTGTTCGGCGTACAGGAGCCGGAGCGGGTCGCGCACTTCCGCGAGGTGATCACGGCCAGCGTCAACGCCTTCGTCCCCGCGCTCCTCCTCGTGCCGGCGCTCCAGCGCGAGCTCTTCGGCCTTGGGCCCTGGAGCCGCTTCCGCCAGCGGCGCGACGCGCTCATGGCGCTCCTGCGCCACGAGATCCGCTCCCGCCGGGCGCTCCCGCGCGGCGAGGACATCCTCAGCCTGCTCCTCGATGCGCGCGACGAAGACGGCGAGCTCATGAGCGACGACGAGCTCGTCGACGAGCTGCGCACCCTCCTCATCGGCGGCTACGAGACCACGGCCATCGCCATGGCCTGGGCCTTCTACGAGCTGCTCCGTCCTTCCGCCGCCGCGGTGCTCGGCCGCCTGCTCGACGAGCTCGCGCCGCTCGGACCCGCGCCCGCGCCCGAAGACCTCGCGCGTCACCCCTACCTCGGCGCGGTCTGTGACGAGGTGCTGCGCCTCCACCCGCTCGCCGCCATGACCGTGCGCCGGACCCACCGCCCCTACGTGCTCAAGGATCTGGCCCTGCCGGCGGGCATGCACATCGGCATCGCCTTCCCCCTCGCGCACCTCGACGAGAGCCTCTATCCCGAGCCGCGCCGCTTCCGTCCCGAGCGCTTCCTCGAGCGCAAGTACACGCCGTTCGAGTTCTTCCCCTTTGGCGGCGGGGCGCGGCGGTGCATGGGCGCGGCCCTGGCCGGCTACGAGATGCGGATCATGCTCGGCGGTATCCTCACGCGCCATCGCCTGCGCCTCGCGGACGAGCGGCCGGTGGTCACCGAGTTCCGCGGCCTCACGCTCGGCCCGCGGGGCGGCATCCAGCTGGTCTACGACGGCGTGCGCTGAGGGTTTCCGTAATAGGGCGAGGGCAACGGGAGAGCAGGCTGGCAGGGCTGCCAGCCTGCCCTGGTTCAGGCGATCTGGCGGGCGAGCTCGAGCACGCGGGCGTTGAAGGGCACCGCCGTGAGGTAGCGCTTGCGCGCGGCCTCATCGGGGATCCGCCCGGCGCGCAGCTGCAGTAACTGATGGGCCCGGCTCAAGACCTGCCGCGCCTCCTCCCGGTGGCCCGCTTGCAGGAACGCTTGGGCCGCCGCCAGATGCAGCTGGATGTCGAGCCAGCTCGTCCCGCCGATCCGAGCGAGCAGCGCCAGTCCTTCCCGGGCCGCGCCCACGGCCGCCTCGGTGTTCCCCTGACCGAGCAGGACCTCCGCCAGCGTGGCGTACATCATGGGCTGGAGCGCATACTCCGGGACGCTGCGCTGGAGCGCCTGGCGGATCTCCTCTTCGGCCGCGCCCCAGGCCCCCTCCCGGGCCAGGATCTGGGCCTCGATGGCATGCGCGAGCCCTTGCCAGTAGCTGAACGCCTGCTCGCCGATCATCACCGCGAGCTGGCGCGCCTCGGCCAGCTCGGCGGGGCCTCCCAGCTGGATGAGACCGAGCGCGAGGTGGGCGCGCACCATCGCCACGGCCAGGGGCTCCTGCAATTGCTCGAGCCGCGCGAGGAGGTCCCGCAGGTACGCGCACGCGGCCAGGTAGTCGCCCAGCTGTACCAGCCCGGAGCCGAGGAGCTGTTCGATGAAGCCCTGCATGCGCCGATCGCCGGCGGCGCCCAGGATGAGCGACCCGGCCTGGGCGACGCGATACAGCTCCGCGACGTCGCCTTCGAGGTAGAGGAGCCAGCAAGACCGGGCCGTATGCGCCAGGCCACGGCTCCGCGCCTCGTTGTCGCCGAGCTGCGCCGCGACCTTCTCCATCCGCTCGACCAGGGCGGTGGCCGCCGGACGATCGCCCATGATCACCAGGATGCCCGCCAGGACCAGGGCTGAGTCCATGAAGGCATGCCGGGCCTCGGGCGCGGGCTCGACCGCGAGGAGCAGGGGCATCACCCGGGCCAGCACCTCCATCTGGCCCATCATCTTGGCCGCGCCCCCGGTCACGCCGAGGGCCAGGTAATAGGGCATGCTCCCCTGGGGCAACATCTCGAGGGCCGTGCTGCTGGCCGCGTAGGCCGCGGCGATCTCGAGGCGCCAGAAGCGGATCCAGGCCTCGATGCTGCGCAGGATGCCGAGCGCCTCGCCGCTCGCGCCGCAGGCCACGCCGCGCTCGACGCAACGCAGACCCCCGGCCAGATCGCTCTGCTGGAGCGCCTGCATCGCCGCCCGCCCGTACCAGTGCGCGGCCTTCTCACGCAGCTCGCCGTGCTCGTAGTGCTCGGCGATGACGACCAGATCCGACTCCCCCCGCTGCTCGAGATACTCCGCCGCCAGGCGGTGCCCCACCCGGCGCTCCTCCTCGCTCAGCATGGTCAGGGCCGCGTCGCGCAGGAGGGCGTGCCGGAAGCCGAACTCCGGGTCGCCGGGGAAGCGGCTCGTGCCGTGGGGCACGATGAGCTCCTCCTTGACCAGGAGCGCGAGCCCGCGATCGAGCTCCGCGCCGAGCTTGTCCCCCTTGCCGTCTCCCTTGCTGTCTCCTTTGCCGTCTGGGCGGCCCGCGAGGAGCATGGCCACGCCGCCGCGCCAGAAGGTCTCGCCCCACACGCTGGCCGCGCGCAGGATCCGCCGCGCCTCAGGCGCGAGCCGCAGGAAGCGCGCCGCCAGCACCGCCAGCACCGTATCGGGCAGCTCCGCCTGATTGCCCTCCGCCACCGCCCGGATCAGCTCTTCGAGGAACAGCGCGTTGCCGCCCGCCTGCCGCACGATCCGCTCCACCGTCTCGGGCGTGGCCAGCTCCCCGAGCGTCTCCCGCACGAGCTGCTCGCAGGCCCGCTTGGACAGGCTCGGCAGCCGCAGCTCCTGCACGTGTCGCCCTGCCCACAGATCGGGGAAGGTCTCCTTCACGTCGGGGCGCGCGAGCGCGAGCACCATGAGCGGGCAGTTGGCCAGCTCGCGCAGGGTCACGTTCATCAGTTGCATCGACGGCGCGTCGGCCCAGTGCACGTCCTCGAGCGCCAGCAGCACCGGACGCACCGCGCACTCGGCGCGCAGGAAGTCGAGCCACGCGGCCTCGATCTGCTCGCTCAGCAGGCGCGGCTGTTGCCGCGCCGCCCGTAGCTGCGGGCGGTCGTCGTCCGGGAAGGGGAAGCCGCACATCTCGCCCAGGAACTCCAGGATCCGCTGTCGGTCCTGCGCCGGCAGGTGACGGACGATCCGGTGGGAGAACCGCTCCCGGTGCGGCTCCAGGATCTCCGTATGGCCGAAGAGCCCGCACAGACCGAGGAGCGCCCGGGTGAGCAGCCGATAGGGCGCGCCGGTCCGCACCGGGTCGGCCCGCCCGAACAGGATCTCCACGTCCTGATGGTCCGCCTCGAGCCGCCGTACGAACTCGTGCCGGAGCCGCGTCTTGCCCTCGCCCGGGGAGGCCAGGATGAGCACCGCCCGAGCCGCCGAGTCCTCCCGGACATACTCCAGGACCGCCTCGAAGAAGAACAGCTCCTGCTCCCGCCCCACGCACGGCGTCGGCCGGCCGAGGAGGAGGCGCCGGTGGTCGAGGTGGCTGCGCGCCGCCTCGAGCACATACGCATCCTCCTTGATCTCCTGCACGTGAAAGCGTGTGTCGAGGAGCTTGGCCGTGGCCGCGTCGAGCCACACGAGCGAGCGGCCCTCCCCGCTCGCCCCCTCGGTCAGCGAGATGAGGGCCGGCCGCGCCGCCAGGATGGCCTTGCCGCGCCAGAGCGCCTCCCCCGCCGACTGCGCCTCCGCGTCCTCGGCGCCGTGCACGGTGGTGGCGACCATGGCCCAATCGGGCAGCCGCTCCTTGAGCGTCAGCATGAGGCGCGCCATGTACCTCGCCTGCTCCTCGGCCGCGAGGCCGGAGCGGGCCAGGCTGACGGCGAAGTGGGCGCCGCTCGGCGCCAGGCGATGCAGCCGCGCCCGGTAGAACTCCGTGAGCGCCTCGATCTCCGACCAGCGGAGCGCTTCGAGCCCGCCCGGCGCAGGCTCAACCGCCGCCCCGCCTGCGTGGGCCCCGCCCGCCTTGTCCTGGGACGCGGGCGGCATGGCCAGGATGAGCGTCACCGGCGCCGACCCTGCGTCCGGGGACGCCGCCTCGCCCGGGGACGCCGGGGCCGCCGCCACGTCCGGGCCGAGAGCCTGGAGCGCCGCGAGCACCGCGCTGCCATCGGCCAGACGCGCCGCCGGGGCCTTGGCCAGCATCTTCCGCAGGAGCTCCGTCATCGCCGGCCCGCCCTCGAGGCCCGGCGGGAGGCGCAGGAGCGGGTCCTCCTCCAGGACCTGCCGCAACGCATCCGTCACATGTTGCCCGGCGAAGGCGGGCTGCCCGGTCCAGCATTCGTACAGCACGCAGCCGAGCGCGAAGACATCGGCGCGGGGCCCGGGGTGCTGCTCCCCCCGCACCTGCTCGGGAGCCAGATAGCACAGCGTCCCCAGCACGCGACCCGCCTGCTCCGAAGACTCCGCCGGCTCCGCGCGCTCCGCGGCGCCGGCGTCGGGGGGCGGGCTCATCGCGCCGAGCGACCAGCCGAACCCCTCGCTCGGCGCGAGGGGAACATCGAGCACCAGGACGTCGGCCAGACGTCCAGCGCGCAGCAGCAGGTTGCCTGGCTTGAGGTTCCGGTGCACGAGGCCGCGGCCGTGCGCCGCCGCGAGCCCCTCCGCGATCCCGCGCGCGAGGAGGAGGCTCTCCTGGACCGTCAGACGCCGGCGCGCCAGGAGCCGCCGCAGATCCTCTCCCTCGATCCAGGGCATGGCCAGGAAGAGCCACCCCTCGGGCGTGCGGCCGTGGGCGAGGGCACCGATCGCGTGCGGGTGGTCGAGCTTGGCCAGCGCATCGGCGTCCTCGTGCCCGCGGGCGGCCGTCTCGGTCGTCGCCGGCGCCGGCACGAGCTTGAGGGCCACCGGGGCGCCGGTGACCCGATCACGGGCGCGAAAGACCACACCCGCGCCACCGCTTCCGGCCAGGCGTTCGAGTTCGAATCGGTCGGCGATGGTGATGCCAGGCTTGAGATCAAAGGGATCCATCGTGTCTCCGTCACAGGGTCCGCGCCGATGTTAACAACAGAGGCCGTGCCCCGGCCTCTGTTTTTCGAGGGGGAGGCGGGCCGCGGCGTCTCATGAGGTGGCAGGGAAGCGAGCCGAAGAACCTGGCTTCTAGGGAGAAGCCGCGCTGCAATGCCAGCGGCGCTCGAGCGCCGCGCGCGCCCCGAGGGTCTTGGCGTAGTCGAGGAAGGCCTGGCGCCATTCGGCCAGCGATGCGTAGAACAGCGGCCACTGCGTGCAGTACGCGCCGATGGCCGCCAGCTTGGCATCGAGGTAGTCGCCCACGGCCACGCGCTCTTCCTGCCAGGGGGCCGTGCCGCTCGGCTGCCATCGATCGAGCTGGGCGAGAGCCATCGAGGCCCCCCGGAGCGGGACCGGCCAGCGGCTCGCATAGCGCTCGAGCACCGGCTTCTCCCCCCAGAACTGGGCCCAGGCCCACAGCTCCCGGGTCCGGCTGGCCCGCGCATACCCCGCGCCGCCGCCGAGCCGCGCCAGACGGCGCGCCACCGCATAGTCGCACAGCGCGTACGGGACATCCTCGTAGAACTGGACCGGGAACCGTCCGCGGAGCGCCATGCAGGCCGCGTGCGCGATCTGGTGATCGACGTGCTCCCCCACGCCGAGAGGACCGATGATCTCGGTCTCCGCCGCGGCGTGCGCCGCCAGCGCATCGGTCACGCGATCCACGAGCCCCCCGTCGCTCTCCTGGAGCGGCTCGAACAGGCCGCGCAGGCGGCGGTGGCGCGGATGGCGCAGCGGCGCATCGGAGAACCCGAGCACCACGAGCTCGGCGCCGAGGCTCGAGACCGCGTCCCGATCCTCGATCTCGCGCCCCGTGCCCGGCCCGGTGTCGCTGAAGACGGTCACCACCCGCACGCGCCGGCCCGCCGCCACGTCCCGCGCGATCGAGCCGCCCGCCGAGAACACCGCGTCGTCGGGGTGCGGCGACACGTAGAGCACGGGCCGCGGCGTCGCCTCTGTCCCGTTCGTCCCGTCCATCTCGTGTTTCTACCGGAGACCCGAGGGGCACCGCAACCGGCCCCTGGCCCTGCCCTGAGCCTGGTAGGCACCTACAGAAGACAAATTCGATTTCGGCCGGCGCTTCTGCCAAGCTCCGGCTCCATGCGACCTCGCGTGGTGGTCATCGGTGCGGGCTTTGGCGGGCTGGCCGCGGCCGTGCGGCTCCAGGCCCGCGGCTACCAGGTGACCCTCATCGAGCGGCGCGACGCCCCCGGCGGGCGCGCCTACGTCTACCGCGACCGCGGCCACGTCTTCGACGCCGGCCCCACCGTGATCACCGCGCCCTGGCTCATCGACGAGCTCTTCACCCTCGCCGGCCGGCGCGCCGACGACTACCTGCGCTTCGTCGAGCTCGATCCCTACTACCAGATCCGTTTCCACGACGGCCGGGTGTTCAACTACCGCGGCAACGAGGAGCGCATGCTGGCCGAGGTGGAGCGCTTCGCCCCCGCCGACGTCGACGGCTACCGCCGCTTCCAGCGCGCCTCCGAGCAGATCTTCAAGAAGGGCTTCGAGGAGCTCGGCGACGTCCCCTTCTCCTACTTCGGCGACATGGTGCGGGTCGCCCCCGCGCTCGTGCGGCTCCGCGCCTACCGGTCCGTCTACGGCATGGCCAAGGCGCACTTCCGGGACGAGGCCCTGCGCCAGGTGATGTCGTTCCACCCCCTCCTCATCGGCGGGCACCCCTTCGCCGCCTCGGCGATCTACTCCATGATCCACTTCCTCGAGCTCAAGTGGGGCGTGCACTTCCCGCTCGGCGGGACCGGCGCGATCGTGGCCGCGCTCGCCCAGCTCTTCGGCGAGCTCGGCGGCGAGCTGCGGCTCGGCGAGACCGTGGAGGAGGTGGTGGTCGAGAAGGGGCGGGCCGCGGGCGTGCGGCTCGCGGGCGGCGTCGTCGTGCGCGCCCGCTACGTCGTCGCCAACACCGACGCCGGCTTCCTCTATCAACACCTCCTCGGCCAGCGAGAGCGCCGCCGCTGGACCCACGGCCGGCTCGAGCACACCCGCTTCTCCATGAGCCTGTTCGTCGCCTACTTCGGCGTGGACCGCCGCTACGACGACGTGATGCACCACACCATCCTCCTCGGCCCGCGCTACCGCGGCCTCATCGACGACATCTTCCGCCGCCGGGTGCTGGCCGAGGACTTCAGCCTCTACCTGCACCGCCCCACCGCCACCGACCCCACGCTCGCGCCCCCCGGCTGCGACACCTACTACGTGCTCTCGCCCGTACCCAACCTCGAAGAGGGCGGGCAGCGCATCGACTGGGAGGCCGACGCCGAGCGCTACCGCGAGCGGCTCTTCGCGCACCTCGAGGCCACCCTCATGCCCGGCCTGAGATCGCACCTCCGCGTCGTACGGCACATCACCCCCCTCACCTTCCGCGACGAGCTCCTCTCGCTGCACGGGGCGGCCTTCTCGTTCGAGCCGCTCCTCTGGCAATCGGCCTACTTCCGCCCGCACAACCGCTCCGAGGAGGTGAAGAACCTCTTCCTCGTGGGCGCCGGGACCCACCCTGGCGCAGGCCTGCCCGGGGTGCTGTGCTCGGCGCGCGTGGTGGATCGCCTGATCCCGCGCCTCGACCACGAGGGCGACGGGCGCAATCCGATCGCCGGATCCCACTCGTACCAGATCGATACTGAGGCCAATCCCAAGGAGGTCATGACATGAGCACCCAGGGGGGCGCGCTGCTCGAGCAGGCCGACGTTTCGGCCTGCCGGGGATGGATCGCCAAGCACTCCAAGTCCTTTTACCTGTCGTCGCTGCTCCTGCCGCGGCGGGTGCGGCACGCGGCCTGGGCGCTCTACGCCTTCTGCCGCCGCGCGGACGACGCCGTCGACACCGTGGGGGAGCCGACCCGACGGGTGCGCGCGCGGGTGACCGCCCTCGGCCGGCGCCTCGCCGAGGTCTACGATCGCGCCACCCTGGTGCCGTCCGATCCCATCGACCGCGCCTACTCGATGGTGGCGCGCGGCTACGGCATCCCACGCGCGCTGCCCGAGGAGCTCCTGGCCGGCCTGGCCACGGATCTCCAGGAGACGCGCTACCGCGGCTGGGACGACCTCTACCTCTACTGCTTTCGCGTGGCCTCGACCGTGGGCCTCATGATGACCCGGATCATGGGCTGGTCGCGCGCCGATGCCTTCCTGCGCGCCGCGGATCTCGGCATCGCCATGCAGCTCACCAACATCGCCCGCGACGTGGGCGAGGACGCGCGCCTCGGCCGCGTCTACCTGCCCGACGAGCTCCTCGACGCCTGCGGCACGAGCCGCGCGCGCGTCCTGACGGCGGCCACCGCGCCCATGGCGGACGCGGCGCTGCGCGAAGCCGTGCGGCGCCTGATCGAGCGCGCCGCGGTCCACTACCAGGCCGCCGGCCGCGGCATCCCGCTCCTGCCCCGCCCCTGCCGCCTGGCCATCGCCGCCAGCCGCCGCATCTACGCCGCCATCGGCGACGACCTCGCCACGCGCGGCTACGACCCGCTCGTGCGGCGCGCCGGCACCTCGCTCTCGCGCAAGCTCGCCCTCGTGGCGCGCTCGCTGCCCGTGCTGGCCAGCGCCCCCCGCGCGTCCCAGCCCGGGCCGGCGGACGACCTCATCGATCGCTGGCTCGATGGCGTCGGTCTCGACGGCGCCGCGCGCGACCCGCACGGCAGGATGGCCGCTTGAGGGACGCCGCCGCCCCTCCGGCGGACGGCGCGATCGACTTGGGGGCGCTGGCCGCGCGCTTTCCGCGCACCGCCGCGGCCTTCGCCGATCTCCCCGTGGCCCCCGCCGAGAGAGAGGCCACGCTGCGCCACGTCGTGGCGCTCGAACGTGCCTTCGCCGGCCGGCGCCAGAGCCTGCGGCGCGACGACCGGGGCGCCCCCGCCACCGATCGCGACGTCGAGTTCGACGTGGCGCTCGCCGGCGGCGGCCTGTCGCTCCTCTACGGCGTCTACCTCGCCCGCGCCGGCTACCGCGTCGTCATCTGCGACCGCCGCCGCATCGGCTGCGGCCACCGCGAGTGGAACGTGTCGCGGCCCGAGCTGCGCCCCCTCTCGGCCAGCGGCCTCTTCGACGAGGCCGAGGTGGACCGCCTGGTGCTGCTCGCCTATCGCCGCGGGATCGTACGCTGGCACGGCGGCGACACCTACCCCGTGCGTGGCGTGCTCGATTGCGTCGTAGACGCGCAGGGCCTCCTCGATGCCCTGCGCCAGCGGGCCCTGGCGGCAGGGGCGACGCTGCTCGATCACCACCAGGCCGTGGCCTACGGGGTGGGCCCCGCGGGCGTGGCCCTCGACCTCGTGGGCCCGGGCGGCCCCCGGCGGGTGACGGCGCGGCTCCTCATCGACGCCACGGGCGCCTCCAGCCCGCACGCCGAGTTCGACCTCGTGTGTCCCACCGTGGGCGGGGTGCTGGCGGGCCTCGCCCAGGGGCAGGGCATGGACGAGCTCGACCCCGAGACCGGCGAGATCCTCATCTCGACCGAGGGCGTGGAGGACGGGCGCCAGCACATCTGGGAAGGGTTCCCCACGCTCGGGGCCCGGCTCACCACCTACCTCTTTTACTACACCGAGCCCGGCACCCTCGGAGAGCACCCCCTGCTCGCCCTCTACGAGCGCTTCTTCGAGTGCCTGCCGCGCTACAAGCGGGGACCGGCCGTGCTCGAGCGCGCCACCTATGGTTTCATCCCCGCTTACACACGGCTCGGGCCGAGGCCCGTCGCGCCCGCCCCGCGCGTGGTCCTGGTGGGGGACGCGGCCGGCCGGCACTCGCCGCTCACCTTCTGCGGCTTCGGCTCGATGATGCGCTCGTTCCATCCCGTCGCCCAGGCGCTCGCCGAGCGCCTCGCCGCGGATCGCCTGAGCCAGCGCGCGCTCACCGAGGTCTGGGGCGAGCCCCCCGGGCTCAAGGTCATGGGCGGCCTCGCCCTCACCATGAGTCCGCGGCCCGGGAGCGGCGCCGGCCAGGAGATCAACCACCTCCTCGACGTCGCCTTCGCCTCGCTGGCCGAGCTCGGGGAGGACGTGTACGGGCGCTTCATCCGGGACGAGGTCGGGTTCGCCGATTTCTGCCGCTTCCTCGGCGCCATCGCGCGACGGCACCCGGGCGTCTACCGGCAGGTCCTGCGGCACCTCACCCCGCGCGAGCTCCTGTCGTGGTCCTGGCAGTTCCTGAGCTTCGGCGTCAGCAGCGAAGCTTAGCTGGGGGCCACCCCGAACCCGCGCAGCACTGCGCGTTTCTGGGCCCCCCTGCACGAGCCCCGAGCCCCCCTGCACGAGCCCCGAGCCCCCCTGCACGAGCCCCGAGCCCCCCT
>DATAGU010000166.1:0-3574 GCA_036263495.1 Polyangia bacterium | reverse complement strand
GGCGCGAGGTTCCGCCCAGGGGGCCCAGGCGGCAATTTCTCGGGGGCCTTCGCCACCGCGGGCGCGGGCGGCAGGGCTGACACCGCTTCTGGCGGGACCCGCTCGGTGGTCTCCTCGGCGCTGAAGTCGCGACGTCCGAGCCGCACCATCGACAGGAAGAAGGTGAGGATGAGCGGCCCGGCCACGAGGCCGATCCCCCCGAGCACCGCCACCCCCCCGATCAGCGAGAAGAACACCAGCGCACTATGGAGCCGCATGCCGCCCTTGAGGAGCAGCGGCCGGATGAAGTTGTCGGCCAGCACCACGAACACGATCCACCAGCCAAACAGGAACAGGGCGGCCCAGAAGTGTCCCGTGAGCAGCATGAGGCCGCACAGCGGCACCGCCACGATCGCCGTGCCCACCGACGGGATGAACGCGGCGAAGAAGGTGAGGAGGCCAAAGAAGAGCGCCTGCGGCACCCGGGCGATGAAGTAGCCCGCCGTGGCCACGACCGATTGCAAGAGCGCCGTGGCCAGCGTGGAGCTGAGGAGCGACTTGGCGGTGGATTTGATGTCCTGCAGGCACTCACGCACCACCCGCGGCTGGAGCGGCAGCACCTGGACCCCCCACTCGATCAGCCGCCGTCCGTCGACGAGGAGGAAGTAGAAGGTGACGAGCATGAGCACGCCCTGGAACACGACGTGGCTGCTGGTCGAGAGCGCGCCCGAGACCATGGCCACGGCCGCCTGCCCACCGCTCAGGAGCTCGCTCGAGAAGCGCTGCAGCCCTCCCGGGATCCAGCCGAGCACGTGACGGAGCGGACCCTCGACGCTGTCCGGCAGCCGGCTGAGCAGCCCGTTCATGCCGCCCGATTGCAGGCCCTGCTGGATGAACTGCACGGCGCCGATGGCCTGGAGGATGGCGTAGTAGAGCACGGCCCCGATGGGGGCCAGGATGAGCAGGATCACGCCGACGGTGAACAGGGCGGCCGACAGGCGCGGTCGGTGGCCGAGGAGACGGGTGAACCCGTCGTGCCAGCGGCCGAGCGCCGCGGCCAGCACGGCGGCGAGCAGGAGCGCCTGCCAGATGGGCCAGAGCAGGCTACCGAGGAGCAGGAGCGCGAGGGCGAGCAGGATCCCGTAGGTGATGCGCGCAGGCGTGGTCTGGTGAGAAGGCTGCAGAGAGGCCATCGAGTGGGAGGACTACAAGATCCGGACCGACTCTGCGCCGATCACGCGCAGCGATGGGACCTGGCGTGGGGTGAAGCCCGCGGTGAGCGAAGGCCCTGGAACGCCTGGGCAGATGCCATGCGCGGGAGCGGATCAGGGCTCACAGCTTGACGGCGTGCCCCGTCCGCTCGAGCAGGAGGCCGGCCAGGGTCTGGCGCAGCTCTTCTTTCTGCGTGCGCCAGCTCCAGACGCCATTCTCCTCCGCGGGCGTGAAGTGCCAGGCGCGGCGGAACGCGGCCATCCAGATCTGGCGCGCGGCGCGGTGGCTGTTGATGACGAGCTTGCTCCCGTCGGCCAGGGTGATGGTGAGCACATCGAGCGCCAGCTCCACGTCCACCTCGTCGGGGTCGAGGTCGCCGAGGGCCTTCTCGAGGTATTTGAGCTCGCGCTCTGCGATCTTGTCGAACAGTCCTTCGTCCATGGTCGTCATGCTCCGAAAGTAACGTAGGCCGGCCCGGGCCCAGAAGCGAAAGAAGCGAACGGGGAGGCGGAATGTCAGGACGTGCGGCGCAGGATCACCACCCGCTCGATGCCGGCCAGGTCCTTGCGCACGCTCACCTCGCTCCAGCCGGCCGCTCGCCCGAGGGCGGTCACGGCCTCGGCCTGCCCGGCGCCGATCTCCATCACCAGCGCCCCTTGGTCGGCGAGCGCTCCTGGGGCGCCGGCGCACAGGCGGCGGATCACGCCCAGACCATCGGGGCCGCCGAGGAGGGCCAGGCGCGGCTCGCAGCGCACCTCGGCGGGCAAGCCCGCGAAGTCGCCCTCCGCGATGTAGGGCGGGTTGACGGTGATGACGTCGAAGCGCTCCTGCCCGAGCGGGGTCAGGAGATCGCCCTGGCGCAGCTCCACGTCGACCTCGCACGCCGCCACGTTGAGGGCGGCCACGGCCAGGGCATCGGCTGAGAGGTCCACGGCCACGACGCGGGCGTCCGGGCGCTCGTGCGCGATGGCGATGGCGATGGCCCCCGAACCGGTGCAGAGGTCGGCCACGGCGGGCGCGCGGCGGGCCTTGAGCAGCTCGAGGGCGGCCTCGACCACCCCCTCGGTCTCGGGCCGGGGGATGAGCACGCGGCGGTCGACCTGGAACGGGAGCGACCAGAACTCCTGGTGGCCGAGGAGGTAGGCCACCGGCTCGCCGGCGAGGCGGCGCTTGATGAGCTCCCGGTAGGCCGTGAGCTCGGCCTTGGCGAGCGGCTGGTCGTGGCGGACGTAGAGGCCCACCCGGTCGAGCTCGAGCACCTCGCAGAGGAGCAGCTCGGCGTCGAGGCGAGCGCTCGGCACCCCACGCTCGCGGAAGCGCTGCTGGGTCCACTGGAGGACTTTGAGGACGTTCCAGATCTCCTCGCCCACGCGGCGCACCATAGCACGCAAGGCCACGGGCACCGCGGCCTCTCCTCCGCGGTGCGTTACTCCCGCGATGGACCGGCTCGTGCGCCCGCTCGTCCGGCGGATCCGTCCGTGCGTCGCCAGGATGGCACGTCTTGTCCCCTGGCCTGGCTAGACGCCATCATCAGGGGTATGGGTCAGCCCGCCAGACGGCACGCCACGTACGAGGATCTCTGCGCCGTACCCGAGCACCTCGTCGCCGAGTTAATCGATGGCGATCTCTATACCTTGCCCCATCCAGCGTCCCTCCAAGCGCGTGCCCTGACATGCCTGGGAGGGCTCATCATGGAGCCCTTCGATTTTGGTCGTGGCGGGCCGGGCGGCTGGGTGCTCCTGGATGAGCCCGAGCTACACCTCGGCCGTGACGTGCTCGTCCCCGACCTCGCCGGCTGGCGGCGCGAGCGCATGCCCAAGATGCCTGAAGTGGCCGGCTTCGATCTCGCACCCGACTGGGTCTGCGAGGTCTTGTCGCCCTCCACCGCGGTCCACGATCGTGTCCATAAGATGCCCGTGTACTTGCGGGCTGGCGTGACGCACCTCTGGCTCATCGATCCCCTGTTGCAAATGGTCGAGGCCTACCGCAGCCAGGATGCGCGCTGGACTCTCCTCGTCACGCTGGAAGGCGCGGCGCAGGGCCGCATCGAACCCTTCGAGGCCCTGGAACTGGATCTGTCGGTGCTCTGGCAACGCTAGTCGCAGCCGAGCTGCGCCGCGGTTACCCGCTGTTGCGCTACTCGTTCGCTGCGTCGAGTGATGCGCGGCGCTCGCTGCGGGTGCCGAAGAGCGTGAGGTAGATCTCGAACCAGCGCTGCTGGCCACGGAAGCTGGGGTCTTGCTCCTTGGCCATCTTGTCGTGCGCCTCCCGCAGCCGGTGCGGCAGCTTGAGCTTGAGCCGCTCTCCCGTGGACAGGCTCAGCTCGGCGGCGAAGCGCAGGAGGTCGAGCTGGTCGGCGTGGAGCTGCACCCCGGTCCGGCGG
>DATAGU010000165.1:0-16105 GCA_036263495.1 Polyangia bacterium | reverse complement strand
GGGGGTACGCGGCCCTCAACTGGGGGGTACGCGCCATTCAAAGCCCCGTAGCGACGCTGATCCGGGGGACGTGCGCTGTACCCCAATGCTTTAACTGTACGCTGAGGGGCGTGTGGAGCGGACTGGGTCCTGGGAACGGGTGGCACTCCCCCGGGGCACTTGGGTTATCCGCTGTGGCGCGAATGCCCCCAAGCTCCTTGGCGACAGGTCGCGCCCCTTGGGGGGCCTGGGTCACTGGGCACGAATTTGCGTTACGCTGTACTTAGGATCGTCGTTCTCCTGGCCCTGAGCATCCCCGGGCACGCCCAGGCCGAACCGGCCGTGCTGCGCGACTGCGCGCCTTGGGCGGGCGTCGAGCCCCTGCTCGTCCCCGGCAAGACCGTGCTCGTGCCTGCACCACAGCCCCCTCGGCTGCGCTCAGGCTTCTTCCGCCACCGCCAGCGGCGCGCCCGGCTTCATGATCTCCTCCAGCACCACCGTGGCGTACGACCCGGCCGGGAGCGCGAACCCGACACACAGCCGGTCCCCGTCCGCGCGCACCTCGACCCCATCGAGGCGCGCCACGAGCGGCCGGCGCGTGCCCTCGGCGAGGCGGCCGAGACGGCCGAAATCCGACGCCTCGAGGCCCGCCTCAGCCAGGATCTCCCGCTCCCGCTCGTGCGCGGTCGTCCCCGGGGGCGGCGCCATCATGGCGTGCCCGAAGATGGGGCCGGTCGGCACGATCTCCCGCGCCGCGAGCCGCCGCTGGGCGACCTCGACCTCGTCCGCGGGACAGGTGAAGAGGCCCCCGGTGGGCGATCGCTGCAGGATGTCGCCATCGAGCACACGATCGAGCAGGCGATCCACCATGCGGCGGGACAGGTAGCGGTTGAACAGGTCGGCCTGGAGCGCGGACACGAGCAGGCGGCGCCGGAACCGGTCGGGCACGCGTAGCTTCCCGGTGAGCACGGCGCGCCCCTGGGCGGCGTTGTCGCCGCGCATGCCGAACCGCTGCGCGCCGTAGCGGTTCGGGACGCCGACCGCTTCCAGCATGGCCAGGATGGCGCGGGCGCGCGCCTCGGCTCCCTCTCCAACCCCTCGGACGACCAGGGTGAAGCGGTTGCCGCGCAGGTGCCCGGTGCGTAGCTTGTGCGGGTGACGGGCGGTCGACAGTATGGTGACACCGTCCAGCTGCAGGGCAGCCAGGCGATCGAGGTCCAGTCCCTGGCCCGGCACCGAGACGAATTGGCGCGCCACCGCCTGTCGATCCTTCTGTCCGGCGGTGCCGACGTCCTCGGACGCCACGCCGAGCACCTGCGCCAGGCGACGCACCATCTCCTGCGTGGTGAGGCCGCGCTTCTCGACGAGGAGAAAGACGTGCTGGCCCTCGCCCGAGGGCAGGTAGGCGGGGATCTCCTCGACGATGAAATCCTCGAGCGCCACCTTGATGGCGCCGCCTGTGCCGGGCAGCTCGGCCGTCAGATACTCCATGCCCATCCTCGCCGATGGCTCCGTGGCTCAGAGCGCGGCGCCGGGACCACTCCCGGAGCCCTGCTGCCCTTGCCCTTGAGCGACCTGCAGGTACATGCGGCAGGTCTTGTTGCCGGGGTCGATGTCGAGCACGGCCTGCCACTCGTGCGCCGCCTCCCCCTTGCGCCCGAGCGAGAACAGGGTGAGGCCGAGGTGGATGCGCGCCGGCAGGTAGCGGGGGTTGTCCTGCTTGGCCACGCGCAGCTCCTCTACGGCCTCTTCGATCTGCCCCATGTCGCGCAGGGTCTGCGCGAGCTTGGTGCGGAGGTCCGGGAAGTGGGGGGCGAGGTGCAGCGCCTTGCGATACTCGGTCGCGGCCTCCTCGAGGAGGCCGAGACCGAAGTAGGCGTCGCCCACGTCGGCGTGCATGTTGGCGAGCTTGCCGCGCGCGAACGGATCCATCTTCTTCGGCTGCGAGCGCGACAGGGCGAGGAGGCGGCCGTAGACCTCCTGGGCCTCGTGGTACTTGCCGAGGTCGTTGTAGGTCACGGCCAGGTTGAGCGCGGCCTCGGTGTAGTGAGGGTTGATGCTGAGCGCCTGCTCGAAACACTCCTGCGCCTGGTCGAAGCGCCCCTGCGAGTGGCAGATGACCCCGAGCATGTTGTGGAGATCCGCGAAGTGGCTGGCCAGGGTCAGCGCCTCGCGCAGGTAGGGCTCGGCCTTCTCGTATTCGTTCTTGTCGTAGTGCTCGCGCCCGAGCGCCACGAGATGGCGCAGCCGGTCATCCATCTGCAGGGGAGGCATCGACATGGGGCTCCTCGGACAGTTCTCGTCGAACTGTCACGTGCCGTATCGCCGGGCGATGTGCCCGAGGAAGAGCTTGGCCTTCTTGGCGTGGTAGTCGTCGGGGTAGTCGGCGACCAGGCGCTCGAGCACCTTCTGCGCCTCCATCGGCTTGCTCTGCTTGAGGTAGGTCTGGGCGAGGAGCAGGAGTACCTTGGGCTCGATGCTCGACTTGGGGTACTCGCGCAGGAGCGCCTCGAGGCGCCCGATGGCCGCCGCCGGCTTGTTCCGGTTGAGATAGAAGTGCGCCACGTAGAGCTCGTGGTCGGCCAGGCGCCGCACGCACTTGTCGATGCGCTTCTTGGCCTCGGGGACGTAGGGCGAGTCCGGGTACTCGGCGATGAAGCCCTGCAGCTCGCGCAGCGCGTCGCCGGCCGGTCCCTGATCCTTCTCGTAGCCGGGCGGGACCAGGAACCACTGCCCTGGGATCTGCTCGTAGAACGCCTCGCCGATCTTGTAGGCGGCGTAGCCGTTCTGCGTCATCTCGTGGGTCGGATGATCCTTGATGAAGGTGCGGTACGCCTCGACCGCCTCGCTGTGGTGTTCGCGCCCGAGCTCCGCGTCGGCGAGGCGCAGCTCGGCGAGCGTGGCCCACTTGGAGAAGCTGAACTTGGAGCGGGTGAACTGGAAGTACCGGACGGCCTCGGCCCAGCTCTTGGCCTTGAGCTCGGCGAGCCCGCGCTCGTAGTTGTCGCGGGCGTTGGACGAGTAGCTACCTCCGCCCCGTCCCCGGCCCGTGCCGAAGATGCCGCAGCCGGTCAGGGTCGGCCCGAGGGCCGTGAGTCCGATGAGGAGGGAGATCGTCCTCTTGTGAAACAAGCGCATTCATGCTCCGTCGTGACGGTGACGTTGTCAAATGGAAACCCCGGACGGCTGCGGCGGCCAGCGCAAGCTGCCGAGCGCGCCCGTGATAGCATGCCGGCGGCGATGCGTCGATCCGCCAAAGCGCCGTGCTGGTGGGACCGTCATTGCAGGGGTGGGGATGCCCGGATCGCAGGAGAGCGCCCGCGTCCAAGGCGCCTACACCTGGCGCTCTCGCTCGTCGTGCTCATGTTCCTCTCCGGCCTGGCCTGGACGACGCCCGTGTCGGCGGCGCCGCCGGGCGCGTTCGCCACGCACGTGCTGGTCGATGGGGAGGGGGTGGCGGGATGGCGTGTGGCCTTCGGGCGCGACGAACGGGCCCCGGGCTTTCAGGCGATCGCCGGGGGCGGTCAGGTGGCCTTCGGCTCGGAGGTGACGGGGGGATTCGGGTTGCTCGGGGGGGCGCGCGGGCTGGTCGGCCGCGCCGGCAACCAGCGGTACCTCGAGGTGACCGGCACCTTCATCCTGCAGCTGCGCATCGGCGATCGGGTGCGGATGCGCCTCGGTGGGGAGGGTGGCGAGGTCTGGTTCGACGGCGGACAGGGGGGCCGGGCGGTGCTCCTTGGCGGCTGGCTCGGGGCCACGATCGACGTCGTGACCTTCCGCCAGAGCGCAATCGTGCTCGCGCCGCGAGTGGATGTGAGCGGTTTTGTCGCTGAGCTGCCGCAGCTGCCGGATCTGAGCCTGGCGTTTAGCGTCGGGTTGGGGGTGAGATATTGAGGGGAGGCGGGCATGGGTATGGTGGTCAGGGTGGTCAGGGGGGCGGCTGGTGAGTCGGTATCTTGTGGTGTTTCCTCGGGGGTGGGGCGCCGTGTCGCGAGGCGAGCGGTGGCGCATGTAAAAGAAGCTAGCAGGTCCCTCCCGAGGGAGTTGGCGTGCCGCAGGGTTGCACGGGAGGCATCCGTCGATCACCCTCCCAGCGCTATGTTACTGTCGCGTCAGCGTTTTTCGTCCCTCTCCGAGGGCTCGCCGCCTCCGGCCCAGGCCGCCCTCTCCATCTCGCACGCGGTGGGGTCTTCGCTCCACCGCGCGCTCTCCGACGACGCCCTGAAGGACGAGGACAACGCGGCGTTCGTACGCTGTCTGGACCCGCTCGTGCGCGAGGAGTGGCTGCGCCGCCTGCGCTGGATCCGCCTGGTCGACCGATTGGCTGAAAACGAGTGTCTCGAACCGGCGGGGCGCCGCTTTACGCGGTTCTGCCGTTCGTGGCAGCGGTTCGTAGCCACGGGCAGGACCGGAACGCAGGATCCCTATGCCCAGATGGTGCGGGAGATCGGCCTATGCTGGGGGGCGTCGCGGCCAAGACGGCCGACGCGAGAGGCGTCTCCGGCCCCGGCCCGGGCCTGGGAGGCGTACATGGCGGCCCTCAGCGACTACCACCGGCCGGGCCTCGTGCTGTCCACCCTGGCCGCTCATGACACCATGCTGGGCAGGCTATCGGGCCACCTGTTCCAGCTGATCCCCTTCCTCACCCCGGCCACGACCGAAACAATCTATGCCTTCGGCGCCCTCGACCAGTTCATGAACAACCTGCGCGATCTCGAGGAGGATGCGAGCCACGGGATCTGCTACCTGCCCGAGGAGGTGCTCGGCGCCTGGCGGATCGACCGCGAGTCCCTGCTCGCGGGCAGGGCCCTCGGTCAGGCGGGGTATCGCCGCATGATGTCCTTCTGGATCAACGAGCACCTGCCGGCGCTGCGGCGGTGCGCGACGGCCTTCATCGAGATGGATCTGCCCGAGCCCTCGCTCGCGATCATGCGGGGCTGGACGCTGCGCCGGCACGCGCGCATCGAGCGCGTGCTGCGCGAGTGTGACCTCGATTTCCGCGCCTTCCCGGCGCGGTACTGGACGGCCGTGCGGCGCGAGCTGCCCGCGAGCTAGGCGCTGCGCCATCATCATCATGGGGGCCGCGGGGCTCCGGGTTCAGCGAGCGAGGTGCTGCCGCACCGCCGCGAGTAGAGCCTCGGGGTCGAACGGCTTGCCCAGCCACCCGTCGGCGTCCGCCTCGTTTGCGCGCCGCTGCGGATCGTCGGCCGCGGTGACCACCAGGATCGGCGCCCCACGCGCGTGTCGGGCGCGAAAGAGGCGCGCGAACTCGAGGCCGTTCATGACCGGCATCTTGAGATCGAGCAGGATGAGATCCGGCAAGCCCTGGCCGAGCGCCGTGAGCGCCTCCTGCCCATTGCTCGCCGTGGTCACCGCGTAGCCCGCCTCCTCGAGGAGGATGCTCATGAGCTCGCGGAGATCCCGGTCGTCCTCCACGAGGAGGAGGTGCTGGCCCTTCCCGGTCCCCGAGCCGGGATCGTCATCCGCCAGGGGGCCGCCCGACCAGGTCCCCATCCCCGTCCCCTCGGAACCCTCGCGGGCTCCGTTCCACTCTGCTGCGGGTTCAATGGGCCGCATGATCATGCAAGGGCACGCTGAAATAGAACGTGCTCCCCTTCCCCTCTTCGCTTTCGAACCACAACCGGCCGCCCTGCTCGGCGATGAGGTGCTTCGAGATGTAAAGACCGATGCCCATGCCTCCGTAGTCGAACGGCGTATCGGTGTGCGCGCGGTAGAAGAGCTGAAAGATGTGCGGTTGCTTGTCGATGGGGATGCCCACGCCATGGTCCTGCACCGCCACCACGGCCTCGCCCACGGCTCCGGATGGCGAGCGGGATGAAGCGCCTGACGCGGCGGGCCGGATCGACAGCGAGACCTCGATGTCGCCGCCCTCGGGCGAGTAGGTGATGGCGTTGCCGAGGAGTCGCGCCAGCACCTGCCGCAGGCGCTGCGCATCGCCGCGCACGATGACCGGCGCGTACTCGGGACCCGCGACGATCTCCCCGGTGCGGCGCAGGTGATGGCGCTGCGAGCGCCGCCCGGCCCGCGCCATCTCTTCGTCGATGAGCGAGTTCAGCTCCACGGGCCCGAGGTTGATCTGGAAGCGGCTCAGGAACGCCTGCGAGACCTCGAGCAGGTCCTCGATGATGCCGGTGATGCGGTCGGCCCCGCGGTCGATGGCCTGGAGCATCTGCCGGTGCCGCTCGGACACGTCCGTGGCGCTACGGAGGAGCATGAGCGCATAGCCCTTCATGATGGTCACCGGTGTTTTCAATTCGTGCGCCGCAACCCGGATGAAGTGGTCTTTCATCTGGTCGAGCTGCAGCACCTCGGTGACATCCCGTGCAACCGCCACGGCGCCAAGGATGGAGCCGTTCGAGCCACGGATGGGGGCCGCGCTGGTGCGCAGGAACAGGTCTCGGCCGGTGCGCGGATGGCGAAGGATCTGCACTTCCTGGACAATGGTCTCGCCCGCCAGGGCACGCGCGACCGGCATCTGCTCCCGCAGGTAGAGGGTGCCGTCTGCGCGGCGCAGCTGGAGCGTGGCGGGCTCGCTGGCCAGGGATAGGAGCGGGGCCCCGCCGGCCTCACTCCGGCCCTCCTGGCCGAGGAGGCGCAGGCCCGAGGCGTTGATCCGCGTGAGGTGGCCGTCGCGGTCGTAGGCGAACACGCCCTCCACGACGTTGTCGAGGATGGTCTCGAGCTGGGCCGCGCGGCGCGCGGCCTCATCGAGGAGCCGCTCGCGCTCGGCGAGGTAGCTGCGGATGCTGTTGCCGTTTTCCTGCAGGCGGTCGACCATCGTGTTGACGCCCTCGGCGAGCGCGCCGACCTCGTCCTTGAACAGGATCGGTACGCGTTCGGGCAGGGCGCCGTCGCCGTGCTGGATGATCTGGCCGATCACCTCGGTGACGTGGCGCAGCGGGTGGGCCACGGCCCCGGCCAGGAAGGCCGCGCACAGGGGCGCCCAGGAGACGGCCACGACCGAGAACAGGACCAGCGTGAACCACTGATCGGGGTTCATGGGGCTGGCCACGCGGGCCAGGGTGAGGGCCACCATCCAGCTGGTCGGCGCGGTGGCCAGGCACACGGCCAGGACCACGAGGCGCTGCGCGAAGAAGGTGGTGCGCCCGGGCAGCTCGATGCCGCGGGCGCGGGCCTGGAGCGAGATGCGCGCCGCCACCGGGGCGAGCACCCACCCGAGGATGCCGTGCGCGAGGGGCAGGGCCGCGGCCATGCAGGCGTAGCTGAAGAGGAGCGTGGCCCAGATGGGGTGAGCGGCCTGCGCCAGGTTCGCCGTGGTCAGCTGCAGGACCATCGCGGTGACGAGCATGTACATGGCCCCCCAGGAGAGGGCCCAGACCACGGCGAACGTGATGGGCGTCTGATAGGCCGCCAACCCGGCGGCACAGAGCACCTCGCGGCTCGGTTCGCGTCCTGCCTTGAGCGAGGAGTGCCAGCGTTCGATGGGACGCAGGAGGTGCACGAGCCAGGTGGCGAGGAAGACGGTCTTGAGCAGATGGATGAGGCCGATGAAGGCGATGACCTGTCGCCGCTGCCCCGCGTCGGCGATGCCGGCCATCTGCAAATAGGCGATGGGCACGAGCACGGCGTAGGGGAACTCGACGCCGAGGGCGAGCGCCACGGTGCGTAGGGTGAAGCGGGAGATGAGCCCTCCCGCATACGCCCTCCGGCCTGGCCGTAGATGTGCCATCCCGCCGAGCTCAGCGGATTTTTCCTGTGTCCACTGCGCCATCGAAGAAGGTGTAGGTCGCCCAGGCGGAAAGAAAACCCGACTGGGACTGCCGGACGATGTCTTGTCACGAAATAGTGTCGGCGGCATGCAATCGTATTGATCTTCGGACGTTGGGCCGCCGGTGGGGCAGAGGAGGGCAGGGCGGGTTCCCCGCAGCTGAAGGGATCGCGCGGGTGCTCGGCAGGGGGGACGGCGGGCAGGCTACGTCCGGGCCGCCCAGGGGCTCGGGGCGGTCAGAACTTGGAGGCGAGGGCGAGGAAGGTGGCGCGGTTGTTGGTCTCACGCAGGCGGAGCGTGAGCGTGCGGACCAGGTTCCAGAGCAGGTCGTAGGCGAGGTCGCGATCGATGAACAGGAGATCCTCGAGGTCCTCCCGGCTCAGCACGAGCAGGCGGCACGCCTCGTGCGCCAGCACGTGCGCCGAGCGCGGCGAGTCGTCGATGAGCGACATCTCGCCGAAGTGGTCCCCCTCGCGCAGCACCGACAGCGCCTCCTCGCCCACGCCCGGCACCATGCGCGACACCCGCACCGCCCCCGAGAGGACGACGTAGAACTTGTCGCCCCGGTCGCCCTCGGCAAAGATGATCTCGCCCGCCTGATAGGTCTCTTCGCGCACCAGCTCGGAGATGCGCCGCAGGTAGGCGGGCGGGAGACCGTCGAAGAACTTGATCTTCCCGAGCAACTCGACCGCGGTTCCGACATCGACGGCAGACATATCCGCCATGCTACACCGGCGGGCACACGCATCGATAGTGGAACTGGGGGGCGGAGGAGGGAGGAGGGGGAGGGACCCGGAGCGATTGAGCTCAGAGGTGCGCGAGCCAGCGCTCGGCGTCGATGGCGGCCTGGCAGCCGGTGCCGGCGGCGGTGATGGCCTGGCGATACACGTGGTCGGCCACGTCGCCGGCGGCGTAGACGCCGACCACGCTGGTCTGGGTCGCGGTGCCCTTGCCCACGACGATGTAGCCGTTCTCGTCGAGCTCGAGCTGGCCGCGGAACAGGCCGCTGTTGGGCTCGTGGCCGATGCCGAGGAAGAAGCCCTTGGCCTCGATCTCGACGCGCTCGCCGGTCTTGGCGTGCCGCAGCGCCACGCCGCGCACCTGCTCGTGCGAGTCGGCGAGGATGTCCTCGACGTGGTAGGGCACGCGCCACTCGATCTTGGGGTTCTCGCGCGCCCGCTTGAGCATGATCTTCGAGGCGCGGAAGTCCTCGCGCCGGTGGATGATGGTCACCTTGCGGCACATCTTGGTGAGGTAGGTGGCCTCCTCCATCGCCGTGTCGCCGCCGCCGATGACGACGACGTCCTCGTTCTTGAAGAACATGCCGTCGCAGGTGGCGCACGAGGTGACGCCGCGGCCCCAGAGGCGCTCCTCGGCGGGGAGCCCGAGCTTCTTCGGCTTGGCGCCGGTGGCGATGATGAGGGCGTCGCAGGTGATGGCGAACTCCTCGACGCCGGTGCCGCGCAGGGTGAAGGGGCGGCGGCTGAGATCCACCTTCTCGATGTCGCCCTGGAAGAAGCGCGTGCCGAAGCGCTCGGCCTGGGCGCGCATCTCGTCCATCAACTTGGGCCCGAGGATGCCCTTGGAGAAGCCGGGGTAGTTCTCCACCTCCGAGGTGAGCGACAGCTGCCCGCCCGGAGGGCCGCCGGCCATCATCCCCTCGATGAGGACGGACGGCAGGTTGGCACGGGCGGTGTAGATGGCCGCGGTCAGGCCGGCGCAGCCGGAACCGATGATGGCGATCTTCGAATGCTCAGGCGATGACGACATGAAGGCTCCTTGTGGATGACCGATGACCCTATGCCGGGCCGCGGGCGTGGCGCATGATCAAACGCACACGAACATAAGGGAGAGCCGGCCGGGTCGCAACGCGGGCAGGTGCGAACGAAGATTTGCGACCTATCTATTTATTCTTCTGGCCGGCGCTGGCTTCGGCGATGCCTGCGCGCAGGCGTTCCACCTGCCGGGGGGTGAGGACGGGGGCGAAGGGCCGCGGAGGGTGTGGGGACTTCCACAGCGGCGAGGAGGGCCCCGGGGTCATGAGGTTGCCGCCGGCCGGGTCGTGGGGGAGGCCGAAGTAGTGGCAGAGCTCGTGCGCCAGCACGGGCGGCTGCGCCCGGGCGGTGAGGAAGATCCAGTGCTGTCCGTGGGCGCGCCAGTGCACGCCCATGAGATCGTAGGTGAGCACGTCGAGGTCGCGGACGCGGGGGAGGACGAGGACGGTGACGGTGCGGGCGTCCTTCGCGTCGGCCGGGTCCGGGCCGTCGTGCCCCTCCTCGTGTGGCGCGGCGTGCGCGGCGAAGGTGTCGCGGTCGGCGCGGGTGAGGACCTCGCAGAGCGCGGGCGCGAAGGTCTCGCGCTCGGCGGTGACGGTGATGCCGTGGGGGGCGAGGAGGGCGCGCACGGCCTGGACGTGGTCATCGACCCAGGCGGGCGGTTGGGTGGCCACGCGGGCGCCGGTGCCGGCCTCGGCGGCGGTACACAGGGCCACGCGGATGCGGAGCCTCACGGAGAGCGGCGGCGCCTCATGGCTCGGCCTGGCGTGGGCCGGCGGAGACGCCCCGATCGACCCTAGGATCGCCATCAGGATGGAGGCCGGGGCGCGCTGGCTGAAAAGAACCCTCATGCGCACGGTTGCTTCCTGCCTGGATTCTCGGGGGTGGTCAAGGAGCGCGCACGGCCGCGGGTGTGCCGGCGGCGGTGGCGTCTGGACCTGCGTGCTAAGCTCCCGTCGCCGTCATGCGCCGCGCTCGATCCCTCGTATGCGTCCTCGGGCTCCTGCCCTTCGCCGTCCTGTCCGGTTGCGCCCACGCCACGGCCAAGACCCCCCCGGCGAGCGTCCCGCGCCAGGCGACCGCGGTGCCGCCAGAGCCGAAGTGGCCGGTGGCCGGGACCTACGACTGGTCCGCCCGCAGCACGGATCGCGCCGGCGATCTCCACGTCGAGCGGGAGGAGTGGCACCTCGAACGGGAGCAGCAGCGCGTCACCGGGTACTACGACCGCAGCGTGATGTTCGTGTCGCGCGACATGCCCTATCGCTGCAACCAGAAGCTGAGCTTCACCCGCAACACGCGCGTGCGGCTCGAGGGCACGATCACGGGCGACGAGGTGATGCTGCGCGAGGTGAGCTATCAGGCGGCGCCGGATCCGTGCGACGACGGGGCGCGCAACCTGCTGGCCTACGCGGGGCGGGTGGAGGAGCAGGGCCTCCGGCTACGGGTCGTGCGCGCGGAGTCTGCACGCCCGGACGCGGAGCAGGTGCTCGTGCGGCGCGCGGCGGCGGCCGAGGCCACGCCGCGGCCCGAGGACGTGACCGCGCCCATTGGCGGCACCTGGGTCTGGGAGTTCGAGTCCGTCAACCACGAGGGGGACCTGCGCACCGAGCGGGAGGTGTGGGAGCTGCGCGAGACGCCCGAGGGCATCGTCGGCCACTACGTGCGCACGGTGATGAATCGGCGCCGCGGCGGCGTCTTTGCGTGCAATCAGAAGGATCACTACGAGACCACCACCCGCTACGAGGTGCACGGGCAGCGCACGGGGGATCGCTTCACGCTGGTCGAGAGCAGCTATCGCGGCGAACCTTCGCCGTGCGACAACGGGGCGCGCCGGCTCGACAGTTACGTCGGCGCCATCTCGCGTGGCGGCGAGGAGCTGGTCCTGTCGTGGGGGGCGCGGGCACAGCTCCTGCGCCGGCTCGAGCCTCCCGCGGGCGAGTGAGGGCCCGGCGGCGCCCAGCTACTCCGGCCAGGTCTCGGCCACGACCGTGAGCACCATCTCCACCAGGCGGCGATAGAGCTCCTCGCCCTCCTCCACCGTGGCCGACGCGGGGTCGCCGAAGTATCCGTGCGACGCGCCCGCCTCGATGAAGTCCTTGACGCCCGAGCGCATGGCCCGCGCCAGGTTGATGCGCACGGGCGCGAGCTTCGTGCGCTCCGCGTCCTGCACGAGCTCGGGCCGCGCCGCCATGACGAGCGAGGTCTCGTAGCTCCCGGCATGACACTCGCCGCGGCGATACTCGTCGCCGAGCGTGCGGCCCCAGCGTTTCTCGAGCTGATCGGGGAACGCCACGCGCCGCCCGCCGCGCTCCTCCACCAGCGCGCACGCCCGCCGCAGGGTCTCGACGTGCGCCGGCTCGAGGTGGCTGTTGATGAGACACACCTTGGGAAAGCCCTGGTGTTGCAGGCCCAGACACACGTCGGCCACGAGCGCCGTGGCCGTGGCCGCGGAGATGGAGATCGTGCCGGCGAAGGCCGCGGCGTACTCGGTCACGGCGTAGGTGAGGCTCGGCGCGATCACGCTCGACCGCCCGCGCCCTGCGAGCGCCTCGGCGGCGCGCCCGGCCAGCGACTCGGACAGGATGACGTCGGTCGCGAGCGGCAGGTGGGGGCCGTGGGCCTCGGTCGAGCCGATGGGCAGGAGGACGAGCGCCCCGGCGTCGCGCGCGACCTCGGCCTCGCACCAGCTCATCTCGGCGAGCCGGCGCGTCACGTGTTCCCCCGCAGGACTCGCCGCAGCACCTTGCCGCGGTCCGAGCGCGGCAGCGCGGGCACGAACTCGACGCGTCGGGGCGCCTTGTAATGCGCCAGGCGAGCGCGCGTGTGCTGCACCAACTCCTCGGCCAGGGCCTCGCTCGCCGCGGCCTCGGAGCGCAGGACCACGTAGGCCATGGCCTTGACCAGCCGATCCTCGTCCTCGTAGCCCACCACCGCGACCTCGAGCACGGCGGCGTGGGTGAGCAGCACCTGCTCGACCTCGAGCGGGGAGACGAAGATGCCGCCCACCTTGAGGAGGTCGTCGGCGCGGCCCACGTAGTAGAAGCGTCCCTCGGCGTCGCGGCGGAAGAGATCGCCCGAGACCACCCAGTCGCCGCGCAGCACCTCCTTGGACTTCTCGTGCGCCTGCCAGTAGCAGATGGCCGCCGAGTCGCCGCGCACCCACAGGGTCCCGATCTCGCCGTCCGGCACGTCGCCCCCATCGGGGCCGATGAGGCGCGCCTCGTAGCCGGGCACGACCCGCCCGAGCGAGCCCGGCACGACGTCCCCCGGGCGGTTGGTGATGTAGATGTGGAACAGCTCGGCCGAACCGATGCCGTCGAGGATCTCCACCCCGGTGAGCTCCTTCCAGCGGCGGTACAGCTCCTCGGGTAGGGCCTCGCCGGCCGAGATGCAGGCGCGCAGGGTGGCGAGATCCTGGCGCCGCGCCGGATCGGCGGCGCCGAGCCGGGTGAGCTCGTTGGCCATCTTGTTGATCATGGTGGGCACCGAGGCCAGCACGGTGACGCGGTGGCGGCGCACGAGCTCGCACAGCCGCTCGGGGGTGGCCTTGTCCCGGAACAAGACGGCGGTGCCGCCCACGGCCAGCGGGAACATGAGGTTCGACCCCGTGGCGTAGCCGAAGAACAGCTTGGACACGGCCAGGGTGACGTCGGTCGGCCCCATGCCGAGCACGCCCTTGGCGTAGCACTCGGTGTTGTAGGGGAAGTCGTGGTGCAGGTGCACGGCGGCCTTGGGCTTGCCCGTCGAGCCGGAGGTGAAGAGCCAGACCGAGGGGTCGTCCTTGGAGGTGTCGTAGGTGCCAAAGCCCGGCCGGGCGCGATCCACGGTCTCGGTCCACGGCAGGGTCTCGCCCCCGCCGTCACCGGTCGTGGCGCCGGCCGCGTCGCCGGTCGGGCGCGCCGTGAGCACCGTGTGGCAGATGCCGCGATGGGGCGCCACCAACTCGCGGATGCGGGCCCAGAGCCCGGCTTCGACGAGGCATGCGCGGGCGCGCGTGTAGCCGAAGTAGTAATCGTAGTCCGTCTCGGGCAGGTCGGGGTTGACCATGGTGACGACCGCGCCGGCCTTGAGGATGCCGAAGAACGCGGCGGCGAACTCGACGCTGTCGTGGAGGGCGATGAGCACCCGGTCCTCGGGCCGCACCCCGCGCTCCCACAGCACCCGCGCCACCTGCTCGGCGCGCGCCGCCACCTCGCGATAGGTGTAGGCGCCGCTGTCGTCGATGACGGCCACGCGCTCGCCCCGGCCCTCGGCCAGGCGGTCGTCGAGGAAGTAGCGGGCCATGTTGAAGCGCTCGGGGAACACGGGCGGCGTCGTCATGGGCCGGCATCTTAGATCAGGCCGGCGTTTCTAGATCAGAGTTCGCGGCTGGCGTGATTTCAGCCGGGGCGCTTGCCGAGGCCGATGGGCTTGGGCGCGGGCGGCCCTTCGGGGATGAGGAGGCGCTCGACGGGCTTGCCGCCGATGAGGTGCGACTGGATGATCTCCTCCACGTCGTCCACGGTCACCCCGCCGTACCAGACCTGCTCGGGGTAGACCACGACCGTGACGCCGTGCTCGCACTGATCCAGGCAGCCTGCCGCGTTGGCGCGCATGCGGCCCTTCATGCCGAGCTCGTGGAGGCGCCGCTTGAAGGTGTCGCGCACGGCCTCGGCCCCCTTGGCGGCGCAGCAGCCCTTGGGGTTATCCGGGGGCCGGACGTTGGTGCAGATGAAGATGTGCCGTTCCAGCTTGAGCATGACGGAGCGAGAGTGACGCCGCGGCGCGTCCCGGTCAACTGGTACGGGCCAGGGGGTGCATCAGGGCGTCTGCACGTGCAGACGGGCAGGTGCGGGGGTGCATCAGGGCGTCTGCACGTGCAGACAGACAGGTGCGGGGGTGCATCAAGGCTTCTGCGCGTGCAGACAGACAGGTGCAGGGGTGCATCAAGGCTTCTGCACGTACAGACAGACAGGTGCAGGGGTGCATCAGGGCGTCTGCACGTGCAGACGGACCGGTGCGGGGGTGCATCAGGGCGTCTGCACGTGCAGACGGACTGGTGCGGGGGATCTCCAGCGCTGGGGGGCCTTCCGCAAACGAGCGGAAGATGGAGCGCTCACTTCTTGGCCAGCTCCTCGTCGATGAGGCGCTTGACCTCGCGGCCGTCGACCTGGTCCTTGTAGGTCTTGGTGATGTCGCCCACCACGCGGCCGGCCTGCTTGGCGTCGGTCACGCCGAGCGCCTGGATGCGCTCGCGCACGAGCTGACGGAGCGCGGCCTCGTCCATGCGCTGCGGCAGGAAGCGCTCGCAGACGCCGATCTCGAAGCGCAGCTCGTCGGCCTGCTCCTTGCCCTTGTCGCCGGCGGCGTTGAACTCATCGAGCGCCTTGAGGAGCTGCTTGCGGTAGGCGCCGATGACGTCCTGGACCAGGGGGTCGTCGACCACACCAGAGAAGCCGGCCGCGGTGCGACGCTCCATGATCTTGGTCTTGAGCATGCGGAGCGCGTCGGCGGTCGGCTGATCGCGGTCCTTCATGGCTTGCTTGAGTGCATCGTTCAGTTGCTGCTCGAGCGGCATGGGCCCTCCATGAATCCTTGAAAGGTGGTACATGTAATGCGTTGGACGCGGCAAGGGAAGAGAGGAACGGGGAACGTGCATTTACCGGTGCATGTATGAATGAGCCCCACTTCGGTCTCGTCCAACATCGCGTCGTCGTCTGTCGTCCATAGCCTGCCTTAGGAGGAGAAAGATGCGTGCCGTCCTGGCGTTCGCGGGTCTCGCGGCCCTGCTGACTTCGGCCACTGCTCGGGCCCAACCCGCCTATGGGGGGAACGACGACGGGTATGCCGAAGGGGACTACTATACGGACGAGGATGCGGGCGCCTACGACCCGGCGGGCTACAGCATCGGCTATTACGGGCCGCATCCGGTGCCCTACGATCAGGTGAGCGGCCAGGCGGGGGGCTACTGCTACATCGAGGGCCCGCACACGCACGACTACCTGCCGTTCGACGAGCACTTGTTCCGCGAGTACAACGGCTACTACTACTTCATCGGCGATCCGGTCGACTTCGGCTGGAACCGCCCGGTCTACTGGTACCAGGCCAACCACCCGATTCCCTACGCCTACGGCGGCGGCTATTGCTACATCACCTGGCCGCACCGCCACGGATACGAGCCCGTGGGCCTCGGGGGCTTCACCCAGCTCAACGGGTACTGGATCTTCACCGGCACCTGGCCGACCGACTACTGGTACTACCGCAACTATTACTGGGGCTATTACCAGCGCTACTACCGCACCTGGTACTACGGCAACCGCTACTACCGGGTGCGGCCGCGGCCGGTCTACGTCGTGTCGCGGCCGTACCGGGTGCCGGCGCCGGCGGGGCGGGTGTTCGTGTCGGCGCCGCCGCCGGCGCGGCGGTTCGGGGGGCCGACGGCGCCGCCCGTGAACCGGGTGCCGCCGCCCGGGCCGGCCACGGGCTACGGGACGCCGGGCCGGCCGTATCCTTCTACCAGCGTGCCGCCGCCGGCCTACGGGTATCCGAACCGGACGAACGTGCCGGCCTATCAGGCGCCCCCGCCGGCCTATCACGGCGGCGCGACGGGCTATCAGGTGCC
>DATAGU010000164.1:0-20598 GCA_036263495.1 Polyangia bacterium | reverse complement strand
CAAGGCCGAGGGCACGGGCAAGGCCAGCGCCCCGAGCAAGGCCGACGGCGCCACGCCCCCGACCGAGTAACGACTCTTCCTCATCCAGCGCCCCCGGCGCCGCGGCCCGAAGACATCCGCGCCCCCAGAGAGCCCCTCCTGGGCTCATCAGAAGAAAAACGGACAGGACGGTCCTTGACGCAGCGCATAGCGGCCCTACAACCGTTTGAACGCCGTCGATTCTGCAGAACCCTACATGACCGCCCAGCGCCTATGCCAGCGGACGATGCTGGCTCCCGTAGACGGGTCCTCCCGGACCCTGGGCGGTTCCTCCACGAGCGATGGCGCCCTCCATCAGCATGTGAATATCGCTATGATTCTGGCCGAACGGACCCCGTCTGAAGAGGCTCCGAACCCTGTTCCCAGCGACAGGCCGATCAGCTAGGCTGCCTGCCGGCCACGGGCCGGAAGTCAACCAAGGGGACAATGGATGAACGGGGACCAAGAGAAGGGACACGCGAGCTTGGAACGCGTGCCGAGCGGTGTGCCAGGTCTGGATCTCATTTTGTCAGGAGGCTTTCTCCGCGGGGGGACCTACATCGTGTCGGGGGCTCCCGGGACGGGGAAGACGATCCTCGGCAACCAGCTCTGTTTTCATCACGTGGCCACGGGGGGACGGGTGGCCTACGTGACGCTCCTCGCGGAATCGCCGGCGCGCATGCTGTCGCTGCTGGGCACCATGAGCTTCTTCGATCCGGCGCCGATCGCCTCGTCCCTCATGTACGTGAGCGCCTACAAGACGCTCGAGCAGGAGGGGCTGCCGGGGTTCCTCGAGTTCCTGCGCCGCGCGGTCCACGAGCACAAGGCTACGCTGCTCATGATCGATGGCCTGGTGAGCGCCGAGGCGGTCGCTGAATCGGAGCTGGCCTTCAAGAAGTTCATTCATGAGCTCCATACGATGGTGACCTATATGGAATGCACTACCTTCCTGCTCACGAACGGAACCGCGCGCACGGTCCAGCCGGAGAGCACGATGGTAGACGGCCTGATCGAGCTGAGTGACCAACTCATTGGTCTTCGCGCCGTGCGCGAGCTGGTGGTCCGCAAGTTCCGGGGCAGCTCGCACCTGCGCGGCCGTCACATGTTCCGCATCGGCCCCGATGGGGTGCGGATCTACCCGCGCCGGGAGGAGGTGGTGCGCCAGGCGCTCGTCGAACCGGGGTGCCCGGACGGGCTCCTCGCTTTCGGGGTGCCCGAGTTCGACGCCATGCTGCATGGAGGACTGCGCGCGGGATCGACGACGCTCTTGCTCGGTCCTTCGGGGAGTGGAAAGACCATCCTCGGTTTGCATTTCCTCGCGGCCGGGGCGCGCGAGCGGGAACGGGGGCTGTATTTCAGTTTCTTCGAGTCGCCCGAGCGGGTGGTGGCCAAGTCGGAGAGGATCGGGCTTGGCTTTACGTCGCTGGTCGAGCGGGGGGATATCGAGATCCAATGGCAGCCGCTCACCGATCTCCTGATCGACGAGCTGGCCGAGCAGGTGCTCACGCTGGTGCAGAGGCGCCAGGTGCGGCGCCTGGTGATCGATGGCCTCGGGGGCTTCAAGGAGACGGCGGTGTATCCGGAGCGCATCCTGCGCTTCTTCGCCGCCTTCGTGAACGAGCTGCGGGCGCTCGGCGTGACCACCTTGCTGATCGAGGAATCGCGCCAGCTCTTCGGGGCCGAGGTCGAGATCCCGGTGAGCGGGCTGTCGGCCATCTTCGAGAACGTGATTTTCTTGCGCCAGGTGGAGCTCGGCTCGAAGCTACGTCGGCTGATCTCCATCATCAAGACGCACGATGGGGCCCATGAGACGGAGCTGCGCGAGTTCTTCATCTCGAAGAAGGGGCTCACCCTGGCCTCGACCTTCGGCAGCGCGGAGTCGGTTCTGAGCGGTCTGGCGCATCAGGCGCCGGGATCGGCGCCGCAGCGCTCGCAGGGCGCGAGCCGGTCTGCCAAGCCCCGGAAGGACGAGCCCTCTCCGGCCAAGCCCAAACGGAACACCAAACCGAAGCCCAAACCCGGCACGCGCCGTAAACGATAGCGGGATCCATGAAGACCGTTCTGCTCGTCGATGACGAATTTGCTCTGGTGGAAGTCCTCACCTCCGTATTGGAGGAGGAGGGCCTTCGAGTCATCGCCGCGGCGAACGGGCTGGAGGGGTTACAGCGGCTCGGGGAGGAGGTGCCGGACGCGGCGCTGCTGGACGTGATGATGCCGCGCATGGGCGGGCCCGAGTTGCTGGAGAAGATGCGCGCGAACCCGAAGCTGGCGGGGATCCCGGTGATCTTGATGAGTGCGGCGGAGCGGATGGGGAAGCTGGTGGAGGGGGCCGGGGCGGCGGCGTTTTTGAACAAGCCGTTCCGCGTACCGACGCTGCTCGCGACGCTGCGCAAGGTGATGGGGGACTGGTAAGCCGTCGGGTGACGGGCGCGCTCGCCCGCGCCGCCCCTTGCGCATAGAATCCGGGGGCATGAGGACGGTGATCATTGTCCAGGCGCGGATGACGTCGACGCGGCTGCCGGGGAAGGTGCTGGCGGATCTGGCGGGTCGGCCGATGCTCGCCCAGGAGCTGGCGCGGCTCCGGCGCTGCCGCCGCGCCGAGGAGATCGTGGTGGCGACGACCACGAACGCCACGGATGACCCGGTGGTGGCGCTGGCGGAGAAGGAGGGGGTGCGCTGGTTCCGGGGCGATGAGCACGACGTGCTCAGCCGCTATCTCGGGGCGGCGCGGGAGGCGCGGGCGGAGGTGGTGGTGCGGGTGACGGCGGACTGTCCGCTCATCGAGCCCGCGCTGGTGGACGAGGTGGTGCGCGCGCTCACGGGGGAGGGGCCGGCGCCGGAGTCGGCGGATTACGCCTCGAACATCCAGCGCCGCACGTTTCCCCGCGGGCTCGACGCGGAGGCGCTGTACATGGACGTGCTCGAGCGGGTGGGGCGGCTCGGCCGGACGCGGGAGGCGCGCGAGCACGTGACGTTCTTCATCCACCGCGAGCGCCCGGAGCTGTTCCTCCTGCGCAGCGTGACCGGGAGCGAGGATCATTCGGATCTGCGCTGGACGGTGGACGAGCCGGCGGATCTCGAGCTGGTGCGCCGGATCTACGAGCTCGGCGGGCTGGGGGCGCGGGAGGTGGGTTTTGGCGAGCTGGTGGCGCTCGTGCGCTCGCACCCGGAGCTCGCGCGTTTGAATGCGCACGTGCAGCAAGTACACGCATAAGAAGGACGAGGACGACTGAGAGGACTCATGCTGGCCAAGCTGGCGCATCGCATCTCGGGGCGGGTGGAGGCGGAGACGTATCCGGGGGCCCTGGCAGGGCTCATCCCGGTGGACCTCGTGCTCTCGCTCCTGGCCAAGCGCTCCTATCCTCTATATCGGCTGTGGCGGCGCTATGGGGAGCTGACGGGGCCCTACTTCGATCAGTGCGCGGCGGCGGTGGCGGCGCCCCCGGATGAGGGGCACCTGCGGGAGCTGCGGGCGCGTGGGCTCGTCCGCGTAGGGCAGCCTTACTCGACCGGGGAGGTGGCGGAGGCGCGCGCCTGGGTGCTGGAGCGGGTGGAGCCGATGCGGCGCCGGGCCGCGGAGCTGGACCCGAGCGGTCAGGCGAGCTCGGTCCGCTGGCAGGACGAAGGGCTACGGTACGAGGTGGACCGCCGCACGGGTCGGCTGCGGATCTACTTCCCGCGGGGGCCGGCCGGGGAGCAGGCGGAGAGATGGCCGCGGATCTTGCGGGAGTTTGGCGATGTGCCGGCGTGGCATGCGCTCGCGCAGGCCTACTTCGGGGCCGGGGCGGTCCGGGCGGGTCAGCCGTACATGATGGCGGAGGTGCTGACGGCGGCGCCGGATATCGAGCCCTGGCACATCGACTGTCTCCGGCCCACGCTCAAGTCCTTCCTCTACCTCACCGATGTGGGGTCGGCGCAGGGGCCGCTGCGGTTCCAGCCGGGCACCCACGTGCTCGACGAGGCGCGGCACCGGATGTTCTATCGCATCTGCAACGGCGGCCTCGGGCACGCCTACATGGGCGAGGAGGAGAGCCGGCGGCTCGATGCGATCTGCGAGGCGGTCACGGGGCCGGCCGGGACGGCGCTCCTGTTCGACACCCAGGTGCTGCACGCGGGCTCGTGGTGCACCGAGGGGATGCGGGTGGCGCTGGTCAATGGCTACCGGCCGCTCGTGGCCACGCGGCTCAACCCGCGGCTGTTCCGCGATCCCCGGCCCGTGCCGAGTCCGTGGGAGAAATACTGAGGTGAGCGTCGTATGGTGGGGGCGCGCTACTCTAGAGACCGAGGGACAGGCGGGCGTTCCCGGTTGACGGGCGTGCGGTCTCGGGGTATCGAGACCGACGCTTTTCTTGTCCCCACGGGTCCACGGAGACGACCAACGTGCCGAGCGACGCTCCCAACGTTTCCCCGACTGATCAAGCGGAAGAAGCGGCTTTACCTCGCCTCCGCCGCGCCAACATTTATGGTGTGATCGCCTGCCAGGGCGACTCGCTCACCTTCGGCTCGCGGGATCCCGACGGCATGAGCTATCCGCTCTATCTCGGGCGCATGCTGTCGCAGAAGTATGGTCAGACGTGGGTGACGGTGAGCTTCGGGGTGCCGGGGGAGTGCTGGGCGGAGATCTGGCGGCGCAACTATCACGAGCTCCTGTCGGTGCCGGAGGCGGGCGAGGTGTGCCTCTGGGGGGGCACGAACGACGCCTGGAAGGATCGCTCGTTCGAGCAGAGCATCATCGCCTGCGAGGCGGTGCTGGATCAATGCCGCGCGCTCGGGCGCTTCGTGTACCTGGCGACGCTGCCGGGCAAGCGGGGCTTCGGGGCGCCGCGCGAGCCGTGGAGCATGAACACGCTCATCGAGCGGCTCAACGAGGCGTATCGCCGCATCGCGGCGGAGCGGCGGCTCGCGCTGGTGGAGCTCGTGGACCTGCCGAAAGAGCATTTTTGTGATGGGATCCACCTCACCCAGGCGGGCAACCGCTGGGTGGCGGAACAATTCTGTGCAGCGATCGAGAAACGCCGATGATCTTCGCGGTCGTGGGGACGCGCCCCGAGGTGATCAAGATGGCGCCGGTGATCCTGGCCCTGCGCCGGCGGGGTCTCGAGGTGGCGCTGGTGGCCACGGGGCAGCATCACGACTGGCTGATGATGGGCGCGTTCCTCGAGCGCTTCGGCCTGTCGATCGATTATCCGCAGGGGCACCGGCTCGAGCTCGGGCGGCGTGACCTCCTCGGGAGCTTCGTGGAGATCACGGCCGGGCTGGGCACGCTCATCGAGCGTCACCGGCCGGAGCTGGTGCTGGCGGCGGGCGACACGACGACGGTGGTGGCGGCGGCGTTCGCGACGCGCAAGGGGGGCTCGGCCTTCGGTCACGTGGAGTCGGGGCTGCGCGCCTTCTGCCGCCAGCTGCCCGAGGAGGAGCACCGCATCTGCGCGGACGCGATGGCCGACCTGGCGTTCGCGCCGACGCGCATCGCGCTCGCCAACCTCGAGCGCGAGCGGGTGAACGGCCGGGTGCTGCTCACGGGCAACCCGATCCTGGACGCGCTGCGCTGGCAGCAGCCCGTGACGGTGCCCAAGGAGCGGCGCGCGGGCATCCTGGTGACGGTGCACCGGCAGGAGACGGTGGACGACCCGGTGCGGCTCGGGAAGGTGCTGGCGGCGCTCAGGGCGCTCGGCCAGCAGGAGTCGGTGCTGTGGCCGGTGCACCCGCGCACGCGCGCCAAGGCCCGCGAGCACGGGCTCGACTTCCCGGCCTCGGTGCGCGCGGTGGAGCCGCTCGGGCACGGGGAGTTCCTCGAGTCCCTGGCGCGGGCGCGGCTGGTGGTGACGGATTCGGGCGGGGTGCAGGAGGAGGCGGCGATCCTGGGCACGCCCTGCGTGACGGTGCGGCGCAACACGGAGCGGCCCGAGACGATCGAGGCGGGGGTGGGGCTGCTCGCGGGCATCGAGACCGCGGGGATCCTGAGCGCGGTGCGGCAGATCCTCCGCGACTGGGAGCACTTCGCGCGGCCGGCGCCGGAGCTTTATGGCGATGGGCGCGCGGGCGAGCACATCGCCGCGGCGTGCGCCGAGTTCCTCGGGGAGCGGGTGGACGCGGGGACGCTGTCGCGAGCGGCCGGGAAGTAGCGCGCGCCGGATCTCGGGCCTCGAGGATGCGGGTCTGCCAGCTCATCCCCTATGACCTCGCGGACGTCGGCGGGGTCAAGCGGCACGCGCTCAATCTGGCGGCGGCGCTGCGCGAGGGGGGCGATGAGGTCTGGGTGATCGGCCCGTCGTCGGCGCCACCGGGGGTGAGAGAGGCGCCGGGGCCGTGGATGGCGGGTTTCGGGGGGATCATGCACATCCCGGCCCATGGCTGGGACAACCCCCTCGGCATGCTCGTCCGGCCGTGGGAGGTGGTGTCGTTCTTCCGCCAGCATCGCTTCGATGTGCTCCACGTGCACGAGCCGCTCGTGCCCACGCTCGGGTACTACGCGCTCGGCATGGCGCGCCGGATGGCGCGGGTGTGCACCTTCCACAGCTTCGTCGAGACCGAGGCGCTGATCTCGCGGGTCGCGCGGCGGGTCCTCAGCAGGCCGGTGCTGGGAGGGTTCCACCGCGGCATCGCGGTGTCGCGGCCGGCGGAGCGGTTCGCGCGCTACACCTGGCGCGGGCCGCTGGCGGTGATCCCGAACGGTGTGCCGACCGACGTCTTTTGCCCCGGCCCGGCCGCGGCTGCGGGCGGTGAGGCGCTGGCCCCGGCTTCGCCGCAGCGGCCGCTCCGCGTCCTGTTCGTCGGGCAATGGCGCGACCCGCGCAAGGGGTTTCCGCATTTGCTCGAGGCGTTCCGCCGGCTGCGGGAGCGGGGGGTGCCGGTGGTGCTGGATGTGGTGGGTCACGGCGGGACCACGCCGCCCGAGGTACCGGGCGTGGTGTTCCACGGGACGGTGACGGACGAAGCCCGGGTGGCGGCGTATCACCGCGCGAGCGACTTGTTCGTGTCGCCGGCCATGGGGAAGGAGTCCTTTGGCATCGTGTTGCTCGAGGCCATGGCCACGGGGCGGGCGATCGTATGCTCGGATATCGAGGGCTATCGCCAGGTGGTCTCGGCCGAGGGCGCGCACTGGGTGCCACCCGGGGATGCCGTGGCGCTGGCGCAGGCCATCGAGGCGCTGGCCCGGGATCCCGCGCGGCGGCGCCGCATGGGCGAGGTGAACCGCGCCCGCGCCGAGCAGTTCTCGTGGCGCCGTCTGGCGGCGGAGGTGCGCGCGGAGTACGTCGCGGCTCTGGAGCACCGAACGGGTTAGCTCCGTGCTGCGACGCGCCCATCGTCGGACGTCGGGCGCGCACGCACCTGCGCGTCCGTAGAGGATCTCGCGGGGCGGAGATGCGATTGCTTGCATCTCCAATGAACCGGCGTACGTATCGGGCTAAGATGCGCCCATCCTCATGGCCTCGCCCGTAGACACGCCCCGACCGTCTCGCTCGGCCACGCTGCGGCGGCTCGGCTCGCTCATGCAGCGGGTCTCGCCGCAGAGTTCGCCGCTCGACTTCAGCCTGCTCGGGCGCATGCTCCTGCACTCGGCGCTGGTGGGTGCGGCGGCGGGGCTGCTCGGCTCGCTGTTCTTCGCCGGGATCGAGCTCGGGCAGCACCTGTTCCTCGAGATGACGTCGGGCTACATCCAGCTGCCGGCGGGGGGCGAGCGGGTGATCGATCACAGCCACGCGGTGCCGTTCCGGCCGTGGCTCCTGTGGTGTATCCCGGCGCTCGGGGGGCTGTGCGCGGGCCTCATCTCGGCCTACTTTGCGCCCGAGACGCGCGGCGGCGGGGCCAACGCCATCATCAATGCCTTTCACCACGGGAAGGGCCTGGTGCGAAAGCGCGTGGCCTTCGTCAAGGCGATCGTGTCGATCTTCACGCTGAGCAGCGGCGGCTCGGGCGGACGCGAGGGGCCGACCATGCAGATGGGCGGGGCGATCGGCTCGCTCATCGGCCAGCTCCTCCGGGTGAGCGAGCGCGAGCGGCGCATCCTCCTCGTGGCGGGCACGGCGGCGGGCATGGCGGCCATCTTCCGCACCCCGCTCGGCGCCGCGCTCCTCGCCGTGGAGGTGCTGCACCGGGACGACTTCGAGGCCGACGCCCTGGTGCCCTCGGTCCTGGCGAGCGTGGTCTCGTACTCGGTGTTCATCTCCTTCTTCGGCGAGGCGACGCTGTTCACGCACGCGCCGCGCTACCCGTTCATCCCGGCGCACTTGCCGCTCTACGGGCTGATGGCGCTCCTCGTGTCGTTCTTCGCCGTGACCTTCGTCAAGGCGCTCGAGGGCGTGCAGCACCTCTGCGAGCAGCTGCCGATGCCCGAGTGGAGCAAGCCGGCGCTCGGCGGGCTCGTGCTCGGCATCTTCGCCACGCCCATCCTGGTGGTGATGAGCACGCACACCGGGCAGCCGGGGCACGGGCTGGGGATCATGGGCGGCGGCTACGGGGCGGCCCAGCTGGCGATCAGCGGGATCGACTGGCTGGGCGGCTGGCGCGGGGTGGAGATCCTGCTCGTGCTCGGGGCGGTCAAGGCGCTGGCCACGGTGCTGACCGTGGGCAGCGGCGGCAGCGCCGGGGACTTCGGGCCGTCGCTCGTGCTCGGGGCGCTCGTGGGTGGGGCCTTTGGCCGCGCGGCGCAGCTCGTCTTCGGCGATCCGCGCCTCGATCCGGGGGCGTTCGCGCTGGTGGGCATGGGGACGTTCTACGGCGGCCTCGCGCACGTGCCGATCGCGGCGCTGGTGATGGTGTGCGAGCTGGCCGGGAGCTATGACCTGCTGGTGCCGCTCATGCTGTGCGAGGGCATCGCCTTCGTGGCGCTGCGGCGGCACACGCTCTATCCCGCGCAGCTGCCGACCAAGCGCGACTCGCCGGCGCACCGCGGCGATCTCATCCTCGACGTGCTGAAGGAGATGCGGGTGAGCGAGATCCTGATCAAGGATCGGCCCTACGTCGCCTTCACCGCCGAGACGCCGGCGCGCGAGGTGATCGCGAAGGTCTCGGGCAGCGCGTGGCAGGATGCCTTCCCCGTGCTGTCGCCCGAGGGGAAGGTGATCGGCATGGTCAGCTCCGACGTCATGCGCACGCTGGCCTCGGCGCCCGAGATGGCCACGGTGACCATCGCCCACGACATGATGACGCCGCCCATCACGGTGCGCGACACGGATGATCTGCGCACGGCGCTCGAGACCATCCTCGAGCACAGCGTGCGCGAGCTGATCGTGGTCGACGCCACGGATCGCATCGTCGGTTTCCTCGACGAGGCGGAGATCACGCGCATCTACCATACGGCGACGGCCCGCGAGGCGGCCTCGGCGGCCTGAGGGAGCGGAGCGGTCTCAGCGCGGCCGCGGGCGATCACCGAAGTTGACGATGGCGTAGCGCCGTACCTGGGCGAGCGGGACGGCGATATAGAGGACCTGGCCATCGCGCGGCATGTCGATGTCCTGGATCCGCACCGGCATGTCGAATAGGGGATCGTCGGCGCCGCTCGAGACGACCCGCCGGCGCGTTATCGAATACCGTCACCCGGCTCGATCACCTCCCGGGCCAGGCGTTCGAGCTCCGCCGTCTCCACCCCGACCCCGCCGAAGCGCACCGCATAGTAGCGGTCGACGAGACGCACGAATGCCGCCGCCCCCGGGTCCTGCGCCCCCGTCGCCCGCGCGGCCAACTCGGCCAGCGTCTCTGCCTCCCCCCGAACCAGCCCCCGACGGCCGAGCGCCTGCACGGCGCGTTCGACCACCGGCAGCGTGCGGCGCCTCTCCCCTGCCGCTCTCCCGAGCCCCATCCAGCGGCGACGCCGCAGGAGGACCACGGCCACGGCCAGCGCTGCACCGAGCGCCCCGGCACCGAGGACCCGGCGATCGCGCGTCCAATCCCACGAAGCCGGCGCCCTCCCCTTCCCGCCGGCGCGCCCTCCCCCGAGCCAGCGACGCAGCGAGGCGAAGAGGTCGATCTGTTTGCTCAGATCGTACTCCACCACGTACTTGAACCACGCCAGCTCGATCGTATCGACCGCCAGCCGCAGCTGGTCGAAGATCCCCGTGCTCGCCATGCGTCCCGGCCCGCCCGGCGTCGGATCGAAGGCCACCCAACCCGCCTCGCCCAGATACACCTCCACCCACGCATGGGCATCCCCCTGGCGCACCGCCAGGTAGTTCCCATAAGAGTTCCACTCGCCGCCGGCAAAGCCGGTCACGCTGCGCGTCGGCACCCCCGCGGCCCGCAGGAGCAGCGCCATGGCCGAGGCGAAGTACTCGCAGTGGCCGGCGCGCTGCACGAACAAGAAGTCTTCGATCGGCTCGTAGCGCGCGTCGCGCCCGAGCTCGAGGGTATAGCGGTACTGGCTGCGCAGGTAGCTGGCCACGGCCTCGGCCTTGGCGTGCGGCCCGACGAGCCCCGCGGTGATGCGACGCCCGAGCTCGCGCACCCGCTCCGGCAGCTCCGGCGGCAGCGCCAGATAGCGCGCGAGCCGTGCCCGCTCCTCCGGCAAGGCCTCGGGCTGACGCGCCAGCACCGCGGGCGAGGGCGGGGCCACCGAGTACACCGTGTACCGCCGGCCGCCCTCGAGCGGTTGCGGCTGGCCCTGCTCGTTGATCACGAACGCGTACGTCTCCCCTGCCCCGCCCGTCCACAGCCGATAATCGACCCCCGACCCCGGCCCGGGCCCGGGCCGCGGCGGCGGGAGCGCGAAGGCCACCGGCTGCGACACCCCGAACAGGAGATAGGTATCGAGCGGCTCGAGGTACACCTCCTGACGCAGCGTCCCCCCGAGCGGCCGTCCCGGCGACCGGAGCGCCGGCCCCCCGGCGCCCGGCGAGAGGAGCCACATCCCCCTCTTGCGCTCGAGCGAATGGCGACGCTCGGGCGTGTGCTTCCAGTGCCCCTGCTCGTAGGTGTCGAAGGCCAGGCCGCGGAAGTAGAGCGACTCGGCCGGCCGGCCGGTCGGGAACTCCACCCGCATCACCACCCGCGGGTTGTCCGTGACCAACCCATGATGGCCGAGCTCGATGCGCTCGGAGAACCCGGTCGTGAGGAGCGCCTGGCGCCGCCGCCCGAACAGCCCGATATCGAGCCGCGGCAAGAGCAGGAACAGCACCCCGGCCCCAGAGAAGACCCCGAGCGCCACGAGCGCGCTCCCCGCCAGGAAGCTCGGCCCCACCACTCGCCGCGAATTGAGGATGCGATCCACCGCCACCCGCTCCGGCGGCGCCCCCGACGAGTGTTTCAGCAAATGGCTCTCCTCCATCTCGCGCCGGAGATGAAGGAGCGTCAGCGCCCAGGTGACGAACACCACGTAGCCGGCGAAGGCCAGCGCATAGATGAGCCCGCTGTTGAGCAGCGTCCCCGCCACCAGCATGAGGAAGGACACCACGTAGAGCTGCAGGTAATCGCGCCAGGAGCGGCGGTTCCACAGCTTGTGGACGAGCAGGAAACAGAGGAAGTGCACCCCGACGAGGACGAGCGGCTCGTCGCGCACCCACCACTCCAGCACGCACGAGAGGAAGGTCGCGATCGTGGCCAGGTTCCAGACCACCGACCAGGCGCGCGTCTGCACGAGCGGCAACTGCGCCGGCTCACCGAACCAGCTCGCCGCCCCCGCGAGCATCACCAGGATCACCAGCGCCGGCGGCAGCTCCCCCGACAGCGCCAGCGGCAGAAACGCCGCGCTCACCACGAGGTAGGAGGAGACGCGATGGATGGTGCTGAAACGCATCTACTCCGCTCGGTGTATCACACCGCCGGCGACCTTCCCGCAACTCCCGCGCTTCCCGCACCCGGACCCGCGGGTTTCGCCTCGTACGGGTGCGGGGCTGGTTATGTCATGAGGAGATGGAGGAAAACCCTGGAACGGCTCCGGAGCGGAGCCATCTCTGAATGTTACTGATCCAGTCGCCTTGGGCGAAGACGCCCGGAAGCTACCAGCAGGTCACGCTGCAGTCGATGGCCGTCGGTCCGGCCCCGCCTGCCAAGGCAAGCTGCTGGGGGGTCAACTGCTTGAGGCTCTCCTTGCTGAGGGCCAGCTTCTTGCCGCGAAAGGTGTCCTTGTTGTGACGCCGCATGGTCCTTCCTCCGTCTTGTCTGGGATGTTCCCGTCCTCGTTGTCGAAGCCTTTGTAAGCAGCGGCTCCTCAATCGTCCATCCGCTCGGAAGCTCTTCGACCACTCTCACCGCGACCGGATGAAAATTTACCGCTCGGCTGTCGTGCAAGATGCAGTCTCGGTGAATTTTTGTTTCGATCAAGGATTTTTTTGCCCCCCGTCGGAAAACTCACTTGCCAGATAAGGCAGCCGGCCCAGGGAGCAACCCGAATCCCAACAGCCCGAGTCGAAGACGCTGAAGATGGCCTCCCGTGCGGTCACAGCGGGTCCCGCTCGACCCTGGGGTCGAGCCGCGAAGGCCCTCCCCCGCTCGATCCCGGGCCCCCTGTCGTTCGCCCTGCCCCATCTTTTTTCCGGGGGACTCCTACCACTTATAGGATGATCCCGAGCAAGCTACCTTGTCGCCCTGCGGTGCCCTGAAGCACCCCGAGGCGCTCCGCAGGTGTATGAAGACCAGGGAGCCAGCCAGGATGCCTGACGGCAAGTCGGACCCAGAGACCACGACCCCCACCCGCACCACGCCGGTTCCCCCCCAGGCCCAGACCGAAGAGCTCACCGCCACCAGCGCCGAGACCCAGACCCTCTCGCCCGGCCGGCTCCGCTCCGAACGCCACACCTTCGCCCCCGGCGAGCTCGTGGCGGGCCGCTACCTCATCGTCCGCTTCATCGCCCGCGGCGGCATGGGCGAGGTCTACGAGGCCTACGACCGCGAGCTCCACGTCCAGGTCGCGCTCAAGACCGTGCCCCCCGAGACCGCGCGGGACAGCACCGCCCTCGGCCGCCTGCGCCGCGAGATCGCCCTCGCCCGCCGCGTCACCCACCGCAACGTCTGCCGCCTCTTCGATGTCGGCTTCCACCACCGCCCCCTCTCCCTCGAGACCAATGCAGCCCCCGCGCCAGCCGAGGAGAGCATCGCCTTCCTCACCATGGAGCTCCTCAACGGCGAGACCCTGGCCGACCGGCTCGATCGACTCGGGCCCCAGCGCCCCGAGGAGGCCTGGCCTCTGCTCCACCAGATGGCCGCCGCGCTCGACGCCGCCCACCGCGCCGGCGTCGTCCACCGCGACTTCAAGAGCGACAATGTCTTCCTCGTCCCCGACGATCTCGAGCCCGGCGGCCTGCGCGTCGTCGTGACCGACTTCGGCCTGGCCTTGAGCCGCGCCCCCGGCCAGCACGCCTCCACCCTCAGCGTCCAAGGGGAGGTCCTCGGCACGCCCGTGTACATGGCGCCCGAACAGATCGATCCCGACTGGACCGCGCCCCTCACCCCCGCGGCCGACATCTACGCGCTGGGCGTGGTGCTCTACGAGATGGTGACCGGCCGCCCGCCCTTCGCCGAGAAGACGGCGCTGGCCACGGCCCTCAAGCGGCTCCAGGAACCGCCGCCCTCGCCCCGCGGCCTGCGCCCCGACCTCCCACGCACCTGGGAGCGCGCCATCCTGCGCTGCCTCGAGCGCGACCCCAAGCGCCGCTGGCCGAGCGCGACCCAGCTCGCCGATGCGCTCGCCAGCGCTCCGCCCCAGGCCCGCCGAGGCGTCGGCAAAGGAGCCTGGGCCCTCGCCCTCCCCCTCGCCATCCTCCTCTGTCTGGTCTTTGTCCTCGTCCGCCCGATCCGCCGGCTGCGCGGACCGCGCCACGGCAGCCCGAGCGCCGACGCCACGGCGACCCGACGGTCGGTGGCCGTACTCGGCTTCAAGAACCTATCGGGCCGCCCCGAGGCGGCGTGGCTCTCCACCGCCCTCCAGGAGATGCTCTCCACCGAGCTCGCCGCCGGCGAGAAGCTGCGCCTCGTCCCCGGCGAGAACGTGAGCCGCATGAAGCTAGACCTTCAGCTCAGCGAGGCCGACAGCTACGCCGGCGACACGCTCGCCCGCATCCGCAAGCACCTCGGCGTCGACGTGGTCGTGCTCGGCTCCTACCTCTCGCTCGGCAAGGAGGCGGGCAGCCGCTTGCGCCTCGATCTCCGGCTCCAGGACGCCGCCACCGGAGACACCCTCGGAGCGGTGCAGGTCGTCGGCACCGAGGCCGAGCTGTTCGATCTCGTGGCCCGGGCCGGCGGGCAGCTGCGCGGCAAGCTCGGCGTGACCCCGCTCTCGCAGCATGAACAGGCCGAAGTCGGCGCCATGCTGCCCAAGAACATCGAGGCCGCGCGGCTCTACTCCGAAGGGCTGGCCCGGCTGCGCCGCCTCGACGCCCCGGGGGCGCGCGAGCAGCTCGAGCGGGCGGTGGCGCTCGAGCCCGAGCACGCCCTCCTCCACTCCGCGCTCGGCGAGGCCTACGGCCAGCTCGGCTACGCCACGCAGGCGCGGGACGAGGCCCAGCGCGCGCTCGACCTGTCACGGGACCTGTACCGCGAAGACAAGCTGCTGGTCGAGGCGCGCTACCGCGAGTCCACCGGCGAGTGGGAGCGGGCCAGCCAGATCTATCTCTCGCTGCTCAACTTCTTTCCCGATCACCTGGAGTATGGCCTGCGCCTGGCCCAGAGCCTCGCGCAGGCCGGCCGCCCCGCCGACGCCCTCGACCTCACGGAGCGTCTGCGCAAGCTCCCGCCGCCCGCCGGCGAGGACCCGCGCATCGACCTCGTCGAGGCCCAGGCCGCCGAGGGCTTGCCCGACCTCCAGCGGGCGCACGCCGCGGCCGTCCGCGCCGCCACCAAGGCCGGCACGAGCGGGCGGCGCCTCCTCGCCGGACGCGCGCTCCTCGAGCAGGCCTCGGCCGAGGTCTTTCTCGGGGAGCAGGGCCGCGCCCTCAGCACCATCGTGGCGGCCAAGCGGCTCCTGGCCGAGGCCGGAGATCGCGCCGGCGTGGCCGAGGCCCTCGAGATCATCGCCACCCGGCTCCACGTCCGCGGCGACACCGTGGCGGCCATCAAGCTCGAGGAGGAGGCCGCCACCATCTTCGAAGACAGCGGCAACCTCGGCCGGCAGTCCCTCGCGCTCGCGCGGCTCGGCTACTGGCTCCTCAGCCTCGGTCACCCCGACCAGGGGCAGGCCCGCCTCGCCGAAGCCGAGCGGGCCGCCGTGACCAGCCGCGAGCGCCTCCCCCTCACCGTGACCCGCATGTATCGCGGGCACTTCGTCACCTTCGAGATGGAGGGCCAGCTCGCGGTCGCGAGCAACGAGCTCGAAGAGACCAGCCGCGAGTTCCGCGAGATGCCCGTCTCCGACTGGTCCATCGACAATCTCCTGTCGCGCGCGCGGCTCTTGAGAGAGCAAGGGGACCTCGAGGCGGCCACGCGGATCCTCCATGAAGCCCTCAGCCTGACCCAGCGCGGCAGCCTCCGGCTCCCGGCCTCGCTCGGCCTGGTCCTCCTCGCCGAGACCTCGCTCGTCGCAGGCCGGATCGACGACGCCGAGCACCAGGCCCGGCACGCCCTCTCCGAGATGCTCCGAGAAGGGGGCCTGCCCCCACGCCAGGCCCGCGCCCACGCCGCCCTGGCCGGCGCTCTCCTGGCGCAGGGCAAGCTCGCCGAAGCGCGCCAGGAGGCCGCCCAGGCCGCGTCGCTCGCAGCGCAGACGGACAACTTGATCTACCGCCTCCCGGCCCTGGCCGCGACCGCCCGCGTCCTCCTCACCCTCGGACAGCCCGACGACCTCGCCGAGGCGCGGACCCTCCTCGCCGACGGCCTCGCCGCCGCCCGGCGCGGTCGCTTCTTCGCCGAGCAGCTCGCGCTCCGCCTGGTCCTCGGTGAGCTCACCCTCAAGGCCGACCCGGCGAGCGGCCGGACCCAGCTCCGGGCCGTAGCCCATGAGGCCGAAGCCCGAGGGTTCGGTCTCGTGGCGCGGCGGGCCCGACAGGCCCTTCGCTAGAGCGGCGTTCAGTCGCTCCCACTTTGCAGGAATAATCCAGCGGGCTTCCTTGTTCTGTAGAATCAGTGAGCCCCATGCCCCAGGGCCAGCCGGACACGCCGAACCCCAAAGCCACCGGGTCGCTCCCCTCGGCCGACGCTGAGAGCCACACCCTGGCCGACTCCACCCGGCCGCTCACCCCCGAGCCCGGTCGCGGCGATGCCCCGAGCGAGCGGACCCTCCTCCATCCGGGCGAGGTCGTGGCGGACCGCTACCTCATCGTCCGTTTCATCGCCCGCGGCGGCATGGGCGAGGTCTACGAGGCGTACGACCGCGAGCTCCACGTCCAGGTCGCGCTCAAGACCGTGTGCTCCGAGGCCCAGGGCAGCAAGGACGCCATCGCCCGCTTGCGCCGCGAGATCGCCCTCGCCCGCCGCGTCACCCACCGTAACGTGTGCCGCATCTTCGACGTCGGCTTTCACCAGCCGAGACCCGCCGGCGCCGCGCCGGCCTCGGGCCCGGCCGGCGCCATCGCCGGCGCCCCCTCTCCCAGACCCACCTCCCCCTCTCCGAACCCCGCCCGAGGCGACGGCGCCGAGCCCGCCATCGCCTTCCTCACCATGGAGCTCCTCACCGGCGAGACCCTCGCCGACCGGCTGGATCGGCTCGGCCCCCTATGCCCCGAGGAGGCCCTCCCCCTGTGCCGCCAGATGGCCGACGCGCTCGAGGCCGCCCACCGCGCCGGCGTCATCCACCGCGACTTCAAGAGCGACAATATCTTCCTCGTCCCCGACGAGCACGAGCCGCACGGCCTGCGCGTGGTGGTGACCGACTTCGGCCTCGCCCTCGGCCGCGCCCCCGGCCTCCAGGGGCGCTCGCGCAGCCTCGACGGCGAGTTCATCGGTACCCCGGCCTACATGGCCCCCGAGCAGATCGAAGGCCACGCCCTCACCCCGCGGACCGACCTCTACGCCTTCGGCGTGGTGCTCTACGAGATGGTGACCGGCGGCCGCCCCTTCGCCGAAAAGACCCCGCTCGCCACGGCGCTCAAGCGGCTTCGCGAGCCGCCACCCTCGCCGCGCGAGCTCTGCCCCGGGCTGCCGCGCGCCTGGGAGCGGGCCATCCTGCGCTGCCTCGAGCGCGACCCGCAGCGCCGCTTCGCCGGCGCCCTCGAGGTGGTGGACGCGCTCAGCCGCGACTCGTCCTCCACCTCCGCGCGCAGCCTGCGCGGCCTCCGCCCCGCCGCGGCCCCGTGGCGCCGGCCCGCCGCCATCACCCTCGCCGCCCTGCTCGGCCTCGGGCTCCTCTTCGTCGGCTGGAAGACCTTGTCTCCCTTCCTACGGATCGACATGCGGCCCGGCCGGGCCGCCAGGGCGTCGGCCCGGCGCACCGTGGCCGTCCTCGGCTTCAAGAACCTCTCGGGCCGGCCCGAAGCGGCGTGGCTCTCCACCGCCCTCCAGGAGATGCTGTCCACCGAGCTCGCCGCCGGCGAGAAGCTGCGCCTCGTCCCGGGCGAGAACGTGGCGCGCATGAAGTCCGACCTCGAGCTCGGGGACGCCGACAGTTATGGCAAGGACACGCTCAGCCGCATCCGGTGCCACATCGGCGCCGATCTCGTGGTCCTCGGCTCGTACCTCGCCCTCGGCCAGGACGCCGGTGGGCGGCTCCGGCTCGACCTCCGACTGCAGGACGCCGTGAGCGGAGAGCTGCTCGGTGCCATCAACCTCGCCGGCACCGAGTCCGAGCTCCTCGATCTCGTGTCCCAGGCCAGCGGGCACCTGCGCGGCAAGCTCGGCCTCACCCGGCTCTCGGAGCGGGATCAGGAGGTGGTGAACGCCTCGCTCCCCAAGCACCCCGCGGCCGAACAGCTCTACGCCGAAGGGCTCGCGCGGCTCCACCGCTTCGACGCCATCGGCGCCGAGGAGCGGCTCGCCCGGGCCGTGGCCCTCGAGCCCGAGCACCCGCTCCTCCACGCCGCGCTCAGCGAGGCGTTCGGCCAGCTCGGCCACACCGCCCGCGAGCAGGAAGAGGCCCAGCAGGCCCTCAAGCTGTCGTCCCACCTCCTGCGCGAGGGCAAGCTGCTCGTCGAGGCGCGCTACCGCACCGCCATGCGGGAGTGGGATCAGGCGAGCCGCATCTACCGCGCCCTGTTCGATTTCTTTCCCGACGACCTCGAATACGGCCTGGCCCTGGCCCGGGCCATGATCGCCGGCGGCCACGCCAGCGAGGCCTTCAAGCTCGTCGAGCAGCTGCGCAAGCTCCCGCCGCCCGCCCAGGGCGATCCGCGCATCGACGAGGCGGAGGCCAACGCCGCGCTCAAGCTCCCCGATTACCCGCGCGCGCAGGCAGCGGCCCTGCGAGCCGCCACCCAGGCCGAGGCGAACGGGCAACGCCTGCTCGCGGGACGCGCCCGCATGGACGAAGCGTTGGCCCAGTTCTATCGCGGGGATCACGCCCAGGCGATGGTGACCCTACGGACCGCCCAGCGGCTCCAGATCGCCGCCGGCGACACCCTGGGCGTCGCGCTCAACCTCCATCTCTTCTCGGCGCAGCTCATGTTCCAGGGCGAGCTCGCGCAGGCGCAGCGGGTGCTCCAGGAGGCCGTGACCCTCTACCTGCGCATCGGCAACCGCCACATGGCGATGCGGGGCCTCACCATGAGCGGCTACCAGCTCATGGCGCTCGGCCGCCCGGTCGAGGCCCGGGCCCAATTGGCGCAGGCCGAAGCCCTGGCCCAGGCGAGCGGCGATCCCCGGAACCTCCTGTTCGTCGAGTCCGAGCGCGCCTTCGTGGAGATCTTTCAGCTCGCGGGCGAACCCCGCCGGGCGCGCCAGCAGCTCGAGCAGATGCTGTGGGCCCAGCACGACAAGGCCACCTCGCAGGATCTGTACGGCCCGCGGACCTCGCTCGCGACCATCCTCGTCGCCCAGGGCGACCTCGACGCGGGCCGCAAGCTCCTCCAGGAGCAGCTGCAGCAGAACCAGGAGAGCGGCGGCGCGGAGGGGATCTCGTTCATCCACATGGCGCTCGGCGAGCTCGAGTTCGCCGCGGATCGGACCACGGAAGCGGAGCGGCTCGCGCGGCAGTCGCTCGACGAGATGGGACGCATCGGCAACCTGCGACCGCGCGAAGCCTGGACGCGCGCCGTGCTGGCGGAGGCCCTCGTGACCCAGGGCAAGGCCGCCGAGGCACGCCAAGGGGTCGCGCAGGTCCTCATCCTGACCGAGCATATGGAGAACCTCTATTTCCGCCTCCACGCGCTCCTCCACGTGGCCCGGGTTCAGCTCGCGCTCGGCCAGGTTAGCGACCTCCGCCAGGCCCGCGAGCTGCTCACGGCGCTCCTTGGCGAGGCGCGACGCAGCAGCCTGGTAGGCGAGGCGCTGGAGGCGCGGCACCTGCTCGCCAGGGTCGCGGAGAAGGAGGGCCATGCGGCGGCGGCCCGGACCGAGCTCCAGGCCGTGGCTCGCGAGGCCGATGCCCGCGGCTACAGCCTGCTCGCGCGCCAGGCGCGGCAGTCCCTACGGTAGGCGGCCGTCCCCCTGTTCGCCGACCAGCAGAAAATTTAGTGTACCAGCTGGTACACCGGTACGGTACAGGTACGGTACACCACTGGACGTAATTACAGTCCCTCCCGTACCGGCAAGCCTCCTCAAGACATGGTGACGCGGTCTTCGAGTCAGCCGCCCAAGAAGCGTAGCGATCGGAAGCGCTCCGCAGGATCCGAGAGGATGATCACGAACGTGGGCCTCTCGGGCGCGCAAGGATCACGCAGCGCGCAGAAATGAGGAAAGCGCCTCCCGGCGTCAGGCCAGGAGGCGCTCTTGGAGAATGGGCTCGGGGAACGGGGTGGGACGATGAAGGAGGGGGGCCCGCTCGCGTCCGGCTGAGGGGAATCGGGTCGCCAGAGGCGCGCTTACGTGCCCGGCGTGGGCTGGCCCTTGGCGGGCGTCGCCTTGCTCCTGGCGCGCTTGGACTTGCGGCCCGTGGGGGCGGGCTTGTCTTCGATCGGCGCCGGCTTGCCCTCGTCGGGCGTAGGATTCTCCGCCTGGGCATTCTTCAGCCGCGTCTTCACGGCCTTGATCGCCGTTGCCGAGCGGTAATTGCGGGTCTTCTCATAGCGGCCAAGGAGGTCCTCGTTACCCGGCAACTTGGCGCGACGCTCCACCGAAGAAGCGATGGCACTGATGAGCGTGTGACGAGCATCATCGTTGTGGGCCTCAGTCTCCTCGAGGATCTCGACCATCTTGCGGCCCGGCTTGAGGTACGTGCGCGTCTCATCGACGCGGCTGTTGAGGAGACCGAGCCTCCTGATGTCCTCGTCGGTCACGCCGCCGCGGGCGCCATAGATCGCGTGATTGTTCAGGATCTCCTCGAGCACCTCATCGAGACCCGGCTGTTCGCGGCGAATCCCCACGAGATCACCGACCTCGAGGTCGACGGCGTAATCCGCAATCGCCGTCGCGTCGACCTTGAGGTCGCCGATTTTGGGTTTTCTAGGTGTTTCTTCCATGGCATCTCCTGGTGAAGTGGGTTGATGCTCCGTCTCGGCGCCGCACGCGGCGAGCCCGTGAAGCGCGGTGCGGCATCGCGATGGAGCGACTGTCCCCTTCTGCAATGAGGGGGCCAGAACTTGCCTGGGATGCGAGCGGTTGTTTCTTGTGGGCCAGATCACCGAG
>DATAGU010000163.1:0-48228 GCA_036263495.1 Polyangia bacterium | reverse complement strand
CCGGGCCGCCCGGGCCAAAAGGTGGGGGCGAGGTCAAGGCGGGAGGGCCGAGCAAGAAGGGGACGGGCGGGGCGGCTGCGGTGACGGGGGCTGCGGTGACGGGGGCTGCGGTGACGGGGGCGGGGCTCCCGGCCGCGCCGGAGGCGCACCTCGTCTTGATCACGATCGATGCGCTGCGGCCGGATCACCTCGGGGCGTATGGCTATGGGCGCCGGGTGGCGGGGCAGCCGCTCACGCCGGCGATCGATGGGCTCGCGGCGCGCGGTGTGCGGTTCGAGCGGGCGTATGCGCAGGCGCCGCACACGGCGTACTCGATCGCGTCGCTGCTCTCGTCGGAGTACGTGCACTCGACGGTGCGCCTGGGGTTGCCGGCGCCGGCGACGCTGGCGGACCTGCTCGGCGGGGCGGGCTGGCGCACGGAGGCGTTCTTTCCGGGGGGGCTGTTCTTCAACGGGTGGCGTGAGCTCGGGAGCTACGCGGAGCGTCATTTCGGTTTTGGCCGCGCGGTGACCGAGGATCTCGACGCGCGGACGCTCACGGACCTGGCGATCGCGCGCCTGGAGGAGATCCATCGCGAGGGGGAGCCGCGCACGTTCCTGTGGCTGCATTACTTCGACGCGCACGAGCCGTATGTGACGCGGCCGGGACTGGAGCTCGGGGACACGCCGCTCGACCGCTATGACTCGGAGATCGCGTACCTCGACCGGGAGCTCGGTCGGCTCCTCGGGGCGCTCGGCCGGCTCGACCGTCCGGTGGTGCTGGCGCTCACGGCGGACCACGGCGAGGAGTTCAAGGAGCACGGGGGCTGGTATCACGGGTCTTCGCTCTACGAGGAGCAGGTGCGGGTGCCGCTCCTGATCGTGGCGCCGGGGGTGCGGCCGCGGGTGGTGGCGGGGGCGGTGGAGCTGGTGGATCTGGCGCCGACGTTGCTCGGGCTGGTCGGGCAGCCGGCGCCGGCGGCCCTGCGGGGGGACGATCTGGCGGCGGTGCTGGTGGGGCGCGCCGAGCCGGGGCGGCCGGTGTACTCGGAGATGGAGGGGCGGCGGATGGTGGTGGCGGAGGGGGCGAAGCTGGTCCATGACGTGCGGCGCAACACGTGGGAGCTGTACGATCTCGTGGCTGACCCGCGGGAGCTCGTGAACCTCTATGACCGGGAGCCGGAGCGGGCGGCGGCGCTCAAGCGCGAGCTGCAGGCCTGGATCGAGGGACTGAGCGCGGCGGCGGACGACGAGGAGCCGGTGGCGCTCAAGCGGGTGCGGCTCGGGGATCGCGAGGCGGTGCCGGAGCTGGCGGCGCTCATCGCGGACCCGCGGCAGCCGGAGGCGGTGCGGGCGGAGGCGGCGCGGCTGGCGGGGGCGGTGGAGGGGTATGCGGCGCGCGATACGCTGCGCCGGCAGCTCGTGCATCCGGCGCTCGCGCTCAGGGCGGAGGCGGCGCTCGCGCTCGGGGAGCTGACGGACCGCCGGGCGCTGGCCACGCTGGCGGAGCTGCTCGATGAGCCGAGGTACCGGCTGCGGGCGGCGATCATGCTGGGTCGGCTGCGGGACGCGCGGGCGACGCCGGCGTTGATCGAGGCGATGGGGGCGCCGGACGAGACGCTGCGCCGGCGCGCGATTCATTATCTCGGTTTCGTGGGGGACGAGCGGGCGATCGCGCCGCTCCTGGCCAGTATGGCGGAGCTGCGCACGCGGTACCTGGCGGGGCTGTCGCTCGGGCGGATCGGGGCGCGGGTCCATGACGGGCGGGTGCTGCCGTCGTTGCTCGAGCGGCTCGAGCGCGAGCCGTATGAGGACAATCGCGCGCACCTCGTGTGCGCGCTCGGGTTCCTCGGGGATGCGGGCGGGCTCGCGGCGGCGCGGGGGGCGGCGCTGTTGCAGCCGCCGGTCAAGTGGGCGACGGAGACGCTGGTGCGTCTCGGGGCGATCGAGCGCGGGGTGGCGTTCGGGGTGGACTTTGCGCCGGGGCAGGCGGGGCTCGGGGCGGGGATCGCGGGCTGCCGGCAGAGGCCGCCGCCGCCCGGGGGGGAGTCGACGGATGAGTATGCGGGACGCACGACGTGCCAGCAGGTGGCGGCGCGCGCGGAGGTGCGGTTCTCGCTGCCGGGGCCGGTGGAGGCGGTGGTGTTCCTGCGCCTGGCGCCGCGGGCGGTGCCGGCCGGGGCCGAGCTGGTCGTGAGGGTGAATGATGAGGCGCTGGCGCCGGTGAGGCTCGACCCGGGCTGGCAGGAGCTGCGGTTCCTGGTGCCGAAGGGGCGCTGGCGCGCGGGCGAGAATCGGGTGGGGATCGCGCTCGGCGGGGAGGGGGCGGGCGCGGGCGGTGAGGTCCGCGCGGAGCTGGATCACTTGCTGGTGATACCGCGCTGAGCCGCTGGGGGTCGGGCCTTTCCGTGGCGTTGGGGAGGGGAGGGCCCGGTCTTGGGGGGCGGGTGAGTGTAGGCGCCAGCACGTGCCATTGGTTCATCTGATGAAGAGATGGGCTTTTCGTTCATCAGATGAACGGGTATGCTGGACTCGTTCATCTGATGAAGGAGATGAAGCATGTACCTTGACGACTGGCTGACGAAGAACCGTGAGTGGGCGGCACGGATGGTGGCCGAGGATCCGGATTACTTCCGGCGTCACGTGGGGGGGCAGAAGCCGCGCCTCCTCTGGATCGGCTGCTCGGATTCGCGCGTCCTCTCGGAGCAGATCATCGGGGCCAACCCGGGCGAGCTGTTCGTCCACCGCAATATCGCGAACATCGTCTCCTACAATGACGTCAACCTGGCGTCGGTGGTGCAGTACGCGGTCGAGCACCTGAAGGTGCAGGACATCGTGGTCTGCGGCCATTACGGCTGTGGTGGTGTCAAGGCGGCCTGCGAGGAGCGGGTGGTGAGCGGTTATGTGGGCGACTGGTTGATGATCGCGGGGTGGGCCAAACGCTGGGTGGAGGAGCGGCTGGCGCAGAAGGGCGGGCCACGGCCCTCGGAGGAGCGGTTCCTCCAGATGGTGGTGGAGGAGAATGTGCGCCTCCAGGTGAAGCACCTGTCCGCGCTGTCGATGGTCCGCGAGGCGTGGGAGAGGCATGCGGGGTTCCCGCGGCTGCATGCCTGGGTGTATGACATTCACACCGGCCACATCCTGCAGGTCGATGAGCCGCACACGGGGCCGAAGCCGCCGCAGGCCAAGGAGCAGGGGCCTCCGGGGGATGCGGTCTGAGAGCGCCGGAAAAAAGGTCCCCGCCCTATCCCTCGCCTAACGGTCCGCCGGGCTCCGCCGGCTGACGCAGTTCCTTCTCTCCCCTCCCCACTGGCGAAACGCTCGTAGCGCGGCGTTTTTTGTCGCTCGCGGCCCATTGGGGCGCGGGACGCCGGTCTTTTATCGGTCATGTGTCGTGTAGCAGCTCTGGAAGGGACCTTCACCCTCTTGAAAGGGGTTGTCATCTTTCTGGAAGGGGATGTCACCTTTCTGGAAGAGGCTGTCACCTTCCTGGAAGTGGGTGCCGCGATGGTGAAAGGAGGTGCCGGCAGGAGGGAAGGGACTGTCACCTTTTCGAAAGTGGCTGTGGCGAGGGGAGAAGTGAGCGCGACTGGATTTTTTCACCAGGTGGTGTCATGAAGAGAGCCTGCGGTTGCCCTAGGAGCGAGGAGCCAACGGGGAGGCAGCATGGCGACGAGGCCCAGGCAGACGGAGTACGACGCGATCGTCGACGGCAGGCACGTGGTGCACATGGCGCGCCTTCACTTCGCCGCGATCGCGGCGGCGGATGCGCGGCGTAAGCACAAGCTGTTGCCGGAGGAGCGCCTGGCGGCGTTCGAGGCGACGATCGAGGGCTTCGAGTGGGTGGTGGCCGAGCGGGGGGCGACGCTCACGAGGCAGATCCGCGCCGGGATGATCAAGGCGCAGAGGCGCGCGGAGCTGTTTTCGCTGCTGGCCGAGATCCGGGATGTGATCAAGCTCGGCCGTCCGGGGGACCGGAGCTTGGGGCGCGCGTTCGGGGTGGGGCTGCGGCTCGACAAGCGGTCGACATCGCGGCTGCTGACGGCGGGGCAGGTGGTGCTGTCTTCGTGGGAACGGCCGGAGTTCGGTCCGGTGGCGGTGGATCTTGGGATCACGGCCGAGTCGATCGCGAGGCTGCGCGCGTTGGTCGAGGGGCTCGTGGCGCTCCAGACCGAGCACGGCACGATGCGCGCGGTGGGGCGCGGGCAGTCGCTGAACAAGAAGCTGGACCTGCGCAAGTTGCGCCGGGAGACGACGTATCTACGCAACGTGGCGCGGATCGTGTTCCGGCACGCGCCCGAGGTGCTGATCGAGTTCGCGAGTCCGGTGCGCCGGGTCACGGTGAAGCCGCGGGGGGCGCGGGCGGGGCGGCGAGGTGGTGAGGGAGGGACGGGCGAAGGGGCTGAGGGAGGGGCGAGCGGCTCCGGACCCGGGGTGTGACGCTGGGTCGGGGCCGCTCGCGGGGAGCGGCGCGCCGGTGCGCTAGGGGATGAGCTGGAACTCGACGCGGCGGTTCTTCGAGCGGCCGGCGTTGGTGCGGTTGTCGGCGAGGGGCTTGCTCGGGCCGTAGCCCATGGCGCGGAGGCGCGATGCGTCGATGCCCTTGCTCACCATGTAGGCCTTCACGGCCTCGGCGCGATCGTGCGAGAGCTTGGTGTTGATCTCGGCGCTGCCGGTGTTGTCGGTGTGGCCGGAGATCTCGAGCTTGACGTCGGGGTAGTCGCGCAGGACTTTGACCGCGGCGTCGAGGGTCCGGTAGGAGGAGGACAGGATGGTGGCCTTGCCGGTGGCGAAGTTGATGCCCTTGATGACGCCGGTGAAGTTGCGCACGATGCGCGGGACTTCGTCGGGGCAGCCGTCGGCGTCCTGGTAGCCGTTGCGGCTCTCGGGCTGCTGCGGGCACTTGTCGAGGCGGTCGACGACGCCGTCGTTGTCGGCGTCGCGATCGGGGCAGCCCTGGTTCTCGGGGATGCCGGCTTCGTTCGGGCACTTGTCGAGGCGGTCGATGATCTTGTCGCCGTCGGCGTCGGGCTCGGGGCAGCCGTTGTTGCTGCTCGGGCCGGGCTGGCTCGGGCACTTGTCGAGGCGGTCGACGACGCCGTCATTGTCGGCGTCGCGATCGGGGCAGCCCTGGTTCTCCTGGATGCCGGCTTCGTTCGGGCACTTGTCGAGGCGGTCGACGATCTTGTCGCCGTCGGCGTCCTTGTCGGGGCAGCCCTTGTTCTCCTTGGGGCCCTTTTCGTTGGGGCATGCGTCGTCGGGGGCGATGAGGCCGTCGCCGTCGGGATCCTTGGGCTTGCTCTTGCCGAGGCGGCCGTAGAGGGTCCACAGGACCTCCCAGTCGGTGGTCAGGCCGCACGGGCACAGGCCGCGCGGGACGACGATGCGCCCGTCGAGTCGGAAGCCGAGGCGCTCGGTGAGGTCCCACTTGACGCCGACGCCGCCGTAGAAGAAGCCGTCGGCGTCGCGGCGGATGACGTTTTCGTTGCCCGGGACGGAAATGAGGACGCCGCCGCCGAAGAGGAGGAAGGGGCGGATCTTGCCGGTGAGGATGTTGAAGATGGCGTGGCCGCGGGCGGTGATGATGGGGACCTGGACGACGTTGGGCTGGCGCGTGGAGGTGGGGAGGACGGCGACTTCGCCTTCGAGGCCGAAGCGGGGGACGAAGTAGCCGCCGCCCCGGATGCCGACGACGAAGGAGTTGTTGATGAAGTTGGGGGCATCGCCGCGGCGGCGGCCGAGGGCGATGGTGCGGTTGAAGAAGTGGGCGCCGATGAAGCCGCCGAGCTCACCTGGGAGGTAGTTCTCTTCTGCCCACGCGGATGCAGGGGTCAGGGAGAGCCAGCTGCCGAGGAGCAGAAGGGTCAGGAGCGGTAGGCGACGAACTGTTCGCATCTTAGGTGAGCCTCCTTGCGAGCGGAAACCCCAGGTGGGTTCCTGGGCGACATTGCTAACACGGACTGCAAGCAAGGTGAATGTCTCTTCTCGCTCAGTCGGCAGAACCGCCTGATGGGGGAGTGAGGGGAGAGGGACCGGGGACCCGCTCGTCCGTGGGCGAAGGCGGGGGGATGCTAGGTCTTTACAGTCCTCCGCCGACCAGGTTAATGTCCTAGCGGGCAGCGGCTGATTAGCGTCAAACTCGACGTACGGAGTCGCAGAGCAGATGCTCCTCTATCAGTGGCTATCGGAGGTCACGCGGAAATACGGCAGCGCTAAGGCGCTGGTATATCGCGATACCTATCTCTCCTGGCGTGGTCTGGCGCACCGTGTGGATCGACGGGCGCAGGAGCTGGCGTCGATGGGGATCGGCAAGGGGCAGTGGATCGGGCTGATGCTCGGCAATGTCCCGGATTTCTCCATCCTCGCGCTGGCGCTGTCCAAGCTGGGGGCCACGGTGGTGCCGCTGGACCCGACGATGGGGGCGCGGGAGCTCGGGGTGACGCTCGAGCTGGCGCCGCTGCGGGGGCTCATCACGCGGCCGCGCGGGGGGGTGGACCAGCCGCAGACGCCGCTCGTCGGGGCGAAGGCGAATGGGGGGAAGAAGACGGAGCTGGTGGAGGTGCGGCGGCGTCTGCAGGGGACGTTGCTCACGTGCTCGCTCTACAAGAGGCCCGATGGTCCGCCGCCGGGGGCGGAGGTGGTGCTGTTCACGTCGGACTCGATGGGGGAGGCGAAGGGGGTGCTGCGCACCAAGGCGAACCTGGTGGCGGGGACGGAGCAGCTGCGCGAGACGCTCGAGATCACGCCCGAGGACCGCATCCTGACGACGGTGCCGCTGCATCACGCGTATGGCTTCGACGTGGGGCTGTGCCTGTCGCTCAGGTATGGGGCGACGCTCTATATCGAGGACGATGTGGCGCCCAAGCGGGTGGCCAAGATCCTGCGCGAGCAGGAGATCGATGTCTTGCCGGGGAACCCATCGCTGTATGCGGGGCTGGCCAAGGTGCCGACGGCGAAGTCGCTCAAGCAGAGCCGGACGCGCTACCTCTCTTCGGGGGAGCCGCTCGGGGAGGCGACGGCGGATGCGTTCCGTCAGGGGTGGGGCATCCGCATCCTGGCGATGTATCACACGACCGAGGCGCACGCGATCGCGCTCGATCGCAAGGGCCAGAACCCGGATTCGGTGGGGAAGGCGGTGGAGGGGGTGTCGCTGCGCATCGGGGCGGGGGAGAGTGTGTGGGTGCGGTCGGCGGCGGTGGCGCAGGAGGCGATCTCGCTCGTGCCGGCGCGGCCGGTGAAGCGCAATGAGGTGCCGATCGGTCGGATGGACGCGGAGGGCTGGTATCGGACGGGGGATCGCGGGCGTCTGGATCGCAGCGGACGGCTCTATCTCACGGGGCGGGAAGACGATCTGGTGAAGGTGGATGGGAAGCGGGTGGCGCTCGGGGAGGTGGATGCCTGTCTCGAGTCGTTCCCCAAGGTCAAGGCGGCGCAGTCTCGTCTGGTGACGGATCCGCTGGCCGGGCCGATGGTGGTGGCGAGTGTGGTGACTTCGGGCAAGTGCGTGGCCGAGGAGATCATCGATCATTGCGCGCGCAATCTGGCGCCCTACAAGGTCCCCCGGCGGATCGAGTTCTGCGAGCGGCTGCCGTAGCCCCGTTCGGGGACCCGTAGAAGTTTCTGGCCGTCCTTCACGAGATATGAAATGACCTTGTTCACGATGGGCCGAGGGAGTACGCGGCGCTGTGAACGAGGGTGCGTTTCCGCGGCACCGGGGACCGGGGACGGCCCCGGGTTGGCCCCCGGGTTCGCGGGGCGCCCCTGAGAGACCGAGGTATGCGATGAAAACCATCACCGAATTCAGCGGCCTGGTGATCCGTCGTGCAGCGCAGACGCTGGCGCGACTGCAGGCCGAGAGCGTGGCAGCGGAGGAACTGGCGGAGCGTTTGGGCGGCGAGGTGGGTGTGACGGGCGATCGGTTGGCCCGTTTGCAGGAGGCGCTGCAGGCCGTGGGCGATCAGGCGGAGCGGGTGCGGCTGGTGCGGGTGCTCGGCAGTGATCAGGAGCACAAGGCGGCGAAGAAGATCGGCGAGTTCAATTATCTGGTCGATCTGGTGCCAACGGGGGCGCCGGCCGGGGCGGGACGTGGGGAGCGCGGGCGGGATGGGCGTCCCCAGCATGGGCGTGGGGGTGGCCGGGGTGGGGATCGCGAGCAGCGTGGGGACCGCCGGGGGCCGGGTCGGCGGGACGAGGCGCAGGCTGGTGGGGGAGAGGGTGCGGAGCGAGGCGGGCGGCGGGAGCCGATGGCCACGGCGGGGCCGGGATGGATGCTGACCCGCGCTCCCTCCGACTACAATGATCGCCGTGATCGCAAGGGGCCGCGTGGGCGGCGAGGGCCCGGTGGACCTGGGCGCCCAGGGGGACCGGAGCAGCGTGCCGGTGGGCCGGGGCAGCGTCCGGGGGAACCGGGGCAGAGGCCCGGTGGGCCGGGGCAACGTCCTGGTGGGCCGGGGCAGCGCCCTGGTGGGCCGGGGCAGCGTCCTGGTGGGCCGGGGCAGCGTCCTGGTGGGCCGGGGCAGCGTCCTGGTGGGCCGGGGCAGCGTGCCGGTGGGCCGGGGCAGCGTCCTGGTGGGCCGGGGCAGCGTCCTGGTGGGCACAGGCCTCCCTCGGGGGCGCCTGGAGAAGCGCAAGCGCAAGGGGGACAGGCCCCTTCGGGTGCACCGGGGCCCAGGGACGATCGGCGCGGAGAGGGCGAGCGTCGCCCGGGTCGGCATCGGCGAGGGCCCCGGCGTGGGCCTGGGGGGCAGCGTCCTGAGGGGGCTCGCCCTACTGCCGCCGCCGCGCCCTCTTCCTCTTCGCCGGGCGAGGGGGCTCCTGCTACGCCATCGGCGGTGCCGCCGGCTTCACCTTCACCTCCGCCTCCAGCGGAACGGACGGAGGCGCCTCCTGCGGCGCCACGGCCGGATGAGGGCACGGTCTAAACTCACCCAGCGTGAGCGCCCTCCACGGTCGCCGCGAGGACCCAGGCGCTGTAGACCGCACCGCCCTCCACCAGAGTGAGCGCCCTCCGCAGCCGCCCATCACCAGGATGAATCATCCCCAAGGCTGGCATCGGGCGGCGAGGACCCAGGCGCCTCTACATCATCGACCCCCCAAGGGAGTGGGAGCGCGAGGGAGCAACCGTAGGTTCTCCTTCGCGGGGGTCCAGTCCAGGGGGCCTCGCCCCGGTCGTCCCTCCGCCGGGTGGGGATCAGACGACGATGCCCTGCCAGCGCGACACCCAGCGCGTGGGTTGGAACGCAGGGATGGCCAGCGGCGTGAGCAGCGGCTGCCCCTGCTGCCAGAAGCTGCGAAAGACGGGCTTCTCGCCCGTGGCGTAGAAGTGGCGCAGATACGCGAAGTCGCACGCCGCGAAGTCCGCCAGCCACTGGTCGAGGTCGTGCACTCCGACGTCGTGCAACATCTGCAGGCTGTACCGGCAGGCCTCGCGCTCGTAGTCCTCCAGCGCGCGCAGCCGCTCCTCGGTCGGGTCGCGCTGCACGACCGACCCGATCGTGCGCGCCGCCTCCGAGAGGTTCCACTGCACGGTGTGCCCGAACAGGTGCACCACGATGAAGACCGCCTCCTCGAGGCTCACCTCGTAGTCCACCCGGATCTCGGCGCCGTCGAGATCCCCGGTGAAGGGGTGGGCCACGTCCGAGATCACCACCGGCACGCCGTAGCGGCGCTCGATGTGCCGCTCGACCGCGCCGAACACCTCGATGAACCGGTCCTCATCTGGATACATGCGCGGATTCTACCCGACCCGGACGGCTCCGGCCGAGGCGTCTGCCTGAGCCGAGGCTCGAACGCACGTTTGACAACGGTCTCCAAGCTACATGTAATCGGAGTCCGAGAAGGGACTCATACCGCATGCCCGTTCGCATCGAGACCAAGGCGCCGACGTTCCTCATCCAGAAGATCGAGGGAGACCTCCACGCCAGCGATATGCAGAGCCTCATCCAGGCGATGGACCAGCACCTGAGCTCCGGGCAGAGGCTGGGGCTCATCATTGACACGACGGGGATCGGCAAGGTCGACACCGAGGTTTTGAAGCTCTCGGCGCAGTGGTTCAAGCGAGCAGGGAAGTCGATGGGGCAGCTGTGGATCGGCTACGGCATGGTCATCCCGGCGGCGAGCACGCGCTTTCTTCTCTCGTCGCTCCTCCTCGTCACGCGCCTGCCCATGCCCTACAAGGTCTTCGACACCTACGACCTGGCCGCGCGCTGGCTCGGGACTCGCTTCCGCGAGGAGAACCTGCCGGTCCCCGACGCCCTCAAGCTCTATTCCTGAGCCTCTCCTCGGCGCAGGACCGGATCACACCGCGGCAGCGGCCTTGTCCTTGGCCTTGTCGGGCGCGCGGGAGCCGGCGATGCGATCGAGCTCGGCCCGCTCGATCGTCTCCGCGGTGAGGAGGCGCGCCGCGATCTCCTCCAGCACCGGACGTCGCTCGGTCAAGATGTGCCGCGCCCGCGCGTGCGCGGCCTCGATGAGGGTGCGCACTTCGCCGTCGATGGCGCGGGCCGTGTCCTCGCTGAAGTTGCGCTCCTCGCCGAGGCTCACGGGGGTGTCGAGGAAGCGGGCGCCCACGGGCCGGCCAAAGGTCTGCGGCCCGAGCTTCTCGCTCATGCCGAAGCGGCAGACCATCTGCCGCGCCGTCTCGGTGGCCCGTTCGAGGTCGTTCTGCGCGCCGGTCGAGACGCTGTCGCACACGATCTCCTCGGCGGCGCGCCCGCCCAGCATCACGCAGATGCGGTCCTTGAGCTCCTCGCGGGTCATGAGGTAGCGGTCCTCGGTCGGTAGCTGCAGCGTGGCGCCGAGCGCGCCGATCGAGCGCGGGATGATGGTCACGCGGTGCACCGGGTCGGCGTGCTCGACCGACAGCGCCACCAGCGTGTGGCCGGCCTCGTGGAAGGCGACGCGCCGCTTCTCCTCCTCGTTCATGGCGCGGCCGCGCTTCTTGAGGCCGAGCTGGAGCCGATCGATCGCCTCCTCGAAGTCCGCCGGCTCGACCGCCTGGCTGCCGCGCCGCGCCGCGCAGAGCGCCGCCTCGTTGATGATGTTGGCCAGATCCGCGCCCACCATGCCGGGGGTCCGCTGCGCGATCACTTTGAGCTCCACGGCGGGCGTCATCTTGATCTTGCGCGCGTGCACCCGCAGGATCTCGATGCGGCCCTCGAGATCGGGCCGGTCCACGAGCACCTGCCGGTCGAAGCGCCCGGCCCGCACGAGCGCCGGGTCGAGCACCTCGGGGCGATTGGTGGCGGCCATGATCACCACGCCCTGGCCCGCGTTGAAGCCGTCCATCTCCACGAGCAGCTGGTTGAGGGTCTGCTCGCGCTCGTCGTGGGTGGCCATGGCCGCGAGCCCGCCGCGCGACTTGCCGATGGCGTCGAGCTCGTCGATGAACACGATGCACGGGGCGCGCTCCTTGGCCTGCTCGAACAGATCGCGCACCCGGGCCGCCCCGACGCCCACGAACATCTCCACGAAGTCCGAGCCGGAGATGGAGAAGAACGGCACGCCGGCCTCCCCGGCCACGGCCTTGGCCAGGAGGGTCTTGCCCGTGCCCGGCGGGCCGACGAGGAGCACGCCCTTGGGGATGCGCGCGCCGAGGGCGAGGTACTTGTCCGGGTGCTTGAGGAAGTCCACCACCTCCACGAGCTCGGCCTCGGCCTCGTCGACGCCGGCCACGTCCTCGAAGGTGACGCGCTCGCTCGTGCTGCGGTCATGGATCTTGCCACGTGACTTGCCGAAGCTGAGCGGGCCGACCCCCTTGCCCATGCGCCGCATGAGCAGAGAGTAGAGGAGCAGGAGGCCGCCGATGGGGAGGAGCCAGCCATAGAGGAAGGACTCCCACCACGAGGTGGTCTCGATGCGGCCCGAGAACGTCACCTTGCGCTGGGTGAGCTCATCGAGGAGGCGGGTCTCGTCGATGCCGGGTAGCCGGCCGGTGACGATGGTCTCCGGCACGGGGGGGCCTTGGGGCTGGGGGCGATCGATGCGGGCCAGGAGTTCGGTCGAGCGCAGCTCCACTTCCTTGACCTGGCCGTCGTGCAGCGTGGTGAGGAACTCGCTGTAGGGGACCTTGCGCGGCTGCGCGGCGCGGCCGAGCCACAGCTGGAGGACGAGGAGCCCCAGCATGGCGAGCGGGAAATAGAGGCCCGAGAAGATGAAGCGTCGCTTCTGATGTTTGTCGTTGGGCGTAAGGGGCATGTTCGTACGGGAAGGGTAATCATGATCGGGCCTGGGCGCAGGGCCCGGGCAGATGATCTGCGGCGCTGGACGCGGGCTGGGGTATGGTGCGCGCATGGCGCTGCCCGAATCCTTCCTGGTCCTCGACCTGGAGACCGTGATCGATGCCGAGCTCTATACTCCGCCCGCGCTGCCCGAGGGCGAGGCGCCGCCGTTTCCGCCGCTCTACGCTCATCGCCCCATCCTCGTCGGCGTGCTGTGGTTCGATGGCGATCTCGGGCCCAGGCGGCTCGGTTTCATCGGCGACGGACGGGACGAGCCCGGGATGCTCGCCGAGTTCGCTCATGAGCTCGATGCGGAGCGGCCCTACATCGTGAGCTACAACGGTCGCGGCTTCGACCTGCCGGTGCTGGCGCTGCGCTGTCTGCGCCACGGCATCCCGCTCGCCTATCTGGCGGGGGGTGGAGAGGCGCGTCAGGTGGCGAGCGGCGCCCCGCATCTGGATCTGTGCGAGCTCCTCGGGGGCCGGGGGCTCGGGCTCGACGCCGCGGCCCGGCTCATCGGCCTCCCCGGCAAGCAGGGTATGGACGGCAGCCAGGTGGCCGAGCTTCATGCCCGCGGCGACTGGGCGGCGCTGCGGCGCTATTGCCTGTCGGACGTCGTGCAGACCGGGTTCCTGCTCCTGCGCATCCGTCTCTTGCAGGGGTTGCTCGGCGCGGCCGCCTACCGCGACCGGGCCCGCCGCCTGCTCGCGCTGGCCGCGGCCCAGGAGCCGCTCGCGGCGTTGTGCGAACGCATCGAGCGCGAACGTCTGCTCCTCGAGGCGGCGTCGGCGCTGGGTTGAGGGTGCGTTCGTAGCGCCTCGGTCCGCTCATGCCGCCTCTGCCGCGCGAGTTCTACGCCCGCCCCGGGCTCGATGTGGCCGCCGAGCTCCTCGGCAAGTACCTGGTGCGCCGTCGGGGCGACACGCTCCTCGCCGGCCGCATCGTCGAGACCGAGGCGTACGTCGGTCCCGACGATCAGGCCAGCCACGCCCGCCGCGGTCCCACCCCGCGCGCCGCGATCATGTTCGGGCCCCCGGGCGTGGCCTACGTCTATCTCATCTACGGCATGCACCACTGCCTCAACGTGGTGTGTGACCGCGAGGGGTTTCCCGCCGCCATCTTGCTGCGCGCGCTCGAGCCGGACGCGGGCGTCCGCATGAAGACCGACGGGCCCGGCAAGCTGTGCGCGGCCCTCGACATCACGCTCGCGGACAATGGCGTGGATCTCGTCACCGGCGACCTCTGGATCGAAGAGCGCGGCGGGCCCCGGCCCCGCCTCGTGACCACGCCTCGCATCGGCGTCGACTACGCCGGCCCGGAGTGGGCGGCCCGCCCCTGGCGCTTCGTGGACGCCGACAGCCGTGGGTTGTCGCGCCGGCTGCCGCGCCCGTGACCGGACGCGCGCGCTTTACACGGTCGCGCTCAGCACCGGCGTCTCGGGCTCGACGAAGTTGCGCACCTCGCCCTCGGGCTGCTCGGCCCCGGCGTGCGCCCCCTGCTGCAGCGGACGCTCGGGTGCGGGCACCGCCTCGGGCCAGTAGAGCGGGTGCGAGAAGCGCCCGCGGCAGCTCGTCTCGCCGCCGAAGAGGCCGATGTACGACAGCTCGAAGAGCTTCTCGTGATAGGCGCCGAGCGACCGCAGCGAGTTCTGGTTGTCGGCGCGCACGTAGGCATAGCCGCGGCGCACCCCCTCGGCGAGCATGACCCGGTCCATCAGCGCCCGCGCGGTGGACGAGGCGTGCTGACCCCGGTAGGCCGGGTCGGTGAAGGTGTCGTAGACGTAGATCTCGTCGGGGCGCGGGCACAGCATGAGGCCGAGCTCGCTCACCTTCACCGGGCGGCGCGCGACCCACCGGATATGCACGGGCCGCTTGCCGTGGAAGCTGGCGAAGCAGCGATCCCCGAGGTGCAGCCGCCGGTGGAAGATGCCCGGCAGGCGGCCGAAGCGGGCCGCCACGCGAAACATCTCCTCGGGCTCGAGCTCTCGCGCCACGAAGTCCGCCGGGCTCGGGAGGCCCACCGAGGCGTGCAGATCCCAGACGTAGAAATGGACCACGCCGTAGCGGACCACCTGATGCGACAGGCGCCGGACGGCCTTGCCGAGCATCGCCAGCGCGGGCTGCACCAGGGCGTTTCCCCTCGGGGCGGCGCGCTCCGGGTTCAGTTCGAGGACGGAACGACTGTGCTCGTGGGCGTGTTCACTCGTCTCCCGTGCAGCCATGGTCGACCTCCTTCTTGGACAGCGAGGAGGTCTTAATCACCTGACGCGCGAGAGGAAGGAAGGAGGGTGGCCCATCCGGTCCAGGAGGCGGTAGAGGGGGCGGCCGGGACTCTGCCGGGACTCCTGCGAGCGCACGGATCTTTTAAAGATCTTGCGCGCTTACGTGAGTCCGGTATGCTCGCGGGGGTTGCGCGGAGGAATGAGCTTGACGGACGAAGATGCGTTGGCGCGGCTGCGCGCTCACTACCACTGGGCCAACCGAAACAAGTTCGAGGGAATCCTGCCGGAGGACTACACCATTGCCTGGAATCCGCTGCTGCGGCGGCTCACCGGGCGCATCACGTACTATCAGCGTCTGATCGAGATCTCGACCTACCATTATCGCTGCTACGGTTTCGAGGATGCCGTAGCCACGCTCGAGCACGAGCTGCTCCATCTCTACCTGCACGAGCGTGGGCTGCCGTCGGGGCACAACCGCCATTTCCAGCGCGAAGCGGCCCTGCGGAACATCCGCGTGTTCCACAGCAACTCGTACCCGCGGAACCGTCCCCCACGCGATCGCTACATGTATATGTGTCCCTCGTGTGGGCGCATGGTGTTCCGCAAGAAGCGGCAGGACAGCTACGGTCTCGCGTGCGGCATCTGCTGCCGGACGCAGGGCGATGGGTCCTGGGATCCGCGCTTCTTGCTCAAGCTGGTCCAGAAGGTCCGCATGGCCTAGGCGTCGGCCTGTCCTCCGGCGAGGCGGCGGCATGAGTGTCGTCGCTTCGTAGGAGGTCTGGCAAGGACAGCGGGACCAGCGGGTGTTGGAGGAGGGGATCGGCACGGCCAGGTTGATGATGAGACCCGGCCGTGCCCGGGTGGGTTGCCAGCGCTGGGATCAGGTGCCGGCGGAGTAGTCGGTGGCGTAGCGCGCCTGCTCGTCGGTGAGGGCGTCGATGCGGATGCCCATCGTCGAGAGCTTGGTGTTGGCGATCTCCTGGTCCTGCTCGGGCGGCAGCTCGTAGACCTTCTTTTCCATGGTCTTGCCTTCGCGGGCGAGCTTGAGCAGGCCGAGGAACTGGTTCGCGAAGGACATGTCCATGACCTCCGAGGGGTGGCCCTCGGCGGCGGCGAGGTTGATGAGCCGACCCTGGCCGAGCACGTAGACGCGGCGACCGTCGGCGAGCGTGTACTCCTCGTTGTTGGCGCGCACCTCGCGGCGGCTCTTCGCGCGCTCGCCGAGGGCGACGAGGTTGATCTCGCAGTCGTAGTGGCCGGTGTTGCAGAGGAGCGCGCCGTCCTTCATGACGTCGAAGTGGCGGCCGATGAGGACGTCCTTCATGCCGGTGGCGGTGATGAAGATGTCACCGATCTTGGCCGCCTCCTCCATGGGCATCACGCGGAAGCCTTCGAGCGTGGCCTTGAGCGCGGCCGTGGCCTTGATCTCGGTGACCACGACGTTCGCGCCGAGCCCCTTGGCCCGCTGCGCCACGCCGCGGCCGCAGTGACCGTAGCCGGCGACGACGAAGGTCTTGCCCGCGATCAGCACCGAGGAGGCGCGCAGGATGCCGTCGAGCGACGACTGCCCCGTGCCGTAGACGTTGTCGAAGTCCCACTTGGTCTCGCAGTCGTTGATGGCGATGACCGGGTACATGAGCTTGCCGTCGGCGGCCATGGCGCGCAGGCGGTGCACGCCCGTGGTGGTCTCCTCGGTGCCGCCCACGATGTCCTTGGCCAGGTGCTGGAACTTCGAGTGCACGGTGAAGATGAGATCGGCCCCGTCGTCGAGCGTGAGGGTGGGGCGGAAGTCGAGCGTGCGCTCGATGCACCAGTAGAACTCGTCCTTGGACAGGCCGTGCCAGGCGAAGATCGAGGTGTCCTCGGCGGCCAGGGCGGCGGCGATGTCATCCTGGGTCGACAGCGGGTTGCAGCCCGACCAGGAGACCTCGGCGCCGGCGGCGCGCAGGGTGCGCACGAGCACCGCCGTCTCCTTGGTGACGTGCAGGCAGCCGGCGATCTTGTGTCCCCGGAACGGCTTGTCGTGCTTGTACTTGTCCCGGAGCGCCATGAGCACGGGCATGCGCGACTCGGCCCATTCGATGCGGAGCCGTCCCTTGTCGGCCAGCTTGAGGTCCGCCACCTTGAAGTTCGCCATCCAGAATCTCCTTTTGCGTCGCGCCGCGCCGGGACACGCGAGCTCCCTGGCTCATCCGAGCGGAGCCGTCCCACGCGGGCCGCGTACGAGCTAAGCCAGTGGTGCGGCGAAGTCAAGCGATGGTTTCATGCGTGGACGCGCGCTCGAGACGACCGTTCACGCACCCACGGGACCCGCGCAAGCGAAGCCGCGGTGCGCGAAGGTCGGGAGGCCTGCGCCGATCCATGCGCGTGAACGGCGCTCGGATCGCACGAGGATGATATATCGTGGCTGCCATGCCCTTCCTGGAAGACTCGGGCCCGCGGCTCGCCCCGACGAGACGCCCGGCCCCTGCCATCGTCCCGCTCCCCGCTTCGGTGAGGAGCTGAGCCGTGGCGCGTGATCCGGTCTGTGGTCAGGAGGTCGACGCGCTGCGGGCGCGCGCCGTCAGCATCTACGGCGGCCGCACGCATTACTTCTGTTCGGCCGAGCACAAGGCGGAGTTCTCGCGCGACCCCGAGCGTTTCCTCGCCGCGCCGGAGCCTGCGGTCCCCCGCGAGGTGAGCCGCAAGGAGACGAGCCGCAAGGAGAAGGAAAAGGAGAAGCAGAGGGAGAAGGAGAAGGAGAAGGAGAAAGAGAAAGAGCAGGCCAAGGCGAAGGAGGCGCGCCGCGAGCGTGAGGACGACACGCCGCTGCCGGCGCCCGTCCCGCCGGGGCCCGAGAGCGGACCCACCTCGATGTCCGACCCGGCGTCCGCGTCCGCGCCGGCCGCACGCCCCTCCGTGACGCCGGCATCGCCCGAGGATCCGGCGCCAGACGCCGCGCCGCGCCCGTCGCGCTTCTACGTCCTCGTCGGCGTGGCGCTCCTCGCGATGCTCGGCATCCTGTCGTTCTGGCTGACGCGACGGTAGCGCCCGCAGACCCCCCACGAGCCGCAGTCGAGCCCCCCACGACGCACGCAGACTTGGCGTCCCCGCGACCGCGGGCGCGCCAGATTTGCGCGCCCTGCCGCGCTCATCCTGCCATCGCCCCGGCTCTCTGCGCGGCCTGGTCGTTGCACCCCGCGGGCATGGAAGGACGGGACCATGGCAGAGCAGCAACGACACGTCGTGATCATTGGCGGCGGGCTCGCCGGCCTCTCGGCCGGGTGCTACGCGCGGGCGAGCGGCTTTCGGGCGACGATCATCGAGCACAACCTGGCGCTCGGCGGCGTGTGCACCGCCTGGCGGCGCGGGCCCTACCTCATCGACGGGTGCATCCACTGGCTCACCGGCGGACCCTTCCTGCGCGTCTACGAGGAGCTCGGCGTGCTCCAGCGGCTGCGGCTGCGCCCCCTCCAGCACTACGCCACCTTCCGCGACGAGCGCGACGGCCTCGAGATCGCGATCACCGCCGACCTGCCCGCCTTCGCGCGCGCCCTCGAGCTCGTCGCGCGCGAGGATCGGGACGAGCTCGACCGGATCGTCGAGGGCGCCCACGCGGTCGCGGCCATGGCGCCGCCGCTCGACCGGCCGCAGGAGCTCTACACCCTGCGCGACGGGCTCGGCATGCTGTGGAACCTACGCCACGAGCTCCCGACGTTCGTGCACTTTCGCAAGCCGATGGCCGACTACGCGAGGGAGCACCTGCGCAACGCGCGCCTGCGCCACATCCTCACGCGGCTCGTGCCCGAGGAGGCCCCGGCCCTGGTCCTCTTGATGATCCTCGGCTACCTGCAACGCGGCTGGCTGTCCCGCCCCGAAGGCGGGACCCTCGCCTTCCGCGACGCGCTCATCGAGAGCTACCACGGCCTCGGGGGCGAGGCGCGGCTCCACTCGACCGTCGACGAAGTCCTGGTCGAAGGCGGGCGCGCCCGCGGCGTGCGCCTCGGCGATGGCAGCTTCGTCGAAGCCGACGCCGTCATCTGCACCGCGAGCGCGCCCGAGACCCTCTTCCGGCTCCTCGGTGGGCGCTACGGCGCGGACGAGATGCGCCGCCGCATGGCCGAGTGGAAGATGTTCCCCCCCATCGTGCTGGCCAGCTATGGCCTCGCCACCCCGCTCGCAGGCGCGCCGCAGATCCTGCACCTCGACGGCATCGAGCCCCTCGAGGTCGGCGGCCGGCGCAACGAGACCCTCTACCTGCGCATCTACAACGACGATCCGAGCTTTGCCCCGCCCGGCCACACCGTCCTGCAGGCGCTCCTCACGACCGATTATGGCTGGTGGGCGACGCGGGGATCGAACTACGTGGCGGAGAAGGACGCCCTCGGCGAGGCCATCCTGACCGCGCTCGATCGCTACCTGCCGGGGGTCCAGGCCGCCCTGCGCGTCGTCGACCTGGCGACGCCGCTCACCTTCTGGAACATGGCGCGCAGCTGGCGCGGCGCGTACGAAGGGTGGCTCCCGAACGCCGACGCCCTGTTCGGCCACGTGCGCAAGCAACTCGACGGTCTGTCGGGCTTCTACATGGCCGGGCAGTGGGTCGAGCCGGGCGGCGGCGTGCCGACCGCGTGCGCGTCCGGGCGCGCCGCGGTGCAGCTCCTCTGTGCCGATGAGAAACGGGCCTTCGAGATCCCCCACCGAGCGGGACTCCCGGGCGGCTAGCGATCGCTAGGGCGGCGGCGCCTCTTCGGCGGCGGCGGGCGCCGACTCCTTGCGGCGCGTCGGCAGCTCGAGACCGAGCGACGGCACCGGGTCGCCCTCGCCATAGAGCCAGTGATAGGCGAAGTAGCTCGCCAGCACGCGCTTGGTGTAGCCGCGCGTCTCGTCGTAGGGGATGGACTCGACGAACTCGTCGAGCGTGGTGCCGGGCGGGGCCTCGCGCAGCCAGCGCTTCACCGCCCCCTCGCCCGCGTTGTAGCCGGCGATCGCGAGCGCCGCGTTGCCGCCGAACAGGTTCCATAGATAGCCGAACTCGCGCGCGCCGATGGCCACGTTGATGGCCGGGTCGCGCAGCGCCTCGCGCGTGTACGGCAGCCCCTGGGCGAAGCGCTTGGCCGGCGCCGCCGTGAGCTGGGTGAGCCCGATGGCGTTGGCGAACGACTCCGTGAGCGGATCGAACGCCGACTCCTCGCGCACGATCGCGAACTCGAGCGCCGCCGGCTGACCATTCTTCTGCGCGTTCGGGACGATGAGCTCGGCGTAGCCGCGCGGATACGCGAGGCGCCAGCGCTTCTGGTTCTCGACCGTCGGCCACTTGAGCGCGTAGTCGACCAGGGCATAGCGCGGGATGCCGTGCGAGGCCGCGTACTCCCCCGCGCGGTCGTAGAGCACCGCCACCAGCCACAAGAGCTCCTCCGCCTCGCCGCTCACGTCCTTGAGCGCGCGCGCCGCCGCCCGGTCGGGCGCGCGGATCCCGAGCGCCGCGAACTCCCGCCGCGCCTCGTTGCCGAGGCCGAGCCGCGCCAGCTCCACGCCCCGCCGGAAGCCCGGCTGCCCGAACAGCTCGCGCGGCGTGAAGCGCCAGGTGAGGTCGGCCTTGCGCTCGGGCGTGTACAGCTCCTGCGCGAGCGCCTTGGCCTCCTTGTCCCAGCCCTCGCGCAGCCGGTTGAAGGCCGCCAGCGCGTAGTAGGCCAGGGGATACTCGCGCACGCAGCGGCGGTAGTGCTCGAGCGCCTCGTCCCGTCGGCCCTCCCGCTCCGCCACCCGGCCGAGCCAGTAGAGCGTGCGCCCCGCGTCCCACCAGCCCTCCTCGCGCGGCACCTTGGCGAGCGCGGTCTCGAGCCAGCGGCGCGCCTCGGCCAGCGGCTTCTCCTTCGCGTCCGCCTGGGCCGCCGGCTTCGCGCCGCCCTGGTCCTCGGTCTGGGCCTCGGGCGCCGCGCCGGCGCCGCCCGGCGCCCCGCGCCCGGCCCGCCAGCTCCGCCAATTTCTGAAGAACAGCCGGAACAGCGCCTCGCTCCGCATGTCGCCGCTCGGGTAGCGGCCCGGCAGATCGCCGAGCAACGCCGCGGCCCGCGCCTCGTTCTCCTCGGGCGCGGCGCCGTCCCAGCGCTCCCCGCGGCGCGCCGCGGCCCGCGCCTTCTCGGCCTGCTCCTGATACACCTCCGCCTGACGCAGCCGCGCGTCGTCGGCGTAGCTGTGGCCGGGGTGCTCCTTCTCGGCGCGCTCGAACAGCGCCGCCGCCAGCGTCGCCTCCCCGCGCGCCGCGTGGCAGCGCGCCCCTTGATAGAGCGCCTTCACGTGCAGGTCCTGCACCTGCGGGTCGGCCTGCGGCGCCTTCTCACACGTCGCCACCGCCGCGTCGAAGAGCGGCGCCGCCCGCGGCCGCTGCCGCGCCTTGAACACGCTCTGCGCCAGGTGGAAGGCCGCGAGGCAGCTCTGCTGGGGATCGAGCGTCCCGCTCTCGAGCGCCGCGCGCAGCTCGGCCTCGGACTCGGGGTTGCGCTGCGCCTCGAAGAGCGCGAGACCGCGCGTGAGGTGCGCGGCGCCGTCGAGCTGGAGCGCCGCCGGGTCGCGCGCCTTGAGCCGCTCCCCCGCCACCTGGCCCCAGCTCTCCGTGGGCCAGCGCAGATAGAGCTGGAGATAGCCCTGACGCGCCAGCGGCCAGCGATCGTTCTTGGCCGTCTGGGCGGTCTTGCCGCCCCCGGTGGTCGCCGCCGGCTTGCCGCCCGACGCCTGCAGCTCGGCCAGACGAAAGCGCACCTCGGGCTCGCGCCAGGACATGGGATAGCGATCGAGATACGACTGATACTCCTGCTCGGCCTCGCGTCCGCGATCGAGCTGGCGCAGCGCATCCGCGCGCGCGATGCGCGCCTCGCCATCGAGCGGGGACTCGGCCGGCACCGCGCGGGCGCGTTCGAGGGCCGCGGCGAACTGCTTGAGCGCCAGGCTCGCGCGCGCCGCGTACAGGCGATGATAGTCCCCGAGGAGCGGGTAGCTCTTCACGAGCGCATCGAAGCGCCGCACCGCCTCGTCGAACCGGCCCGCGCGGGAGGCCGCATACGCCGCGAGGAAGCCCGCCTGCGACGCATCTCCCGCCTCGGGATGCTGGCGCACGTAGGCCGCGAAGCCATCGGCCGCCGCCGCCCACTCCTCCTGCAGCAGATGGCGCCGCGCCTCCGCGGCCGGACCGGAGGCGAAAAACGGCGTCGCGTGAGCCGGGTCGAACCCCGGCGGCGCCGCCACGCCCTGCGCCGGCTCGCCCAGAAACAACCCCAGGAACAGGACCGCAGCACCGACGCGGCAAGATGAATTCACCGTCATGCCGAGAAGCTAGCAGCCGCCCCTCCGGGGAGCAAAGAAACCGCCGCGCCCCCGCGTGTTTCGGTTCAGGCCTGCTTGTGCGCGGGCTCGGGCAGGAGCTCCTTCACCCGCTGCAGGAGCTTCTCGATGTTGATCGGCTTGATGAAATAGCCCGCCGCCCCGCACTGCATGCCCTCGCGCACGTCGGCCGCGTCCCCGCGTCCCGAGATGAACAGGATCGGGATGTCGCAGAACTCCGGGTTGCGCTTGAGCGCGCGGCACAGCTCGAACCCGTCGATCCAGGACATCATCACGTCGAGCAGGATGACGTCCGGTCGGTCCACCTTGAGATGCGAGATGAGCCGCAGCCCCGACTGCGCCACGTCCACGCGGAAGCCTCGCGCCTCGAAGATCGCGCGCAGCGCATCGCGCATGTCGCGATCGTCATCGACAATGACGACCTTACCTGGCACCGCCCTCGCCCTCGCCCCGCTCCGGATCCGAACCACCCGGATGAAAGGCCACGATCCGCTCGCCGCCATCGGCCCCGCGGGTCAGTAGGTCCACTCGCTTCTCGGCCGCGTCGAGCATCGCCGCACCACTCCGCGTAAGGGCCACACCCTCCTCGAACACCGCCAAGGACTCCTCGAGGCCGAGGTTGCCCACTTCGAGCTTCTCCACCACGGATTTCAGCCGATCGAGAATCTGATCGAAACCCACGGTTCTTGATTCAGGCGCATTGTCACGCCCGGCGGCCTTCCCAGGCCCGGCATCGGCCATCGCGACTCTCCTCGAACATGAAAGTATATGTGAGCTTGGGTACGGGTCAAAGGGGGAGCGAGACATTCTCGTCCGGGACCGCGGCCCAGTGCCGTCGGTAAGTGCCCGTAATGGACGGACCGGTGCGCGCCCCGGCCGAACGCGTGCGCGACTCGACCGAAAGTGCGCGCAACTCAGCCGAATGCGTGCGCAACTCGACCGAATGCGTGCGCAACTCGACCGAACGCGTGCGCAACTCGACCGAACCCGCGCGCAGCTTGGCCTCACACAGCTCAGAAGCCTACGCACCACCGCCCAGCAGACGGCCGAGAAACGCAGTCGCGCCCGTCCGCTCGAGCAGCAGGAGCACGAGCGCCGCGTACACGCCCGCGCCGAGATCATCGGCCACCACACCGAAGCCCCCCCTCACGTTGCGGTCGATCCAGCGCACGGGCGGCGGCTTGGTGATGTCGAAGAGACGAAAGAAGATGAAGCCGAGCAGGAGATAGACCGGCGTGCGCGGCGACAGGGCGAGCGTCAGGAAATAGCCCGCCACCTCGTCCACCACGATGCGCTGGTTGTCATGGCGTCCGGTCGCGCGGCAGTAGACATCGGCGGCCCAGCTGCCGACCACGGTCACCACGAGCAACGCGATCAGGAACGCCGCCTGCCCGAGCCGTCCGAACGCCCAGGCGAACGGCACCGCCGCGAGCGTCCCCCAGGTCCCCGGCGCCCGCGGCATCAGGCCCGCGCCGAACCACGTCGCGATCACCGCCGCCACCCGCCGCCCCGCGACCGGAGGCGAGGCCAGCGGGGCCGCACGAGACTCATTGATCGTCATACGCCCCCTCCGCGGGTGCGGGGCATCCTGCGCGCTGTCCGTCGAGGCCATCCCAACATGGGGGCAACATACCATCATCATTTGGGATCTCCTCCTTCTCTGCGCCGCTCTGCTTGGGTAGACTCCTGCTTCATGAACAACGCTTCGACGAATAACGGCCTGGCGCAGGGGGGCGCCCTGGCGCTCGCGGGGCCCGTGTCCTCCGTGTCCATGGCCGGCAAGACCTGCGTCGTCACCGGCGCCAGCTCGGGCATCGGCAAGGCCACCGCGCAGGCGCTGGCCGCGATGGGCGCCGAGGTGGTGATGGTCTGCCGCAGCCGCGAACGGGGGGAGGCCGCGCTCTCCGAGATCCAGGGGGCGCTCCAGGGCCAGGGCCGGCTCGAGCTCAAGCTGGCCGATCTCTCGATCATGTCCGCCACTCGCGCGCTCGGCGACGATCTCAAGCGCAACCACCCGCGCATCCACGTGCTCGTCAACAACGCCGGCGCCATCTTCCGCCACCGCAACGTGACCCCCGAGGGCCTCGAGTACACCTTCGCCCTCAACCACATGAGCTACTTCATCCTCACCACCCAGCTCCTCGACACGCTCAAGGGGAGCGCCCCGGCGCGCATCATCAACGTCAGCTCCGGGGCCCACACGCGGGGCAAGATCCCGCTCGACGATCTGCAGTACAAGCGCGCCTACAACCCGTTCGCCGCGTACTCCGACACCAAGCTGGCCAACGTCCTCTTCACCTACGAGCTCGCCCGCCGCCTCGAGGGCAGCGGCGTGACCTGCAATTGCATGCACCCGGGGGCCGTGGCCACGGGGTTCTCGAGCCAGGACGGGCCTCCGCTCTTCAAGTGGTTCTTCAAGTGGTTCCGCCCCTTCCTCCTCACCCCCGAGCGCGGCGCCGAGACCGCCGTCTACCTGGCCAGCTCGCCCGCGGCGGAGGGCGTGAGCGGCAAGTACTTCATCCGCTGCAAGATGACGCGCTCGTCGCGCCGCTCGCGCGATGAGGAGCTCGCCCAGAAGCTGTGGGAAGCGAGCGAGCGCCTGCTTCGCGGCACCGCCACGACGGTGCGCGAGCAGTACCCCCCGCGCTAGCCCGGATCGAGCGTGTCTCGCGCCCTACATTGTCGTGGCCGATGTGGTGGTCGATGACGCGCCCGCTCACGCTCCTCCTCCTCCTCTCCGGGTTGGCCATCTCACCCGCGGTGCATGCCCAGGCGGACGACTGGCAAGTCACGCGCTCGCCCTTCGATCCGCGGCTCGTCGCGCGGTACCTCGACCTCCTGCACCAGCACCCCGACGATCGCTTCGCCTGGTCGCGGCTCACCGCGCTGTATCGCCGCCACCGCAGCCTGCAGGCGCTCGATCAAGAGCTCCTCGGGCGGACGCGCCAGCGCCCCGACGCCGTCTGGCTCTATCTGGCGGCGCGCGTGGCGCGCGAGCGGGGCCAGACGGACGAGGCCATCCGCCGCTACCGTGACGCCCTCCGGATCGCCCCGCCCGCCGGCTCGGAGGCCCCCCGCATCCTCGTGGGCCTGGCCGAGATGCTCGATCGCGCGAGCCAGCCCGAAGAGGCCCGCCCGCTCTACGAGCAGGCGCTCCCGCGCCTCCCCCGCGAGCCCCGCCTCGCCGTCCTGCGCCGCCTGGCCGAGCTCGCGCTCGACGCCAAGGAGCTCGCCGCCGCGCGCCGTCGCCTGGAGGAGCTCGTGGCGCTCGCGCCGGCCGACGTCGAGGCGCGCCGCCAGCTGGCCGAGACCCTGGCCCGCCAGAGAGACACCGCGGCGGCGCTCACCGAGTGGCGCGATCTCGCGGCGCGCACGGGCGCCCGCCCCGAGCGGCGCGCCGAGGCCTTCCGCCGCGTCGCCGAGCTCGAGGAGCGGCGCGGTGCGCTCGACGCGGCGCGAGCGGCGTGCAAGAGCGGCCTCGCCGTCTTGCCCCCGGGCCACCCCGTGCGCCGCGCGCTGCGCGACCAGCTGGTCGCGCTCTACCGGCGCGCCGACGATCTGCGCACGCTCATCGCCGAGCTCGAGCGCGACCCGGGCCGGCGTGAGGCGGCCGACTGGGAGCTGCTCGCCCGGCTCTATGACGAGGTCGGGGATGCGGGCCGCGCGCTCGCCACCTACCGCCGCGCGCTCGCCGCGGGCGGCCGTCAGGCCGAGGTGCGCCGGCGCGTGGCCGAGCTGCTCGAGCGCAGCGGCCGCGACGAGGAGGCGCTGCGCGAATACGAGCGCCTGGCCGCCGCGGCGCCGGGCGAACCGCGGCTCCAGATCGAGCTGGCCGAGCGGATGGCCAAGTTGCCGGGCGGCGCGCCGCGCGCCCATGCGCTCCTCGCCCGCCTCGGCGCGCGCTACGCCCGCGATCCCGGCGTGCACGCGGCCCTGGCCGAGCTCTATGGCCGCTGGGGCGATGAAGCCGCGCTCGAGCGCGAACGGGCGCTCCTCGTCCGCATCGAGCCCGACGACGCCCGTCACCTCATCGATCTCGGCGAGCTCTACTGGCAGCGCGGCGACACCCAGCGCGCCGAGGAGACCTGGAACCGCCTGCTCGGGCTCGGCCCGAGCCGCGTCGAGGCCTGGGTCCGGCTGGCCGAGGTCCTGCTCGACCACGACCGCATCGGCGAGGCCGTGGAGCTATACGAGAAGGCCACGCGCCTCGCCCCGCGCGACCTCGGGCTGCGGCGGGGCCTCGCCGTGGCCTACGAGCGCATCCGGCGCGTCGAGGAGGCCGCCGATCTGTGGCTGTCGATCTTCTTCGCGGCGCGCGCCCCGGCCGACCAGGCGCTGCGCCAGGAGGCGCGGCAGCACTGGGCCCGGCTCGTCTATCAAGAGAGCCGCGAAGGCCCACGCCAGCTGGAAGAGCGCCTCGGCGAGGCGCGCCGGTACTTCGAAGAGGAGCGCAAGGACGACTGGGCCTGGCTCCTGGTCGACGGCCTGCTCCGGCTCGAACGCCCCGACGAGGCGATGGCCGTGCTGCGCGAGCTCGCCCGCCGCACCCACGACGACGCGACCCGCGGCGAGGCCCTGATCGCGCTCGGCCAGCTCCACCGGCAGCGGCACGAGCTCGCCCAGGCCATCGCCGCCTTCGACGAGGCGGCGCGGTCCGTGCCGTCCCGCGGGCGCGAGCTCTACCCCCAGATCGCCGAGCTGTCCCTCGAGCTCCACCGCGACGACCAGGCGCTCGACTATGCGCGTCGCGCGGTGGCCCTGGCCCCGGTCGATGCCCAGGCGCAGCTCCGCCTGGCCGAGCTCCTCGAGCGGCGTGGCGACGAGGCCGGCGCGCTCGACGCCTACCGGCGTGCGCGGGAGCTCGATCCGCGGCAGTTCCGGGCCCACCTCGCCCTCGCGCGGCTGCACCTGCGCCGCGACGAGGTGCGGGAGGCGGCGCTCCTCTACCGCGAGATCGCGCTCACGGCCACCGACGAGCAGCTCATCCTCGAGGCGGCGCGCCACGCGCTCGTGCTGGAGGAGTACCTCGGCACCCTGCCGGAGCTCGCGCGCGCCCTCGCCCCGCTGGCCGACGCGCGTTCGCCCAAGCCGGCCCATCGCCGGCTGCTGCTCGATCTCTACGGCGCGCTCGTGACCCCGCTGGCGGCGCGGGCGCCTGGGCAAGTCCCCGGGGCCCCGGCGGCCGGCGACGCCGCCGCCGAGCGCGAGCTGGCGCAGCTCGGTGAGCGGGGGCTCAAGCCCCTCTCTGAAGTCCTCCTGCACGGAGAGCCCGCGGAGCAGCGGGCCGCGGTGAGACTCCTCGGTGAGCTGCGCAACCCCAACGCCGCGCCGCTCCTCCTGCGTCTGGCCGGCCGCCGCGCGCCCTCCCCGACGCCCGCGCCGGGATCCGGGAGCGCCGCCGGCGGGGGCCCGGGGGCCTCGACATCGATCGGGCCCGCCGACATCGATCTTCGTGTCGCCGCCGTGCTGGCCGTGGCCCGGCTCGGGAGCGCCGGCGCCGACGAGGGCGAGGGCGAGGCCATCGCCGAGCTCGCGGCCCTCGCGAGCGATCCCGAGGTCGAGCTGCGCGTGGCCGTGCTGTACGCGCTCACCCAGCGCCCCCGGGGCCCGGGACCCGCCGAGTCCCGCCTCCGCACCACCCTGGGACAGGCATTGATGGATCCCGCGCCCACCGCCGCGGCCATGGCCTGCCTCGGCCTCGGCCGGCGCGGCGACAGCGAGGCGCGGTGGCGGGATGCCATGCGCATGCTGGTCGCGGACGCAATGCGCCCTCCCCTGCCGCGAGCCGCCTGCGCGCTCGCCCTCGGCGCCTTGCGGGACACGGCGGCGGTGGCCGGTCTGGTCGACGCCCTCGAGGGCGCGGTCTCGCAGGGGGCCGGCCCCCTCGCGCCTCGGGACACGGAGACACGCTCTCTCTCTCGGCCTGGCCAAGGCCGCCCTGGTCCCGGCGCAGCGGGATCAGGAGACGTCGCGGAGGGCGAAGACCGCCGGTACCGTGACCCCGCCCCGGACGATGATCTCCTCGCCGCCGCCGCCGCGTGGTCCCTCGGCGCGATGAACGAGCCCGGTGACATCGACAGCGCCTTGCTCCGGGCCGTCTTCCGCGGTGGCGGCGAGCTCCGCCGGACCGCGGCCGCGGCCCTCGCGCGGCGCTGGGCCCCCGCCGGCCGGCGACCGCCGGCACCGCTCTTCGTCCCCGACGTCCACGAGGACGCCCTCGACGTCCGGGGCGCCGTCCTGCGCACCCTCCAGACCCTGCCGCCACCCGTCGTGGCCCTGGGTGACGCCGCGGCCGTGGCCCGCGCCCTCACCGAAACCCTGAGCGGCCCCCCACCGCTCGCCGGCCGCGCCCTCGCCGATCTCAGCCTCCCGGCGTGGGACCGCGCCCTCATCACCCTCGGCCCGCTGACGCCCCCGAGTCCCATGCCCTCCCCCTCGGCCGGCGCCGACGCGGCGGTGGAACCGGTGTTGCGTGAGGTGGCGGCGCAGGTGGAGCCGGCGGTGACCCGGCTCCTCCGGGTCGAGGATCTCCGCCTGCGCCGCCGTGCCGTGACCGTGCTCGGCCGCATCGCCACCCCCTCGGCCCTCTCGCGCCTGTCCGACGCGCTGTCCGACGCCGAGCCGGGCATCCGGCTCGCGGCGCTGGACGCGCTCTCCCTGGCGCTCGGCGACGCCGCGATCACGGCGCGCCTCCGGCCGAGCGGCGAAGGAGGCCCCGCGCGTCACCTCGGCGAACAGCTCCTCCGGCGCCTCGCCTCGGACAGCTGGCGCGAGCGGGCCGCCGCCGCCACCGCCCTCGGCGCATGGCTCCCCCTCACGTCCCCCGTGGCCCACGACGACCTGCACGCCCTGGCCCGGCTCCTCGACGATCCGCACGGCTACGTGCGTCAGGCGACCGCCCTCGCGCTCGGCCGCCTGGGCCCCGACGCCGTGGCCCCCCTCGCCGCCCACGCCGGTGAGCGCGTGGGCGCGGTGCGCGTCTCCCTCGCCGAGGCCCTCGGACGGACCCGGGATCCTCGCGCCCAGACCGCGCTGGCCGCGCTGCGTCGCGACCCCGACCCCCGCGTGCGCGCCGCGGCCGAGCAGGCCGCGAGCCGGCTCCCGTCCGGACCTTGAACCGTATCGGGGCCACTCCAGGGCCAGTCCAGGGAATGCCATCCGCTTGCTCATGACCGCGGATTGACTTTTCAGGTCCTCCATTTAAAGATTTCGCGCGATGACGCTCGGCCTGGTCTGTGACGAATGCGATACGCTGAGCGTGCTGAGCGCCACCACCTGCTCCGGGTGCGGAGCGACCCTCGGCATCGTGCCCCGCGGTAGTGCCCGTTCGAGCGCGTCCGATCCCAACCGCGGCATGCGCTCCGGCGGTACGTCGAGCCCCAAGACAGCGCCGGCCAACCCGACCCCGCCTTCGATCAGCGCGACCCCGGCCCCGGCGGCGGCACCCGCCCCCACCTCCGCGCGCGTCTGCTCGTCCTGCGGCGCCAGCGTGGCCCCCGGCCACAAGTTCTGCGGCGAATGCGGCGCGCGCATGCCCGACGCCGCGGCGAGCGCCGCCGGCCCCTCCGGGTCCGGCCGCACCCAGTACTTCGGCGCCATGCAGACCCCGGGGCGAGCTAAGCTCATCCTCATCAAGGGCGACGGCATGGACGGCGTCTCCTTCCACCTGGTCGGCACCGAGCACTTCGCCGGCCGCAGCGAAGGCGCCATCCTGTTCCCCGAGGATCGGCTGCTCTCGCCGCGCCACGCCAACTTCTTCTATCGCGACGGGCAGCTCTACGTCCGCGACGAGGGCTCGCAGAACGGCGTCTACATCCGCATCCGCACCCCCATCGTCGTCGACCCCGGGGCGTACTTCCTGGTCGGCGAGCAGCTCCTGCGCATCGAGCCCTGCCCGCCCGACACCATGCCCCTGCCCGATAGCGAGGGCACCTACTTCTATGGTTCGCCCAAGCGGCCGGCCCGCGTGCAGCTCGTCCAGATCCTCACCGGCGGCGAGGTCGGCATGATCTATCGTGCCCGCACCGACACCCTCACCATCGGGCGCGAAGGCAACGACATCAATTTTCCCAACGATCCCTTCGTCTCCGGCCGCCATGCCACTGTGTCGGTGATCGAAGGCGGTCGCCTCCAGATCACCGATCTCGGCTCGCGCAACGGCACCTTCCTGCGGATTCGCGGCCAGACGCTCCTGCAGCACGGCGACTACGTCTTCCTCGGCCAGCAGCTCCTCCGCGTCGAGATCGTCTGACCGCTCGCCGTCTCCCCGGTCCCACTCCCCGCTGTCCGAGGGTCCGCAGGGGCAGAGTCCCTTCCATTTCCCACCGGGGAAAACATCATTCCCCTAGAACGGCAGAGGCGTTCATCGTCGTTCTCGCCTCCTGGGAGGCGAAATTCTTCAGCTGTCGGCTTGATCGGGCACGGCCAGTGCACCCTGCCGGATCGATGACCCGTTTCCATTCCGATGACACGCAACCCGGTCCCCTGGGCGCGTACCTGAGCCGGATCGACCGCTACCCTCTGCTCACGCCCGAAGAGGAGCAGGAATTGGCGCGACGCTGGCGAGATCACCACGATCCCGAAGCCGGGCGACGCCTGGTCACCTCGAACCTGCGGTTCGTCGTCAAGATCGCGTTCGAATATCGGTCCTACGGCGTCCGCCTCCTCGATCTCATCCAGGAAGGCAACGTGGGGCTCCTGGTGGCCATCGATCGCTTCGATCCTGGACGTGGCGTGCGTCTGACCACCTACGCCGTCTGGTGGATCCGCGCCTACGTGCAGGAGCACATCCGCCGGTCGTGGTCGGTCGTCCGCTTTGGCACCACTCGTGCCGAGCAGCGCTGCTTCTACCGGCTGCGGCGCGAGCGCCAGCGGCTCGAACGGAGCGATGGGCAGGTGGACCCCGAACGGTTGGCCGCCGCGCTCGGCGTGGGCGCCCAGGAGCTCGAGGAGATCGAGTCCCGCATCACCCGGCGCGACACCTCGCTCGACGACCAGGCGTTCATCGACGCCGACGAGACGCGCGGCGATCGCATCGCCGACGACAGCCCCGGCCCCGAGAGCACCGTGGCCGAAGTGGAGCTGAGCGCGCGGGCGCAGATGCAGATCCGGAACGCCCTCGCCAAGCTGGACGCGCGTGAGCGGACCATCATCCAGCGGCGCTACCTGAACCGGCGCGCCGCGACGCTCAAGGAGCTCGGCCAGGCCTTCGGCATCTCACGCGAGCGCGTGAGACAGCTCGAAGCCCGCGCCAAGGCCAAGATGCGCGTCCACCTGCAGGACATCTGGGAGATGCGCGCCGCCTGATCGCCGAGGAGCCGCCATGAGCCCGCCGGGTCCCCAACCAGGCGGGCTCTGGCCTCAGCGGCACCTCCCGTGCGCTCAATCGTGATCGAGGATCGACCAGCGCCCGGCGCGCCGCGAGTGCGTGGCGTCGCTCATCCGCGGGAAGATCAAGTAGCCGCACGACTCCATCGTATCCACCAGGTCCTCCGCCTCCAGCGAGGAGCATCCGAGCTGCGTCGCCACGGCGTCGCGCAAGACCGTACGCCCCGCGAGATACCCCTCATCGAGCGTGTTGCCGAAGCGTTCGCGCAGCGCCTGCGCCAGGGACAAGAGGTCCACATCTTCGATCGCCAGCATGGTTCATCACCCTCCGCGGCGACAAGCCATGCAGGCGTCGTACCCCACGCACCGCCACGCGCACACATCGTGCCACGCCGGAAGATCTCAGGTGCGCTGAAAATACGGCCGGAATGACACCGTAAAGTCTCTCTCTAGGCCGCGGGGTGGGTGGCTTCGGCCTCGGCCCCGCGGGACGACGCGAGGGGGGCCCGATAGGTCGCCATGCGCAGCTGCGGCAGCCCCACGACCGTCACCGGGATCGTGTGCAGGAAGTGGTAGAGCAACGCCCATCCCAGCGCCACCGCCGGCTCCACCCCGAGCACGCCGAGCGCCACCACCGCGCTGGCCTCGAACGTGCCGAAGTTCCCCGGCAGCCCCGGGATGAGCGAGCCCAGCGTCACCGCCAGCAGCACGAGGCACGACCCCATGAGCCCGGCCGGCAGATCGAGCGCCCGCAGCCCCAGGGTCACCATCACCACCTCGATGGCCCAGGCCGTCGCCGTCCACAGCGACGTCTCGAGCGCCACCTCCGGCCGGCGGAGCGCCGTCGCCGCCTCGCCGAAGCGCCGGAGGAGGCCCTGACCCATCGCCCCCGCCACGAGGAGCGCCATGGCCCCCACCATCGCCGCCCCCGACAGCACGAAGCTCCAGCGCAGCGGCCGCCCGATCCACGTCGGCAACGTGGAGAGCGACGGCGATAGTTGCACCACCAGCGCCACCAGCGCGATCCCCATCGCCTCCATCGCCTTCTCGAGCCCCTGCACGGCGACCGCCGTCGACCACGGCGCACCTTCCCGGCGCAGGAGCGCCACCCGCACCCCCAGCCCCGCGTGCGACATGACCAGGTTGTCGGCGGCGTAACTGACGACGAAGAACCGCATGAGCCGCCCAATCGGCACGCGCAACGTGGGCCGCAAGAGGAGATGGAGCCGGCGCGCCTTGCACCAGATGAGCGGGACGTTGAGCCCCACCACCACCAGCAGCAGACCGAGCCGCGCCCCCCGCATCACCCCCCACACCCTGCGCCAGTCCTGCTGCACGGCGAGCCGCCCGAGCAGGACGACAACGAGCGCCGTGACGGCCCACCGCAACCATTTGTTCCAGGGGGGAGGCGCGGCCATGCAGCGGCACTCTACGTGCGCGGTCCGACCATGGCAAGCCGACGCCCAGGCACGGTTCGTCGAGCGCAGCGCAGGGCTCGCTTGTGACGCGGGGGAGACTGGAACCGGAGCCGCCCGTCCTCTGCGAGCGGCCGCGCGCTGCTCTGCACGGTGATGCTACGATGGCGCCCCGGGAGCCGCCCATGTCTGAGCCTGAGAGCAAAGCCGTCCTCTTCAACACCGTGGTCGAGGTGCTGCGCGAGACCACCTCCCCCGCGGCCTTCCAGGCGCTGCTCGCTGCACTGCCGCCGGAGACCGCGCAGCTCGTCGAGCGCCCGCCCCTGCCGGTCGCCTGGCTCCCGCACACCCACAGCTTCGCGCTCGTGCGCAGCGCCTGCGCCGTCCTCTACGGCGGCGACGAGGAACGCACGAGCGACCTGGCGCGCCGCGCCGTCCTCCGCGACCTCAACAGCCTCTATCGCCTGTTCATCAAACTCTCCTCTCCCCAGTACGTCATCGATCGCGCCACCCGCATGTGGGAGACCTACTGGCGCAACAACGGCACCGTGCGCGTCGAGCGCGAAGGGCCGGGCTCGACGCTGGTCCATTACGAGGGCATGGCCCACGCCACCTCACTGTTCTGGAGCATGCAGTGCGGCTCGCTGCGCGGCGTCATGGAGGCCACCGGCGTCCAGGGCATCGAAGTGCGCATCATCGAGGGCCGCAACGATCCCAACCGCTGCATCGTGCGCGCCCGCTGGCGCGAGCGCTGAGGCCCGGCCTCGGCCCCCATGGGCGTACTCCCCCTCGTCCCTTAATTAAAAGAGAAGGCCGCTATTCGCCCACCGGGCGATCGGCGCGCAGCTTCCGGAGCGCCTCTTCCAATTCGCGAACGCGCGCCTCGGCCCTGGCCCGCGCCGCCGCCTCTTCCTCCCGTACCCTCTCGGCGGCCTGCCGCGCCTCCGCCTCCCGCTGCCGCGCCTCCGCCTCTCGCTGCCGCGCCTCCGCCTCCCGCTGCCGCGCCTCATCCACCGTCGGCACCAGCGCAGCACCCCCGGGATCCCGCGCCAGGCGCAGGCGCGCCACCGCCCCTTCCTTGCGAACCACCAGGTAGGCTCCGAGCTCCTCGCTGTACACCGGCCCCGCCCCCGCGTGCGTCCGCACGAAGGCGCCGTCCTCCCCCCGGCGGTAGAGCTGCATCGCGACCCGCTCGCCTGGCGATTTCAGAGAGAGCGCCTCCGGATCGAAGATCACCAGCTCCCGCACCCCGAGCTGCGCGTACTTGAGCGGATTCTCCTCGTAGTCCTTCTTCCAGTCCTCGGACACCACCTCGACCGCAAAGCGGGGGGGCCTGTGACCGGGCAGCCAGGTCTGCCACATGCGCGGCAGCGGCGGCTCGGGCGGATCATCGATGACGTAGACGTCAGGCGACACGCGCACGAGCGGCTCGCGCTCGATCCACGCGAAGAACTGATTGCTACCGCAGTAACGACGGCTCCATCCCTGCTCGCGCGCCCACTCGCTCAGGCACGACAGGAGGAGACGGATGATCTCTCCCTGCTCGCTGCTCTCCCCCATGTCCTCTTCTTCGGTCAGGTACCAGCTCGACCAGTCAACGGGCCATGCCGCCTGCTCGGGCGTGAGGTCGCGCACCACCAACGCGCGCGGTCGCCGGGCAGGCTGCCGCGGCAGCGAGTCCTCGATGCCGGGAATGTCCAGGGCCATCGACTTCAGTATAACGCCGGCCGGGGGTTCGATCAGCCGTTTTGTACTTCTGCGCAGTACGGGGCCGTCGCCCTGCCGCTGCGGGCGCGCGAGGGACGGGGCTGCAGGGGGAGATTACGTCTCGTCGTCGGGCGAGGGGCGATGCAGGCGGTGGATCTTGCCGCCGGGCAGGGCTTCCATCTGCGGTGCCTCCTCGCGGACGGCGATCATACCGACGTGGCGCAGGTTCACCGCCAGGCTCGGATCATCATTGCGCGGACCGGCCAGGACCATCCAGCCCTCCTCGATCCGCAGGATCCGGCCTGTGGCCATCAGGCCATCGACTTCCTCGGTGTCGTTCGGATTGAAAATGTCCACTTCCTTGCCGACGAGGAACTCGAGCGCCTTCATGGCAGCCTCCCGGGGAAGGTAGCGTCGTAGACCTTCATGGCTGGACCCTACCCGCGCCCTCGCCATGGGTCAATCATTGCGCGCTCGTACCGTCGCCCCGTCCCCCGGGTCGCCGCCATCGCCCTACGGAGGACGAAGAAAGACGTGGGGCGCCGCGTTTGACACGCCCCCCTGCGCGAGGGAAGGTACCTCTACCATGAGTTACAAGTTTCCCAGCCCGGAATGGGCCAGCGCCTTCGAAAAAGAGATCAACCAATCGGCGGGCTACAAGAGCGCCGCCGCCGCCTGGACGCACGGTGCCGTGGCGCTCGTGGTCAAGGCCGATCCGAGCGTGGGCCTGGCCGAAGACATCGCCCTCTGGCTCGACCTCGACCACGGGGCCTGCCGCAGCGCGCGCGTGGTCGGCAAGGCCGAGGCCGAGCAGGCCCCGTTCTGCATCACCGGCGAGTATGCCCGCTGGAAGTCGGTGATGAAGCGGGAGCTCGACCCCATCAAGGGCATGATGCAGAAGAAGCTCGAGCTCAAGGGCCAGATGACGATCATCGTCAAGTTTGTCAACGCCTCCAAGGAGCTGGTGGAGTGCGCGACCCGCGTGCCCACCCAGTTCCTCGACGAGTGAGGCGCCCTATGGACCACGGCGACTACGGACCCGATCTGTCGTTCAACTTCTACCAGCCCACGCGCATCGTGTTCGGCGACGGGGTGCTCAAGGATCTCGGGCTCGAGCTCAAGCGCCTCGGGGTCACGCGGGCGCTCCTGGTCACCGATCAAGTGCTGCGCGCCCAGGGCGATCTCGTACCGCGAGTCGAGCAGGCCCTCGGCCTGCGCCTCGGCGGCATCTACGACGGCGCTCTGCCCGATACCCCGGTGGACTGCGTGGACGCGGGCGGCGCCGCGGCCCGCCAGCTCGGCTGCGACGGCGTCGTCTCGCTCGGCGGCGGCAGCGTCATCGACACCGCCAAGGGCATCACGCTCCTCCTGCGCGAGAGCGGCAGCATCCGCGATCACCAGGGGACGCAGCGGCTCACCCGCCCCCTCGCACCCCACGTGGCCATCCCCACCACCGCCGGCACCGGGGCCGAAGTCTCGGCCTTCGCCGTGATCTCCGATCCCGTGGCGCGCGAGAAGATGCACTACATGGACGATCACCTCGTCCCGAGCGTGGCCGTCCTCGACCCCTCGGTCACCATCGGCCTGCCGGCGCGCCTCACCGCCGCGACCGGCATGGACGCGCTCACCCACGCCGTCGAGTCCTACCAGACCGTGATGCGCAACCCCCTCAGCGACGCCAACGCGCTCCACGCCATCCGCCTCATCGCGCGCTGGCTGCCGGTGGCCGTGCACAGGGGCCACGACCGCGTGGCGCGCGGCCAGATGCTGCTCGCCGCCAGCATGGCCGGCCTGGCCTTCAACGCCGCCGGCGTGGGCCTGGCGCACGCCATGTCCCACGTCATCGGCGCGCGCCACCACGTCCACCACGGCACCGCCAACGCCATCTGCCTGCCCCACGTCATGCGCTTCAACGCCGACGAGTTCGGCGGACGCCAGGCCGACATCGCCGCCGCCCTCGGCCTGCCTCCCTCGGGCTCGGAGGAGGCCCAGGCCCAGGCCGCCGCCGACGCCGTGGCCCGCCTGGTCGCCGACGTCGGCCTGCCCACCCGGCTGCGCGACGTGGGCGTCCCGGAGAGCGATCTCGAAGCCTGCGCCGAGGGCTCGCTCAGCGACGGCGCCATCGTCTACAACGGCAAGTTCGCCGCGGACCGCGACCTCGTGCTCGGCGTCTACCGCGCCGCCTACTGAACGCGCAGGAGGCCGGCCTCTAGAACCATCGCGGGCGGCTGATGAAACGGGGAAGGAGGAGCTCGCCCCGCCAAGAAAGCGAGGCGAGCCTCTGCGGACCTCGTGTTCCCGGTCCTCGGGATTACAGGTGTCCGGTGATGGTGTAGGTGGCGCTGTCGCGGACCGAGGCCGGGCAGATCTTCTCGACCCGGACATAGATGGTCGTGTTGTCGCCGTAGCTGCTCGAGCCGGGCGCGATCCCGCACGTGTTGGTCCCGGCGCTGGGGGCGCAAGTATAGGTCCCGCTGTTGGTCGTGGCCGTCATCCGATAGCAATCCCCCCGGCCGAGCGCGCTCACGACCTGCATGTTGAGCGTGACGTCATTGGGATAGAAGACCGAGCCGCCCGTGGCGAAGATCCGGAAAAAGTCCGGCGCGCTGCCCGAGATCGAATCGAACCCCACCACGCTCGGATTGTAGTGGACCCGCTGGTCGCTCAGGATGAGCCCCCCGAAGTTCAGCTGGCTCGAGGGATCGTAGTCGGAGAAGCTCCCGAGATAGACCGCGCTCAGCTGCGTCTGCTCGTGATTGCCCGTAGGTGAATCCACCCGCTCACAGCTGTTGGTCACGCTCCCGTCGTAATCATAGTTCTCGCCCTTGCACGTCAGGTCACAGGCCGTGCCCGTGCAGAAGGCGTCGGCCGTGGAGCTCTGGCCAGGGCACACGTTGCCGCACGTCACGCAGTTGCTGGCAGTGTTGAGGCTCGTGCACGCCTGGTTGCAGCACCCCTGCCCGGAGCCGCACACCGTGCCGCAGCCCCCGCAGTTCTGGTTGCTCGTGAGCGCCGTGCAGGACCCATTGCAGCAGGCCGAGCCCGAGCCACAAACGTTGCCGCAGCCGGCGCAGTTGGCACTGGTCCCGAGGTCGGTGCACACCTGATTGCAGCAATCCTGGTTGGCGCCGCACGCGTTGCCGCAGGTGCCGCAGTCGGTCTTGGTCGTGGCGATGCCCGGCTTGAACAGCAGCGTGCAGCCCGCCGGGTTCTGATCCGTGCAGCTCGTCTTGTATTGCGGGGCTTGCGCTCCGCACTTGTCATAGCGCCGCGTCCCGCTCAGGCAGACGCGCTGCCCCGTGCAGGTGCCCGTGTTGTTCGAGCGCACGCAGGTGATGGGGATGGAGACCCGCTCGCAATAGCCACCGAGCGCATCCAAGCAGTCGATGGAATTGCCGCCCGTATCCCTGGGCACGCACAGCTGCCGCTGCACGCCCCCGTCATTGACCGCGGTGCAGGTATAGTCCGGCGGACACGCCTCGGCGCCTCCCAGCGAGCAGTCGATGTGGCAGGCCTTCTGCGTGTCCCCCAGGATCTGGGCGCAGCGCTCGGAGAGACCGCCGCAGTCCGAGTCCTGGGCGCAGGAGGCGCAGTGCGCCGGGCTCCGCGGGATGCAGTACCCCTGGGTCGACCCCGACGTCACGGCCTCGCAGAAATGATTGAGGTACGGCGTGCAGTCCGTCTGCGTCTGGCATGGCGCCACGCAGAGCTTCGTATTGGTCAACGCCAGCACCGGACGGCATAACCCGGTGACGCACTCCTGATCCACCGTGCAGGGATCGCCGACCGGCCGCTGCGGGATGAGATCGGGCGGCGTCACGAGATCGGGCGGCGGCGGCGTCAGATCCGGCGGCGACGTCAGATCGATGGGGACCGTCAGATCCCGCTGCACCACCAGGTCGGGCGGGGGTGCGGCCAGGTCCGGGGGCGGGGCTGTCAGGTCCTGTCCCCCCGTCGCGGCATCCTGCCCGGACGTCCCCGGTTTCGCACAGCCCCAAAGAATACAAACAACCAGCAACCCAGCGCTTCGCCGCAACATAGGGCCATTCTATACAAGCCGCTGGCCGCATGCCACATAGGTAGCCACGCTCCTACCCCTGCGATGCCATCGGGCGCCACCTCCACCACCCCGCAATCTTTGCCGCCACACGCAAGGCCGACTCCGGATCTTGCGCGCAGATCGACCCCTCCCCCTGGCGATCCGGCCCTTCGCAGCATGGAACGCCGCTTGCTGAACTCCCCACCGTGCAAGACGCAAGGCGCTCCACTCACTGAAACACCGACAGAGCACGGACGACCCTCGTGGATCTCGGGGTGAACCCGGGGGTCGACAAGCCCAAGGCGTAAACCACCTCCCCGCATCTGGCAGCGCCGGAGCGCACCGCGCCCCGTCTCCGGGGTCTCCTCCTCCTCCTCCTCGCCCCGGAGACGGACGCGGTGCACTCCGGCGCTGCCGCATCGTAGCGCGTCCCCACCCGGCCCCGTCCCTGCCGGTCTCCCCCTGAAAAACGCGGCTTGCGCCACGAAGTCGTCGTTCCCCCGTTTCGTATCTTCAACATCGCACCTACGATGTGAGAGACTAGCGAAACGCCTGGAGCGGATGATGTCCCCCCCCAAGAGCCCTGAGCAGATCCGACCCGCCCGAGCCAGGAATTCGGAGACCGTGATCCGGCTCAGCGCTCCCCGGGAGACCGAGAGCCCGCCCGAGCCCCCGTCCCCCGAGCGAGCCTTCCTCCTTGCCTACCCGCGCATGGCCAAAGTCGCCCAGGCGGGCGAGGCGACGCCCGCGGTGGTGGTGGCGGCGACCCGGCAGGACGAGATCATCGGGTGCTGCCGGGTCGAGGCCGGCCAGGCGCTCATCATCGGCCGCCACACCCAGTGCGGCCTGCGGCTCGACGCCCGGTCCGTATCGCTCCGTCACCTCGCCGTGCTGGTGACCACCGAGCCCGGGCGCGAACAACCCACCGTCCGGCTCTGGGATCTCAACACCCAGCAGCCCTTCCGCACCGAGGACGGCGTGGCCAACGCCGCGGTGATGGCCGACGGCCCCATCTACTTCTCCCTCGACGAGTACGGCATCTGGCTCGTGCCCGCGCGCGGCATCGCCGTCCCCTCGCCCGACGCCGCGCCGGACGCCCTCCCCAGCGCGGGATGGCCCATGAGCGCGGCCGAAGTCTGGTCGCTCATGCCCGAGCGGCAGTTCCTGCAGCGTCAGACCCCCGCCGAGCCCGCCACCAACCCCGCGGCGCCCGCGAACCTCCACCCCGCGACCCGCAACATGTCCCAGACCACCATCACCGCCCTCGGCCCCGCGCTCTCCCTCGGCGCAGAGGACGACGCCGTGCCCTGGGGCGAGATCCGGCTCGCCGTGGGGGCGCGCAAGGAACGGCGCCGCGTCTCGGCCGAGCGCCTGGCGCAGGGCATCCTCATCGGCCGCTACGACCGCTGCGCCCTGCCGCTCGACGGCGAAGCGCACGAACTCTCGCGCGTGCACATGCTCATGGTGCGCATCGGCGACGCGGTCTGGGCCATCGACACGGCCAGCACCAACGGCGTCTGGCGCGGCGAGGATCCCCTGGTCGCCGACAGGCTCGGCGACAACGAGACCCTCGATCTCGGGACCGTGGCCACGCTCACCTGGAAGCGCCTGCGCGAGAACCTCGGCTAAGCCCGGCGAAGCCGGCGAAGCCGAGCCGAACACCTCCGTTCCTGCAAACGAGGCGTTCGGCCGAATCTCACGCGTCGAGCAGCGTGATGCCCGCCAGCTTCACCGGCTCGAGCTGCTCCACCGCGCGCCGCAGCGTCCGTGCCGAGGAGCGGCGCGACCAGGTCGTGAGCAGCACCGCGTCCACGTAGTCCTCGACCAGGTTGACGTCGGCCGAGCCCAGCACCGACGGACCATCGATCACGATCCGGTCGTAGCTCCCGCCGCGCAGGCCATCCATCAGGCGCCCCCAGGCCGCGCCATCCAGCGGCCCATTCGCCGCCTGCCCCGGCTCCACGGCCACCACGTCGAGCCACGGGGAGAACCGCTTGAGCACCGACCACGGAGGCGGCAGCGGCCACGACGGCAGCCGCGCCAGCAGCGGATCCAGCGCAGGCAGCGCCTCGAAGATCGTCGCCAGCGCCGGCGCCCGCAGGTTCGCATCGATGAGCAGCACGCGCCCGCGCGCCGCCTCGGCGATCGCCAGCGCCAGGTTCACCGCGCACTGCGTCTTGCCCTCGCCGGGCAGCGCGCTCGCGATCCCCACCACCCGCGGGTCCCCGCGCTCGGCCAGCCGGTGCCGCAGCACGCGGAAGGCGGCCGCGCGGGGCGAATCCGGCTCGCGCAGGAGGATGAGCCGGGGATCGAGCCTCGTCCCCGGGGGAAACCCTCCCGCATCGGCCGACCGGGAGAGCGCCCGCGGCGCCGTCACCACCACCGCCCTGGGCATCAAGGCCTGCGGCAGCGACGAGGACTTCGGCTCCTGCTCGGGCTCCTCCGGCTCCTGCCGTGGCTCCTCGCGCGGCGGCGGCGAGGTGAGCGGAGGCACCGAAGCCACCGACGCCCGCGCCTGCGTCACCGTGGCCTCCGACACCGCCTCCTCCTCCCCGCCCGCCGGGTGAGCCGCCCCCACCTCGATCACCGGCGCCACCCGGAGCGCCGAGGGCAGCGCGGCCTGCTCCACGTCCCCCGAGCCCTCCGGCTCCACCCGCAGCGGCGCCGGCAGCCCCGGCTGCCGTGGTTGACCCTTGTGTCCGCGGCGCGCCATCAATCGCTCCGCCCGAGAGCCGCGGGGCGCCGTACCGTCAGCACCCGGCCCGGTGGCGGCCATTGCGGCACCACCACCAGCAGCGGCGCCAGCTCGAGCTTCTCGATATCCACCCGATCGAAGAGCCGATCATCGAGCAGACCGCACACCAGCATGAGGATCACCCCCAGCGCCGCCGACCCCACCACCCCGAGCATGACCAGGCGCCGCCGCGACTTGATCGGCTTGGTCGGCAGCGGCGCCGGGTCCAGCACCTGGACCTGCGGCGAATAATCCCCCGACACCGAGTCCACCGCCACCGTGGCGCGAAATTGCTTCTCCGCCATCTGTTGCCGCCGCGCGCGCACCTCCTCGAGCTCGCGGTTGAGCTGCGACCACTCGAGCTCGAGCGCCGCGATGCGCCGCGCCCGCTCCTCGATCTCCGCCGCGTTGTAGTTCGGTCCGAGCTGCGCCCGCGCCGTCGTGATCTTCGCCGTCAGCGTCGCCAGCTGCGCCTGCAAGAGATCCATCTCCTGCGAGCGCTGGTCCACCCCCCGCCGCGCCGCCCGCTCGATGAGCTCCGGCGGCAGACGCCCGTAGGCCGCCTCCGCCGACTTGAGCCGCGCGCGCGCCGCCTTGATGTCCGGGTGCTCATCGGTGAAGTGGGTGAGCTTCTGCTCGAGATCCTGACGCGCCGCCCGCAGCTCCGTCGTCACCCGCTCGAACAGCTTCGCCTCCTCGTTGTCGCCCCCCTTCTCATCGGGCTGCGACTGCAACACCGAGATCCGCGCGCGCACCCGCGCCGCCTCGAGCTCGAGCGAGGCCACGTCCTCGGTCGCCGTCGGCCCCTGCCCCGGCCCCTGCTGCACCGAGCGGATCAGGCTCCACGCCCCCCAGCCCTCGGGCGCGAACTCGGGATGCGCGATGAGGAACTTGCCGAGCCGCTGCTCCTTGGCGTGCAGCTCCTCCGCCACCCGCGCCGCCTCGGCATCGAGGAACGCCTTGGTCACCGTCGCCCGCTCCACGCGGTCCTTGGTGCTCTGCTCCACCAGCGTCTCGGCCAGCCGCGTCGTCACCTTCTGCACCAGCTCCGGCGCGTCGCCCTCGTACGAGATGCGGAACGTGTCGCCCTCGCGGAACTGGAACGTGATGTCCCCGCGCATCTCGTCCACCGCCTCGCCATAGCCGTGCTCGGCCACGATGCGGGGATAGAGCTTGAACTCCTGGATGATCCGTTCGAGGTGCGTGCGCGCGAGCAAGAGCTCCTTGAGCCGCGCCCCGAGGCGCCGCACCGAGCCGCCCCAGGCCGGATCGTCGAACGCCAGCCCCTCGCGGTAGATGATCGTCGTGTCGGACTTGTATTGCAGCGGCCGGAACCACGAGACCAGCGTGGCCGCCGCGCTGCCGATCACGAACACCACCAGCGCCCAGCGGTAATAACGCAGCGACTTGGCGAACAGGGTGAGGACCCGGTCGCGCAGATCGCGCAGGGTGAAACGGCTCACGTCGTGGTCCTTTCCATGTCCTTCAGGAGACCCGGGTCCTGGTCCCCGCGCACCACCCCCACGAAGACCGGCACCGCGCCGAGGAGAGGCAGACCGAGATGGCGTACATCGCCGACATCGTAGATCCGCGGGTCCAAGACGGCCACTGCCAACCCTGCCAGGGGCAGGAGCAGCACCCAGATGATGAGCGCCAGCTTGAGCCGATCCCGCGTCCGCACCCGCCGTTCGGGCTGACCCGCGTCGAGCAGCTGGAACTGCAGCACCAGCCGATGCCGCTCGAGCTCGAGCTGAAACTGGACGTACTCGTCGCGCATGGCGAAGTCGTGCGCCTGCTGCTGGGCCACCGACAGGTGACGGCGCGCGTCATTGAGCGCCGCCCAGTCCGCGAACGAGACCTGGCGCACCATCTGCGCCTGGAACTCCGCCACCTCCTGCGCGCGGCGATACACCTCCACGCTCGCGTGGGAATGCGCCTCCGAGACGATCTTCGACTGCGCCTCGAGCTCCGCGAGCCGGCTCGTCTGGTGCGCCACCTCCATCCAGCGGCCGAGCTCGCGCGTCACCTCGTAGACCAGCTCCGGGTCCCGGCCGTGATAATTGAGGGCCACGCGGGCCGAGCGCTCCACCGGATCGCCGCCCTCATCGAAGAAGAAGTTCCGAAACAGGTGCAGCTCGAAGTCCCCCAGGACGTCCGCCGCCGCGCTCAGCGGGTTCTTGCGCCAGGACGGGGGGAACACCGGGCTCGTACGGATGAGCTCGGCCAGGCGGTCGGGCGTGAAGGCCGCGCGCCGGATGTGGCCATAAAGGTACAGGCTGCGCAGCGTCTTGCGCCGCGCCACCGGCGCCACCGGTCCCTCGACGATGCGGTAGATCACCGTCGCGTGATACTCGGGCGGGCGGCGCAGGCGCCAGACCGTGATCACGGTCGTCACGACCAGCGACACCACGAGCCACCAGCCGCGGCGTCGCCAGGCGCGGCGCCAGAGCCGGCCGAGCTGCGCCAGCACCTCCCGCAGGCCCGGCTCCTCATCGGTCCAGCAGCGGACGACGTCCTCCCGGGCACCGCCGGCGTGCGGCCCTGTCCGGACCTGATTCCCTCCACCTTGCTGGTTGAGCGGCGTCATCGCGCCTTGTTGTCGTCCTCTTGATCCTCGTTATCGGAGCGCGAGCAGGGCCCTTGACCCGGGTGGGCATGGCGCCCGCGGCCATCAAGCTAGCGCAAGCCGGCAGGTGCGTCGAGCCAGGGCCGGAGCCCGCCTCGCCCCTCCCGCTCCCGGGCACCCAAACCCCACCCCATCAGAAGAGGACCGCCCTCCCCTGCCCTGAAACCAGCACCCCCTGCCCTGAGACCAGCACCCCCTGCATTGGACCCAGCACCCCCTGCACTGGGACCAGCACCCCCCTGCCCTGAGACCAGCACCCCCTGTCACCCTCCAATCGCGGCGTCCCGCCGGATCTATCGGTTATGATGGAGGCCGTGTATCCACGCCTCCCTTCCTTCGCGGCCCGCCCCGATCCTGCACCGCTCGCGCCCAACGACCCGGCGGTGCGACTCGGCTTCATCACCGCGGCCCGCCGGATCCGCCACCACGGCAGCGTCATCGTCGGCCTGCTCAGCACCAGCCCCGATCTCGTGATCCTACCCCTCGGACTCCACCTCGCCCGCAGCCTGGCCGAGATGGCGCATCAGCCCGTGGCCCTGCTCGCCGCCACGCCGCAACCCACCCAGGGCCTCCCGCAGTCCATGCCCGATGAGGCCGACGTCCTCTACACCACCCACTGGCTCGAGCCGGCCCTGGCGCTCCTCAACCCGCGTCCCGGCGACACCCCGGCCGCCGCCCTCAACATCCTGACCCAGGCCAGCGCGCGCAGCCCCCAGCGCTTCGCGCACCTCGTCGCCGACCTCAGCCACTTCACCGCCATCGGCGACCACCTCGGCGCCATCGAGCAGGTCGACGGCGTGGTCCTCCTGGCCCGGGCCGGCGCCACCGACGAGAGCCTCCTCCTCGGCCTGGCCGCCGATCTCCCCCCCCACCGCCAGCTGGGGGTCATCCTCGTCGGAGGGTCCACGTGATCGCCCGCCTCGTCGCCCGCCTCGGCGAAAAGAACCTGCACCGCTGGTTGCCCGCGTACCTGCGCCACCTCGGCGAGCAGCAGCTCACCCTGCGGGCCCCTCCGGACAGCCCGCGCCACCTCCTCTTCGCCGTGTGCGACCACTACGAACCCCTGTGGGGCGGCGCGTCGCCCGCCATGGGCGAGGACCGCGTGCGCGCCTGGGAGGAGGGCTACCCCCGCCTCGCCGCGCGCTACCGCGACGCCGACGGCCGCCCGCCCCGGCACAGCTTCTTCTTCCCCGGCGAGCAGTACGCCCCGAGCTACCTCGAACGGCTCGGCCGCCTCGTCGAGGCCGGCCTCGGCGAGGTCGAGGTGCACCTGCACCACGACGGCGACACCGCGCCCCGCCTGCGCCAGGACCTCCTCGGCTACCTCGCCGCCTACGCCGCCCACGGCCACCTCGCGCGCGACCCGGGCGGCCGCCTGCGCTACGGCTTCATCCACGGCAACTGGTGCCTGGCCAACGCCCGCCGCGACCGCCGCTGGTGCGGCGTCGACGATGAGATCCCGCTCCTCCACGAGACCGGCTGCTACGCCGACTTCACCTTCCCCGCCGCGCCCGACGAGTCGCAGCCCGGCATCGTCAACCAGATCTACTGGCCCGAGGGCGACCTCCACCGCGCCCGCGCCTACGAGCAGGGCGGCCGCGCGCGCGTCGGCGAGCGCCGCGACGACCGGCTGCTCATCATCGAGGGGCCGCTCGGCCTCGCCTGGCGCGGCGGCCGGAGCCCGGTGCGCATCGACAACGGCCACCTCACCGCCATCGATCCCCCCACGCCCGGCCGCCTGCGCACCTGGACCCAGCAGGCCATCCACGTCGCCGGCCGCCCCGAGTGGGTGTTCGTCAAGGTCCACACCCACGGCGCCCCGGAGAAGACCGCGACCTCGCTCCTCGGTCCCGGCGGCGAGATGCTCCATCGCGAGCTCACCACCCGCTACAACGACCACCGCCGCTGGGTGCTCCACTACGTCACCGCGCGGGAGATGTACAACATCGCCGTCGCCGCCATGGACGGCAAGAGCGGCGACCCCGGCCGGTGGCGCGACTACGTCCTGCCTCCGCCCCCCCGGGCCCAGGCCCGCCGCACGGAGAACCGGTGACCCATGCCGCAGATCAAGCTCGGCGTCCTCGACATCTGCCGCCTGACCGAAGACCGCAAGCCCTACGAGGTGCTGCACGAGAGCATCGAGATCGCCCCGCTCGTCGAAGCCTGGGGCTACTCGCGCTACTGGATCGCGGAGCACCATGAGGTCGACGTGGCGCACTCGAGCCCGCTCGTCATGGTCTCGCTCATCGCCGGCGTGACCGAGAACATCCGGGTCGGCACGGCCGGCGTCCTGCTCGCGTTCCATCCGCCGCTGCGGGTGGCCGAGGACGTCCGCGTGCTCGAGTGCTTCTATCCCGGGCGCATCGATCTCGGCGTGGGCAGCGGCGCCATCCCGAGCCTCCGGGCCGCCGCCTTCCGCGGCGAGGCGCTGCCCGCGGCCCCGCCCGAAGCCGACAACCCCGAGGCCCCCGAGCGCTACGAGGTCCCCGATTCGGATCGCTACGCCGAGCGGGTCCGGGAGCTCTTCAAGTACGTGCGAGGCCAGGGCGCGGTGCTGGCCCGGCCCCGTGGCGTGGGCCGCCCCCAGCCCTGGGTCCTCGGCTCGGGAGGCGCGGTCACCGCGGAGCTCGCCGGCGCAGAGAGCGCGTCCTACGGACTCGCGCTGTTCCTCAATCGCCCGGCGCCCCCCTCGCCCGAGCTGCTCGAGCGCTACCGCGCGCGCTTCCGGCCCAGCGAGGAGACCCCCGAGCCGCGCGCGTGCCTGGCCATGGCCGGCGTGTGCGCCGAGACCGAGGCCGAGGCGCAGGAGATCGCGCGCCACCAGAGGAACCGGGGCTTCCGCCCCAACCTCGTCGGCACGCCCGCGCAGTGCCGGGAGACGCTCATCGAGCTGGCCGGGCGCTTCAAGACCGACGAGTTCGTGTTCCTCGACCTCTCCATGCGGGTCGAAGATCGGCAGCGCTCCTACCGCCTCCTCGCCGAGGCGATGAACCTCAGATAGCCCGGCCCAGCCGAAACACCCCAGCTGTCTGCCTGCTGCGGCGCAGCCAGCGACGGCGATGCGGCGTCGGTCAGTCGGTCGCGTACTTCCAGTACGCTCCCTCCATTCCCTCCTTGCCTCGCCGCCGCTGGCTGTGCCTCGCGACGGCATCCAACTGGGGTGTTCCGGCTCAACCACGCTCCAGCAACGCCACGGGCAGGTGCGCGAACACCTCCCCCATCACCAGCGCCCCGCTGTCGCGCGTCACCACCACCCGCCCGGTGAGCACATCGCGATAGCGCGCGCGACGCCCCCCCTCGCCGAGCGCCACGGCCGTGTCGCGCCACACCGCGGGCCCGAGCGGCAGCCGCTCGGGCATCCCGAGCCCGACGAAGCCCCGCGCCGCCAGCGCCACCACCTCCTCCTCGCCGAGCCGCCGGCCGAACGCGACCACCTGCTCCGCGTGCCCTCCCTGCGCCTCGAGCGGACGATACTCGCCGCGCTCGAACAGCTCGCGCCGAGCCCGCCGTAGACCGAGCCCGCGCAGGGTCACGAGGAGCTTCACCCGCCCGTCCTCGGGATGGCGCAGGAGGCGCTCGGCCAGCGCCGGCAGCTCCGCCTCGGCCACCGCGCGCAGCTCCCCGAGCAGCCGGCGGCGCAGCTCATAGTCCACCGGCCGGCGGTTGTCCGGATCCACCAGGCTGAAGTCCCACAGCTCCGTCCCCTGATAGAAGTCCGGCACCCCCGGCGAGGCGATCTTGAGCACCACCTGCGAGAGCGCGTTGCACAGCCCGGCCGGCGCGATGCGCCGCACCAGCGCCGTGACCTCGGCCGCGAACGGCTGACCACCGACCGGGTCCAGCGCCGCCTGCACGAAGCGCTCGATCGCGCGGTCGTGCGCCTCGTTCGGGTTCACCCAGCTCGTGTGGACCTTGGCCTCCTTGAGCGCCTTGTTCATGTACTCCTGGATGCGCCCCACGTACCGCTCGTGCCCCGCCAGGTCGGGCGGCGCGAGCGGCCACGTCCCGACGAGCGTCTGATAGAGGAGATACTCCTCGTTCGCGTCCGGCAACTCCGTCCCGCCGACGTCCGTCTTGTGGCGCTGGTTCAGCGTCCGCCAGCGCGCCACCGCCTGCGCCCAGGCCTCCGGGATCTCCGATAGCACCGCGATGCGCGCCCGCGTGTCCTCGCTGCGCTTGGTGTCGTGCGTGGTCGTCGCCGACAGCCCGTGCGGCCAGAGCCGCTGCCGCTCCAGGTTGAAGCGGTGGAACTCCTCCACCGAGGTGCCGAAGCGGTCGGGCTCGCCGCCCACCTCGTTGAGCGAGGCGAGCGGGAAGTAGCGATAGAACGCCGTGTCCTCGATCCCCTTGGCCGTGACCGGGGAGGTGAGCTGCTGCAGCCGCAGCACGAAGTCGCGCCGCTCCGCCCGCTGGCGCTCGTCGAGCCCCTCGGGATCCTCGCACAGGAGGAGCTGGCGCAGGAAGTCGAACAGCGACTCGCTCACCGCCGGGTTGCGCCGCTTGGCCGCGCGCACCGCCGCCTCCACGTGGGCGCGGTCCACCTCGTTCAGCGTCACGTCCTCGGGCGCCACGTAGCTGCGGTACACCGGGACGCAGGCGAAGAGCTCGGCCAGCGCCTCCTGCACGCTGTTGAGCGTGAAGTCCCG
>DATAGU010000162.1:0-24973 GCA_036263495.1 Polyangia bacterium | reverse complement strand
ATCCAGTCCCCACAAGACCCCATCTTAATCCCTACAAGACCCTATTGAGTCCCCACAGGGCCCCTATCTAGTCCCTACAAGACCCTATCGAGTCCCCACAGGATCCCTATCCAGTCCCTACAAGGCCCCTATCCAGTCCTCACAAGACCCTATCCAGTCGCTACAGGACCCCTATCCAGTCCCTGTGAGAACCTATCCAGTCCCTGTGACACCCCATCCAGCCTCTGTGACGGCCTCCCCAAGTCCCTGCGCTGGCCTACCCTGTCCCTGGGATGGCCTGCCGGGGCCCTGGGGTGGCGCTACTTGTCTCGGTGTGGGCAGGGATGGCCCGGTGCGGGCATGGGCTGGGAGTTCAACCGGGGCGGTGCGCTGACTCCAGTTGCACGTTGCACGAGATGCTCACGCGCGGTCGCTCGCCGCGGTAGCAATGAACGTAGTGCTGCAGGAAGCCCGGGAACACGACCAGGGCCCCGGTGTGGGGCCGCACCGTGAACGTGGTCGGGAACAGGTCGAGGCCGACGATCGATCGGCCGGTCCGGCGCGAGTCGACGAAGGCCAGCAGGCCGGAGTGGGGGTGCATCTCGGGGTCGGCGTCGCCCGCGTCGGCGTAGTAGACCACCGACCAGTGGGCGTCGGCGTGGTCGTGGAGCGTCGCGTAATCGCCGTCGCGCATCACCATCGCCCAGCCTTGCACGCCGTAGAGGAACGGCGGCGACGGGGGCAGGCCCGCTGCTTCTACGACGCGGTCGTGGACCTCGCGCACGCGGTCGACGACGATCTGCAGGAGCGCGCGGTAGCAGGGTTCGGGGCGCCGGCTGAGGTCGGGCACCGAGTGCCAGCCGCCGATATTGCTGCGCATCACGCCCCGAGAGAGCTCGGCCTCCGCGAGGAGGCGCGCGGTCAGCTCCTCGTTGACGTCGTCCATGTCGGGCAGGTGGAAGACGGAGAGCGGGGTCATGAAGAGGGAGAAGTGATCGGCATCCATGATGCCCATCACTGTACCGCCCCTCTTGCAGGGGACTACTTCTTGACGAGATCCGCGCCGGCGACGCTCTCGGTGACGATGTGCCCGTCGGGGTGGACGGTCAGCGTGTGGCGCGTCATGCGGTGGTCTCGCAGCTCGCTGGTCCAGGCCGTCGTCACGAGCAGCCCGTCCTTCTTCTGGGTCGCCGGCCGCGATACGAGCCGCCGCACCTCCGGTGGGGTGTTGCCGCTCTGGCCAAACACCATCGGGGCCGGGACGCCGCGCGTCAGGCCGTACCACGCGGCGAACACCTCTTCGGGGAGGAGCCGGTCGGGGTGGCCCGGATAGCCCATCGCCTGCAGGTAGGCGGCCGCGGCGCTCTCATCCTTCCAGTAGACCTTGCCGCTCGCGACGTCGACGGCGACGAAGTGCTCTTGGCCCTTCCAGTCCTTGGGCGGGTTCGGGCGCTGCTCCTTGGCGATGAAGAAGCGCCAGGAGCTCTCGTCGTGATCGAGGGGGTAGCTGGCGTCGGTGACGGAGAGCTGGGCGGCGTTGGTGATGCCGCCGGCCTCGAGGTGCTTTCTGACCGCGGCGATGATCTGCGATTGCTCCATGGCGGGTCCCTTGGTGTCCCGGGCCGCGGCCGGGGGCTTCCGGGCGTCGGCCGGATGGTCGACCGTGCAGGCCGCGACGGCGAGGAGAACGATCCCGTAGAACCTCTTCATCTCATCCTGCTCCGTGGCCCCGTCGCGCGGCGTCGTCTGGTCGTTTACTTGCCCTTGGGCGTACTGCCACTGCCTTTCTTCGCCGCCTTGGCCGGATCCTCGTGGCCCACGACCCTGCCGAAGCCCGCGCTCTCGATCCAGGCGGGCAGCTTCTTGCTGTAGTCGTAGTTGGGCGGCTTGCCGTCGAACCACTTGGAGTAGGTCTCGGCGAAGAACTCGGCCCACGAGTTGTAGGCGTAGTCGCTGATGCCGGCCGTGTCCTCGCCGGCGACGGCCCAGCTCATGTATTCGCCGCCCCAGCGCACGCAGAACTTGCGACCGTTGACCTCGGCGGTGGGGTTGTTGACCAGGGTTGTGTAGTCGGCCGAGAGGTTGGCGAGCGCGAACTTGACGTTCCCCTTGGGCGCCTTGAGGCTCTTCTGCGCGTCGACGGCCTTGTTCCACTGCGTCTTGGAGAGGGTGCCGTCGAGGAACTGCTGCGCCGCCGCCTTGAGCTTGGCGTCGCCGCCGGTGACGCGGATGAACTCGGCGACGAAGGCGTCGGCGGTCTGGTAGCGCCGCCACTGGGCCTTGCACTTGGAGGTGAACCGTTCGTAGCCGCCGACCTGCACGTCGACGGCGTGGCCGACCTCATGGCGCGTGGTGGCCTCGAAGTAGGCCCAGTCGGCGCCGCCCTTGGTGCCGTCGACATCGGCGTCGCCGAGGGTGATGGTGCCGTGGGAGGTCCCGAGATCGTTGTAGGCGCCGCCCGAGCCACCGCCGGCGTCGTAGACGCCGATGCGGCGGATGAGTTGCTGCGTGACGTGCTCGGGGGGCAGCCGCTGGAGCTGATCCCACAGGTGTTTGATGTGCACCCGGTCGTAGTCCTTGTGCTTCTCCCCGAGCGTGGTGGCGTCGACCAGGCTGCAGCCGAAGCGCACCTCGAAGAGCTGCAGGAGCTCATCGACGGTCATCTCGTCCGTCAGTTCGAGCGCGCACTTGTCGAGCGCGGCGCGCTGCGTGGTGTTCAAGGCCTTGCCACGCGGCAGATGACGGAGGAGGTCCGCCCACTTGACGGTCGGCTCGGACGCCATGCCGAGCAGGTGGGCCATGAACGACCAGACCGGGCTCTTCGCCCGCGCTTCCCGGTCCGTCACCAGCTCGGACAGGCCCTTCTCGGTGTCGACGTCGGTCGGCTTCTTGTCGCCGGCCTTGGGGGCGGCCCACTTGCTGTACCAGGGGAGCGCTTCGATCTGCGCCTTCTGCCCGACGGTGACGTCGGTGCCGAAGAGGTTCGCGGGGGTGATGTCGGCGAAGACGTCGTGCAGCTTCTCGCACACCTTCTGGTTCTTGATGAGGGCCACCCGCTGGGCGACGTTGGCGTCGGCGATGATGCGGCGCAGCTCGCTCGCGTCGCTGAACTTGGCCTGGATGGCGTAGGTCTCGATCATCTTGACCGGCGTGAGGATCAGCTTCTCGAGGACGCGGAGGAGGTCCGAGCCGCTGTAGCCGGCCTTCACCACCTTGCCGAGGAAGGTGGCGTCGTTGCGGAGGGCGGTGCGCTGGGCGAGGGTGCAGCGGTAGATGGTGTTGATGAGGGTCTCGGCGGTCGGCTTCGCTCCGCCCTTGAAGAGGTTCTGGACCGCGGCGTAGGAGTTCTCCCCGTCCTGATAGCCGGAGCCGGCGGGGGGGGTCTGGCCTTTGAGCTGCACCGCGCCCTGCCCCTTGGTGCCGCCCACGAACTCATCGAGCAGCGCGGCGCTCGACTTCCCCTGCACGACCCGGTCGGCGACGGCGTCTGCGTGCTGCTCGTACTGGTCTCTGACCTCGCCGACGCCGCCCTTGAGCTGGACGCCGGCTCGCTGCTGGACGACGTGGGCGGCTTCGTGCGCCGCGGTGTGCAGGCTGGGCGAGCCGGCGAAGGCCACGTGCTCGCCGGTCGCGAAGGCCTCGGCCCCCATCGAGCGCGCGGCGGCGGTGGCCCGGTCGTCCGTGTGGGCCTTGATGTGGCTCACGTCGTGGTCGCCGAAGGAGCGTTGGATCTCGGCGAGGTGGGGGAGCGTGCCGCTCGCGCCGCTCGTACCGTGGGCGGCGGCCTCGTGGATCTGCGCTGTCTCCGAGGCCGGCTCGGTCTGCGCGTTCTCCTTGTGCTGCACCGGGCTCGGGGAAGGGTCGGCGTTCGCTCGCGGGACGGCGCCGTAATATTCGAGGAGGCCGCGGGGGAGAGGCCGGCTTTGATTCAGGCCGGCGCGGGCCTGGACCGCCCCGGGAGAAGACGCCGGGGGGCGGATGCCGTAATGCTCGTAGTACCCAGGCGGTAATGAAAACGAGCGGCTGGGGGCGTTTGCGTCCCCGTGTTCCCCATTCCCCTGGTGAGGAGGCTGCCTCGAAGACCCAGAGCGGGATGACTTACCATGGGACATGGGCTCCCTCGACGTTTTAGGGTCCCATCACCGTGTCACCCGCCGGGGATCCTTGTCAAGCGACGGTGCCGGACGCCCCTAACGGGCGAAGCGGCGTAGATCGAGCGTTGGCGCCAGCGCCAAGGGATCGATGAGTCGCGGCGTCTCGGGCGTGCGGTTGCTCTCCTGGGCATAGCGAAACGCCTCGGCCACGTGTGCGGGTCCCGTGCGCGCCAAGGGTACGTTCGGTGGTGTGCCATCGGGCGTCTCACCGGCGAGGGCCGTGGCGAGGTGATAGAGGAAGGAATCGTAGTTCTTGTCGGGGTGGGCGTACGAGGGTTGGTCGGGCTCGCAGGCGCAGCAGATGACGGTGCGATCGAGCGCGATGGATGCGAAGCGCCCGGCATAGCACTGGCCGAAGACGAGGAGCTTGGTCGCGGCGCAGGGCGTGAGCATCTCCTGCACGGCCGACGGCGGGAGGAACTCACCGGCGCCCCAGAGGCAGAGGCCGTCTGGATCACCGTGGTTGGAGGCGACGAGGATGGCGAGGTCTTCAGGGCCGGCCTCGGCCAGCCAGCGCAGCCCCGTCTCGAGTTCGGGTCGGGTCGCCGGCAGGAAATGCTCGAGGCGCCCGTCGTCGTCCAGATCGCCGGCGCCGCCGTCCCGGTGGCAGACGCGGACCTGGTGTGGCGGGATGCCGATCACGTGGACGAGCAGCTTGTAGAAGGCGCCGAGATCGTTCCGATAGCGGATATCATAGTGGGCACCGTCGATGCCTCCGGCGACCAAGAACGCCCGGATCATGGGTGGATGGAGATGCCGGGGGGCCGCTTGAGGGCGATGAGTTCATGACGCGCCGGCGGCCAGTGATAGCGGGCCCGGGTGATGTTGCCATCGCGTCCGATGAGGACGTACTCGCAGGGGTGGCCCCAGTTGGCCTGCGGTTCCAGATCGATGAAGAAGAGCGCGGCCTCACCGGGGGCGGCTTCGAGGCCGGGGATCACCCGGCCGTGCAGGTCCCGCAGCTGCTCGGTCGCCACCCAGCCTGCGACGAGGTGGATCTGGGCCGGGGGCACGAAGTCGGCGCCGCAGCGCTCCCAGAAGAGCCGCTGCACGGCCAGGGACGGCTCCAGGATCCAGCGCGGGCGCTCGACGCCGAACACTTCCTTGAGGATGGGCACGACGGGGCTCGGCATCTTGCGGAGCCGCTGGTCGAGGCGACGGGCCCGCATCGCGCTCATGGCGTCTCCTCGAGCTCGAACACCTCGTGGGGCTCGACGGAGCTGACGACGAGGGGGGAGTGGGTAGTGGCGATGAATTGCACGTTGGGGAAGAGCTGCCGCAGCGTGGGCACGATGCGCTCCTGCCAGGCGGGGTGCAGATGGGCGTCGATCTCGTCGATGAGGCACACGGCCTCCTGGAAGGGGAGCTGCTGCATGTCGGTTGTGGCCAGGCTCATGCGCAGGAGGAGCTCGGTGATGATGACGAACAGGCTGCGGAAGCCGTCGCTCAGGGCCTCCAGGCGGATCCGGCCGGTGGGGCTGTGGAACCAGACCTCGAACCGCTCATCGACGCGATCGAAGACGTAGGGGGCAAAGAACGTGTTGAGGGCCCGGTGCAGGTGGTCCCAGAGGGGCGATTCCTCGTTGCGGTCGGCCTTGGCCTTGGCGCGGATGAAGTCGATGTTCACGATCCACTGCTTGAGCTGCGCGAAACGAGTGACTAGCTCACCGCTGCGGCGGAGCGTGGGGGCGAGCGCCATGTGTGCCCGGTGCTGCGGGACCTGCCGTAAGTTCGGCCCTTCGATAGCGACGGGTGGAAGGAGGCGGTAGACGTCGAAGCCTACGATGAGCCCGGTTGCATCCATTTGTCTGTTTGTGCGCACACTGATTTGCCACGACTTCAGCAGCCTCATATCCCCCAGACGAGGGAGAGTATTCAGGCGCCACTTCCACCCCCCACCTTCATGTCTCCGGGCGCCGAATGCGGCCGTAACCCCCTGGCTGAAAAGTCCTGCGTCGAGCCACCCCGCGCGCACCAGGAGTTCATTCGTGCCACTTCTTACGTCCTCGTCTGCCAGGGGATCGGCGCCATAATCTCGTACGAGACGGCCGAAGAGGCCGGCGACTCCATGCAGAAACGAGCTCTTGCCCGAGCCGTTGCCGCCCACCAGAAGCACGACATCGAGTGGCTTTCCGCTCGTGGGGTGGATCAGATCGAAGTCTGCCTCCCCGAAGGCGCGGAAGTTGCGCATCTCGACATGGGTCAATTTCATGGGCGCACGCCGCTCGGATTCTAGTGTTCCGGCGCCCCCGCTTCAATGAAGGCCATGGACTCGGCAGGGCCTCTATGAGGCGCTGGCCCCAGGGGCGGCCTGGGGCCGGGCCCATTTGGGCCCGAAGCGGACGTCGGGCATGGCGAGCGTGAAGAGGAAGGCGACGAGCGCCAAGAGCGCCGAGATCTGGTAGAGCCGCGCGGTCGCCAGGGTGTAGGCGGCGCGGGTGGTGGCGTCGCGCGGGGGGCTTGTATTGCCGGCAGCGACTGCGGCTGCGGCGGTGGGCGCGGACGCTTCGGCGCTGGTGGCGGCGACGCTCTCGCAGGCGGGGCTGGTGGTGCGGGCCGCGGCGCCCTGGGCAGCCAGGACGCTCGTGAAGATGGTGCCGAGCAGGGCCAGGCCCACGACCTGCCCGAGCGAGCGGGCGAAGCCGATGCCCGAGGTGGCGACGCCGAGCCGCTCGCGGGGGAGCGAGTTCTGGACGGCGATGGTGTAGAGGGGGAAGGTGGGGCCGGTGCACAGGCCGATGATGAGCATGCGGAGGGAGATGCTGCCCGAGGAGGTGGTCTCGGCCAGGGTGGCGCCCATGACGCCGTAGGCGATGGTGAGCGCCCCGACGGTCATGAGGAGCGGTGGCTTGCAGCGCCCCCGGGAGACGGCCATCCGGCCGCCGGTGGCGGCGCCGAAGGAGATGCCGAGCGACAGGAAGACGAGCGGGAGGCCGGCCCGGGTGGCGCTCGCGCCGAGCACCTCGACCATGAACAGGGGGAGGAAGACGATGCCGGCGAGGAAGCTGGCCCCGAGCAGGAACTGGGCGGCGTTGGTGTAGCCGTAGACGCGCTGGGCGTAGAGGCTGAAGTCGACGATCGGGTTCTTGGCCCTGCGCTCGGCGAGGACGAAGGCGATGAGGCCGAGGGCGGAGAGCAAAAACAGGCCCCGGATCTCGCTCGAGCTCCACAAGAAGCCCGGGTTGCCCGGGGCGATGTGGGAGCGGCCGAAGGTGAGGGCCACGAGCAGCGGGCCCACGCCCACAGCGAGGAGGAGCACGCCGAGGACGTCCACCCCGCCGCCGCGCGCGGCCTCGGGGGGCAGGATGTGCGGCATGCGCAGGCCGATGACGGCGAGCGCCAACAGCCCGAGCGGGAGGTTGAAGAAGAACGCCCACTGCCAGCCGAAGCGCGAGGCGATGACGCCGCCCACCACCGGGCCGATGATGGTCGCCATGCCGAAGACGGCGCTCAGGAAGCCCTGATACATGGCCCGTTCGTGCGGGAGGAAGACGTCGGCGATGACCGAGAAGGCGCCCGAGAACAAGGAGGCGGCGCCGAGGCCCTGGAGGGCGCGGAAGGCGATGAGGGAGGGCGCGCCGGTGGCCAGGCCGCACAGGAGCGTGCCGACGAGGAACAGGCTGAGACCGACGAGCAGGATGGGTTTCCGTCCGATCTGATCCGAGAGCTTGCCGTAGACCGGCACCATGACCAGGGAGGCGACGAGGTACGAGGCGGTGATCCAGATGTAGACCGAAGGGGCGATGTGCAGGCGGCACTGGATGATGGGGCCGGCGGTGGCGACGATGGTCTGGTCGAGGGCGCCGAGGAACAGCGCCAGCATGGTGCCGAGCAGGATGAGGCGCTTCTGTTTCCGGGTGAGGGACGGGGCGACTTGCGGAAGGGACATCGTCTCTCGTCTGTGGTCTAGGGGTGGGACGCGGCGCTGGCGGCCATCCGCGCGGTCGAGAGGGAGGATACTATGTCCGGGTCCGTCGGGGCAGAGGGGCTCCGGTCGGCCGCTGCGCCGGGCAGCGCCGATCTACTGCGGGAAGCTGGCGACCAGCTGGGCGAGGGCCGCTCGCGCGCCGCTCAGGATGGGCACGCCATCGCCTACGAGGAGGGTGTCGACGTCGAGGGTGGCGAGCTGGCGCAGGCTCATGCGCAGGGCCGCCGGATCGTCCATCACGGACTCGGGCAGGAGGCCGAGCGCGCCGGGCGGCTTGCCCACGCAGATGTCCCCGACGACGAGCAGGCGACGTTCGGGCCAGTGGAGGGCGATCTCGCCCGGGGACTTGCCGCCCGCGGCCACCACGGTGAAGGGTCCGACGCGCTCGCCCACCGTGAGCGAATCGTCCACGGTCACGCCCTTGTCCCTGACGAAGGCGGCGTCGGCGGGGTGGACGGCCACGCGCGCACCGGTGCGGGCGCGCAGGCGGGCCGCGTCGCGATAGTGGTTGCGATTGGTCAGGAGGATGCGCGCCACGGTCTCGCGGCCGAGGGTCTCCAGCACGTCGTCTGGCATCTCCACCGGATCGATGCACAGGGGGCCGCCCGGGTGACGCACGAGGTAGCCGTTGAAGTCGTAGCCATGACGTTCGGAGAACCAGGGCCAGGTGAAGATGCCGGGGACGATCTCGCGCATGCGCCATGCGCTACCACGTTGGCGCCCTACTGGAAAGCCGCGCGGCTGGCAGGCATTGACGATACCGGTAGTCTGCCTCAGTGAGACGGGGACGCCGGCCCCGCCAGGGACGAGCCCCTGCCCAGGGGAGCCGCCGGACGATGCGCGTGCTCGGCGATCGCCTTCATGAGCGTCGCCTTGGTGATGGGCTTGGTGACGTGCGCATCGCACCCGGCCGCGAGGCTGTGGTCGGCCTCCGTCGCCAGGGCAAACGCCGTGAGTGCGACGATCGGCGTGCGCGGCCGGCTGTTCTCCGCCTCCCACTGGCGGATCGCCCGGGTGGCGCTGTAGCCATCCATCACCGGCATCTGCATGTCCATGAGCACGAGGTCGTAGGCCGCGGCCCTGAACTTGTCCACCGCCTCCTGGCCATGCTCGGCGATCTCAATGTGGTGCGGCGTCTGCCGGAGGAAGGCCAGTACCAGGGCCCGATTGTCCTCCGAGTCCTCGGCGAGCAGGATGCGCAGGGCCTCCCCCGAAGCAGGTGCCGCCGCGGGCGCCGCCGGGGCCGGCGCCACCGTGGCCACCTGGGCAAGGCGGAAGGCGGCGTTGATGGCCTCGTGCAGCTCGCGCCGCTTCACCGGCTTCAGCATGAAGCCGGCGATGCCGAGCTCGCGGCACCGGGTGGTGTCGCCGCCCGTCTGATCCGAGGCCAGCATGAGCAGCACCGCGCCGGTGCCGGCGAGGCCGTGCCGCAGGGTCTCGGCGAACTGGAACCCGCTCATGCCCGGCAGGCTGGAGTCGAGCAGGATGAGGCGGAAGGGGCGGCCTTCGTCGCGGGCGCGGTGCACCTCGGCGAGCGCCTCGCCGCCGGTGGACACCTCGCTCACCACGGCGCCCCAGGCGACGAGCGCCTCGCGCAGGACCAGGCGGTTGACGGCGTTGTCGTCGACCACCAGGGCGCGCACCCCGGCGAGATCGACGGCCGCGGCGCCGGGATCCGCCCCGGGCCGCCCGGTCTCGTCCTGGAGCGTGAAACAGGCGGTGAAGCGGAACACGGTGCCGCGTCCCACTTCGCTCTCCACCGAGATGCGCCCGCCCATGAGCTCGACCAGGCGGCGCGAGATGGCGAGCCCGAGCCCGGTGCCGCCAAAGCGCCGCGTCATGGAGGTGTCGGCCTGGGTGAAGCTGTCGAAGATGGAGTCCAGCTTGTCGGAGGGGATGCCGATGCCGGTGTCGGACACGGAGAAGCGCAGCGCCCCCGGCGCGCGCGCGTCGCGCTCGACCACGAGCCCGACCTGGCCGCGCTCGGTGAACTTGATGGCGTTGCCGACGAGGTTGACGAGGATCTGGCGCAGCCGGTGGGGGTCGCCCACGAGGCGCGCGGGGACCTCGGGGTGCACCGTGACGACGAGCGCCAGGCCCTTCTCGTGGGCCCGCACGGTCATCATCTCGGCCACCTCTTCCACCAGCTCGGGCAGGTGGAAGCCGACCTGCTCGAGGCTCAGGCGCCCGGCCTCGACCTTGGACAGGTCGAGGACGTCGTTGATGATGCCGAGGAGGTTGTTGCCGGCGCGGCGGAAGATCTCGACGTACCGGCGCTGCTCGGGGAGGAGCTCGGTCTCGATGAGGAGATCGGCCATGCCGATGATGGCGTTCATGGGGGTCCGGATCTCGTGGCTCATGTTGGCCAAAAACTCGCTCTTGGCGCGGGCCGCGGCCTCGGCCGCCTCCTTGGCGCGCACGACCTCGGCGTCGGCGCGCTTGCGCTCGAGGAACTGGCCGAGCTGGCTGCCGATGACCGCCAGCATCTTGAGCAGCTCGTCGTCGGACTGGCGCACCTCGCTGGCGAAGAACTCGAGCACGCCGATGGTGCGGCCGGCGAGAGTCACGGGGAAGCCGAAGCAGCCGTGCAGCCCGTCTTGACGGGCCGCGGGGCCGCGGGGCGCGGTGGGATCGGCGGCCAGATCGGAGAGCCACAGGGGCCGCCCGCTGGCCCAGATGCGGCCCGGGAGGCCGACGCCGCGCGGGAAGTTGTTCTTCCGGGTGGCCTGCTCGAAGTGGCTGGATTCGCTCAGGGAGGCAGCGCTCGGGGCGGGGGCCGCCGGGGCGCGCCAGAACTCGCGGCAGCGCAGCACCTGGGCGCTCTCCTCGACGCTCCAGAAGGCGCCGGCGCCGAAGTCGAGCGCCTCGCACAGGACCTGGATGATGCCGCGCACGGCGCCCTCGGCGGTCTCGGCCTGGGCCAGGACGCGGGTGGCGGCGTGCTCGGCGGCGCGGCGCTTCTCGAGGAGCCGGCGCAGGGTCTCGGCGCGCTCGAGCGAGGAGGAGTGCCAGCAGATGGCGCCAAAGCCGAGCAGGCTGAGGCTCACGGTCATGATCGAGACGCCCACCGTGCTCTCGTAGTAGCCGGCCTTCTCGCCCATGAGGCGCAGCCAGCCGACCAGGAGCGGGGCGATGAAGAAGGCGGGGGCGAGGCGGCGCGCGGCCTGACCGGCCATGCTGTCGCGGGTGAAGATGGCGAAGAGGCCGCGATCGGGCCGGACGCACAGGATGCCGAGCCCGAGCACGGCGAAGATGACGGCCGTGGAGAAGGCCATCGGGATGTGGGCGGCGCTCCCGTATATAGAGGTGGCGTTGAAGATGTAGCCGACGATGGCCAGCCACGAGAGGGCGAGCACGGCCGCGGCCAGGGGCTGCGCAGGCCGGAACTGGCGCGGGGTCTCGTGGTCGACAAGGACGAGCCCGAGGCCCACGAGGATGAAGCCGATGGCCGAGTTGAGGGCGATGGGCTGGCCGGCAGACGGGATGGCGAGGAGGTGGCTGATGCCGACGTCCCAGCGGAGGAGGTACCCGAAGAGCCGGACGAGGCCCATGGCCAGGACCAGAAAGGCGAGCACGCGCCGGGCGAGGCGGGTGGCGCGCGCGGGGGCCTCGGGTGGCAACCACAGCGCGGTGCCCGCGAGCATGAAGGTGAGCGCCCCGGTCGGGCCCATCGACGTCTGGCCCGGGAAGACGTGTCCGAGGCTTTCGATATCCCGGGCCCAGCCGAGCAGCACCGAGGCGCCACCGAGGATGGCAGAGGCCGCGGCCGCTCGTCGCAGAGGGACGGCAAGAGGAACCATGGAAGCCTCCTGGGAGGTGGTTCCTCAACTCTAGCACGGCGGGGCGCGGGGAGGCGGCCGAGGCCGGGACGCCCTGGCGCAGGGGGGCGGTCGGAGCGCGCCCGGGTTCTTTGAGGGCGGCGTCACGCCGCTGCCACCCACCCCGCGTCACAGAGCGGCAGGAGCGCCGGCGACGCCTCGTCCTGCGCCGTCGCGGCAGAGGCTTCCCCCTCGTACCCGAGCGGCGCCCACAGCAGCTCGCCGTCCACCATGGCGGGCACCTCCCGGTAGCGGACCGCGGTGCTCTCCCACAGGGCAAAGCCATGCACCGAGTGACGGACCGCCTGGAGCCAGTCCCGGAGCATCCGGCCGGTGGCCGAGCTCCTGCCGAGCGCGCTCCAGAGGCGTTCTGCCAGCGTATCGAAGCGCGCGATGTCGCGCTGGTGCATCGTGACCACGCGGCCAAACGCCTCGCTCATCGGGATGCCGTCGTGCGCGCTCAACACGGTCACGACGTTGGGCCACGCCTGGGCCAGATCCTTCCCCAGGCTCATCAGGTCGTTGCCGAGCGCCACCAGCCGCGCCGCCAGCAGCTTGAGCGTCTTGACGACGGGATCGTCGTGCAGCTCGCCGAGCTCGCAGCCCTCGGTGTACTCGATGAGGTGGAACGTGGGGTACATGCCGATGGTGATCACGCGGCGGGACAGGAAGGTGTCAAACGCCATGGGCTTGTGGGAGCGCTGCTGTTCGCGCGCCCGCTCCGCCTCGAGCCGCGAGACGAGCAGCCACTGCCGCAGGGTCTGGCCGAGACGCTCGAGCCAGTCCCGGCTCTGCGTCTGGCGCAGGCGCCGGCCGAGGTCGTACCAGGCCGCGGCGTAGCGCGAGGCGCCGGCCGGCAGCCGCTCGCCGGTCATCGCCGCGATCAGCTCGTCCACCGCGATCCCCTGCTCGGTCTCGACCTCGCAGTCGTCCCAGAACAGCCACAGGGTGAGGAACTCGGTCATGAGGAGGTAGCGCGGGTAGCTCGCGTGGGGGAGCGCGTAGCCGCTGTACTGGCCACAGCAGAACTTCCGCAGGCGGCTCTCCTCCGCCGGCGTCTGCCCCATGCCATGCGACTTCATCCAGGCGAGGGTCTCGGCGGCGGCGGCCTGGGTGTGGACGTTACTGCCGGAGCGCCAGCGCTCCGGGAACACGATGCGCGGGACCGAAGCCGGTCGAAGGTCCGGGCTCTTCATCGGAGACCTCCATCGATCCAATCTCAGCCACGGGCCGCCACCTGCCCCAACCCAGCCGACGGACGGCGCCACCCCACGTCGGGGGCGTAGCGCGCGATGGCCATCTCGAACTCCCGTGGATCGGAGTAGGTCTTGATGAGGCTGCCGCCGATGAAGAGGCTCATGATGTTCGCGGCCATGACCACGAGCTTCGACCGCAAGAGGCCGACGACGTGGGAGACCTGCTCGCGGTGGCCCTTGATCCAATCGACCCACAGCTCGCGGAAGGTCGTGTCGACGCCCTGGAGGTCCCAGCAGTCGGCGATGAGGACGAGGGGCTTCTTCTGCATCTGCGCGAGCTGGAGCTCGTGGTCCATCTCCTGGCGCAGGGGCTCGAAGAAGTCGGCCTTGAGGTGGCCGGCATAGGTGAGCAGCACGGTGCCGGGGCGCAGCCGCTGGAGGGTCGCTTTGCCCTTGTCGCCCTCGAACCGGGTAGAACCGTCATTCTGCGTGTGCCTGGTGGGCATGGCGTTCTCCTCGCGGGGGTTGAAGTGACCTACTGAATCAGCCCTTGGTATCAACTTCCGCGCCAACGGCTGGGTCATGCGCCGAGGCGTTCGCGAGGGCGCGAAGCGCGCAAGGATTGCCAGGGTCCCGAGCGGCCCCGAATTCTTTACGCGGTCCGTCTGGGTACAAAGAGATCGTCGACGGATCGACACCCGCTTGTCCCCCGCAGGCACACCGTTCAGCGCGCGCCTGCGGTCTGGGCACTCTTCCTGCAGTCCCCCCGCCGCATTCAGGAGGATTCCATGCGGCTTCGACGACCGGAAGGGGAAGGACCGAGCGAGCAGGGCCAACGATCGCCGTGGGAGCGTCCACGGCCGCTAACGAGCGCCTGGCGCTGCGCCCTGCTGGCGCTCGCCATGGCGCTGGGCCTCGGCGCCCGAGGAGAGGCCGACACCCAGGTGTTCTTCACCAAACCGGTGGACCGGCGCTACGCCTGGCTCGGCAACGACGCCCAGGGGGGCGTCGACTTCAAGGCCAAGATCCTCTCCCTCATCAATGGGGCTACGAGCCACATCGAGCTCGCCACCTTCTCCTTCGGCGGCGTGCCCGAGATCGGCGCCGCCCTCGCCGACAAGGCCCAGGCCGGCCAGAGCGTGCGCGTGGTCGTCAACCGCGGGCAGCGGCTCGGCGACGGGCTGCTCCGGGCCCTGCGCGGCCCGGTCCAGGTCATCGACAACAACCTGCCGGCGCTCCATGCCCGGGTGAGCTTCCAGCAGCCCGGCAGCACCGCCCCCGCCGGCTGGCTGGCCGACACGGGCGGCCTCTACGCCGCCCACGGCGCCTACGCCTACGGCTGGACCAGCGACGCCAGCGCCGACATGAAGGCCACGGCCGACGCCACGTACACGAGCCCGCTCCTCGGCCACTGCTACGCGCGCAGCAACAGCCAGGGCCCGCGCACCTGGGAGATCCAGGTCCCGAACGGCTCCTACTACGTGCACGCCGTGGTGGGCGAGGCCGACTTCAACTCGAAGAACTTCCTCTATGTCGAGGGGCAACCCATCTTCCGCATCAACGGCTCGGGCGGCCCCACGTGGGGCGAATGGCTGGGGGGCGCGGCCGGGGAGTTCAAAGGGTCCCTGGTGGAGGGCGGCCAGGAGGGCGGCTTCCCGAACAGCCGCCGGATCCAGGTGAGCGACGGCAAGCTCTCGATCACCGTCGGCAAATCGGGCCAGACGAGCTGGTCGAGCCTGGACTACGTGGAGATCTACCGCGCCAGCGCCACGAGCGCCGACGGCGACCACTTCGGCGACAAGACCCTGGTGCAGGAGGATGGGATCCAGCACGCCAAGTTCATGCTGGTGGACGCGGGCACCCCGTCGGCCAAGCTGTGGACCGGCTCGGGCAACATGAGCGCCGGCATGTTCTTCCTCTCCGAGGACGTGCTGCTCACCGACAACGCCGCGCTGGTGGCGGCGTTCCAGGGGCAATTCGATCAGATGTGGGGCGCGGCCTCGGGCGCCGCCCCCAACCCGGCCATGGCGGCCTTCACCCGCTTCAAGACGAATCCCATCGCCACCACCACCATCGCCTCGCCCCTCCTCGGCGGGTCCGGCTACCCCTGGAGCGTCCTGTACTCCCCCGCGGTGGGAGCGCTCGACATGGCCAGCCGCGCGCGGGCGCTCATCGACGGCAGCCAGCACAACGTGCTGTTCGTGATGGAGCAATACACGAACGGCGGCGGCGAGTTCGGGCTCAACAGCGCGGGGTACCTCCTCAACAACGTGCTCCTCCCCCGGGTGAACGCCCAGCCCTCGTTCCTCCTGCTCGGCGCCTTCGGCAACGAGATGGCGACCGATCCCATCTTCACCACCTTCGCCGGCAAGCCCAACGCCCACGTGGTGCAGGTCCCGACCGTCTCGGGCACCTACGGCATCCACGACAAGATGGTCCTGTTCGACGCCCTCGGCGACTCCCGCTACGCCCGGCGCGGCAAGGTCCTCTTCGGGGCCATGAACTGGTCCAAGGCCGGCATGCTCTACAACGACGAGGAGACGCTCGTGGTCGAGGACCCGGCCGTGGCCAACCAGTTCCTGCAGCGGGCGATGAAGGCGCTCGCCGACGCCGGGGTGACCCCGCCCGACCAGGCGGACATCGTGCTCGTGCTCGACCGCAGCTACTCCATGAACCGCCTGTGCAGCGACGGCGTCACCAAGATGGTGGACGCCTCGAAGATGGCGGCCAAGCTGTTCATCGACATCCTCGACAAGGGCGCCGGCCATCGCGCCAGCGTGATCCGCTTCGGCGAGACGGTGGAGCCGTTCGCGCCCGCGGTGAGCTTGCAGCCGCTCACCGACAGCTGGGCCACCTCGCTCAAGAGCGCCATCGACACCACCGTGGCCAGCCTGCCCATCGGCAACTGGACCTGCTACGGGGCGGCGCTCGGCGAGGCGCAGACGCAGCTCGCGGCGGCCACGCCCGCGCTGCCCCGCCGCCTCATCCACTTCTTCACCGACGGTCTCGAGAACAAGGCGCCGATGGCGAACACGGTCTATCCGGCGCTGGCCGCCGCGGGCGTGGAGATCCACAGCACCGCGTTCGGGCCCTTCAGCCCCTATCCGCCCGGGACCACCACGGCCGTGCTGGCGGACATGGCGAGCGCCTCGGCCGGGAGCTTCGAGCAGGTGGACAACGACGCCCTCGACCTGCAGAAGCGCTTCGTCGAGGTGGCGCGGGACGCCATGCGGCTCGATACGCTGCTCGACCCGCGCTTCGAGCTCCTCCGCGCCCGGCCGGCCAAGGCCACGGTGGTGCTCGACAAGTCGGTGCGCCGGGTGGTCGTGGTGGCCGCCTGGGGCCGGACCACGATGGACGCGGCCGTGGCCACGCTCGAGACGCCCTGGGGCCAGGTGTTGACGCCCGGCACGCCGGGGGTGAGCCAGACCTCGCTCCCCGGCAGCGTCGTGTGGCACGTGGACATGGGGGCTCTCGGTCGTACCGCTGGCAAGGGGCCGGCCGGGACGTGGAAGGTCGCGCTCGCGGGCGGGCCCGGGCTCAAGGAGCGGTCCGTGCGCGCCGACCTCAGCGTGCTCGCCGACACCGACATCGATCTGCGGGCGGAGCTGGCGCCGGCGCGGGAGCGGGGGCGGTACACGCTGCTCGCGCGCATGCTCGATCAAGGGGAGCCGGTGGTGGGCGGCAGCACCACGGCGCTCTGGCGCGTGCCCGGGCAGAAGGTGGGCCAGGAGCGGCGCGTCGTGCTGCTCGACGACGGGCTCCACGGCGATGGGCGGGCCCGGGACGGCCTGTTCGGCGCGGTGGTGGATCTCGAGGCCGCGGGGAGCCACCGGTTCCACGTGATCGCCACCACGCCGGCCGAGGGGACGCAGCCGGTGGATCGCCGCGAGGCCTGGGTGGCCTTCACGCCCTCCCTGCTCAAGCCGTCCCCGAAGCAGGTCGATCTCGACCGGCAGACCATCGAGCGCCTGCCAAAGCCGTGAACGCGCCGCGCCGTGACCGCCGCGGCTCCAAGGCCCCATCTCTGCGGCTCCAAGACCACCTCCGCCGCAAGACCTCCACCTGACGGCCGAAAACCTCCGGGATGCCTCGCCGTCCAGCCTTCGAGCGACTCCGAGTGGCACCGAAGCCTCGCCGTCCAGCTTTCAGCTCCCTCATCAGCTAACATGTCCCTGCACCGCCCGGCGACCCTGGACCGCGCAAACCCTTCAGCTGGAAGGGGCAGCTGAAAGGGTCCGCAGGAAGGGGTCACCTCCGCCTTCGTCATGGCATATGAGATGTCGAGCAGATGACTCTAGGGAACGAGCAGGGGATCGCCACCTATGACCAGCAGGTGGAAGCCGAGCTGCGTCTGCCACACGCCCCGCCATGGGATGCCCTGCGTCTACGGGCCTCTCCCCCGCCGGACGTCGCGCGGGGCGCCCCCGCTCCTGCGCCGGCCCCTCGGGGGCCCGTGCCTCCGCCCGCCGCGGGAGGCTCCGGCGCGCTGGACGGGGCGCTGCAAGGCGCGACGCTGAGCGCCATCCTCTCGGCGCGGGCCGGCGCGGCGGTGATCATCGACCGCGGCGAGGTGTCCCTCCTCCGCGCCGGCGCCGCGGGGGAGCGCACGCCTTGCCGGGGAGACGAATGGCGGCGCTTCCTGGGCGAGGGGCGCGATCTGCATGCGCTGGCCGACGTCACGCTGGAAGAGGTGGAACGCCGGCTGTGCCGCGCCCGTGACGGGCAGCGGGCGCTCCGCGCCCTGATGACCCTCTGCGACGGCACGAGATCCGAGAAGGTGCGCGGGTGGGCGGCCGAGGACCTGGAGGCGCTGCTGGCGGCTCCGGAGGTGGCGGCGGAGCTCGAAGCCATCCTTTACGCGGCCCCGCTCCCGGCGCACCTGGATCGCGACGGCGCCGCGCGGATCGCCGCCGACCGCGAGGCCGGGCAGGTCCTCGCGTGCCTCGACCGGTGGGGCCTGCGGCAGCGGGCCGTGCGCACCGTGGAGGAGGCCTGGGAAGGGCTCCCCGATACCTGGTTCAAGGACCGTGAGGAGCGGCGGTGGGTGCGCGCCATCGCCGTGCGGGAGGGCCTCTTTCGTGCGGTGGTCGAGGCGGTGCATGCCGGCCGCCCGCCGGGCGCGATCCTCCATGAGGTCTTGCGCAACCCCGCCACCCGCGTCGTGCGCAACGCCGCGCGCCTCATGGCGGAGTGGCTGCGGCGGCTCCCGCAGACGACGCCCCCCGCGAAGGCCGAGGCCCTCGGCCCTGACGTCCTGGAGCTGGAGGAGCCGCTCACCCCCCGCTACGAGGCCCCGGTGCCGGCGGCGGAGAAGCTGCAAGGGGTCAAGGGCGTGCTCGGGGAGTTCGCCTCTCTGTTGCCGGTCACGCGAGGCGCCGAGGCGCTGACCGAGCTCATCGCCGAGACGCGCCAGAAGCTGGAGGCGATCCAGGGGCGCAAGAAAGACCGCCGCCATTTCGCGAAGAGCCTGTGTCGCATGGCCGACCTCCTCAAGGCGCAGGGGGCCTTAGACCATGCCATCGCGCTCTTGCAGTGGGCGATCGCCAACGGAATGACCGACGCCTACACCTACACCGCGCTGCTGGATGCTCATGGCAAGGCCGGAGACGTGGACCAGGCGCGCCAGGTCTTCGATGCCGCCCTCCGCGCCGGCATGGCCGACAGCGTGACCTACACCACGCTGGTGGACGCTTACGGCAAGGCCGGCGCGCTCGAACAGGCGCGCCAGATCCTGGACGCCGCGATCGCCGCCGGGGTGGCCGAGGCCTACACCTACAACGCCCTGGTGGATGCGTACCGCAAGGCCGGCGATGCGGAACAGACGCGCCAGATCTTCGACGCCGCCGCCCGCGCCGGGGTGGCCGACGCGTACACCTACACCGCGCTCGTGGAAGTCTACGCCAAGACCGGCGATCTGAAGCAGGCGCGCCGGTTCTTCGACGAGGCCACCGGCCTCCCCGGGGCGGCCGATGCCTACACCTACAACGCGCTGCTCGACGCCTACGGCAAGGCCGGCGACCTCGAACAGGCGCGCCAGATCTTCGACGCCGCCGTCCGCGCCGGGGTGGCCGATGCCTACAGCTACCCCGCGCTGCTCGATGCCTACGGCAAGGCCGGCGCGCTCGAACAGGCGCGCCAGGTCTTCGACGCCGCCGTTCGCGCCGGGGTGGCGACCCCGATCACCTACACCGCGCTGGTGGATGCCTTCGGCAAGGCCGGCGCGCTGCAGCGGGCTCGCCAGGCCCTCGATGTCGCGGTCCGCGCCGGGATGGCCGACGCCTACACGTACACCGCGCTGGTGGATGCCTACGGCAAGGCCGGCGAGCTCGACCTCGCTCGCCGGATCTTCGACGCAGCGCTCGCGGGCAGGACGGCGAACGCCGGGACCTACAACGCGCTGCTGGATGCTTACGGCAAGGCCGGTGAGCTCGAGCAGGCGCGCCAGATCTTCGATGCCGCGGTCCGCGCCGGGGTGGCGAGCGCGATCACCTACAACGCGCTGGCGGACGCTCATGGCAAGGCCGGCGACGCGGCGCAGGCGCGCCGGATCTTCGACGCCGCGGTCGGCGCCGGGGTGGTCAACGCGATCACCTACAACACCCTGGTGGATGCCTACGGCCGGGCCGGTGACGTGGCGCAGGCCCGGCAGATCTTCGATGAGGCCGTCCGTACCCGGGTGGAGAACGCGGGGACCTACAGCGCGCTGGTGGATGCTTACGGCAAGGCCGGCGATCTCGAAGGGGCTCAAGCGATCTTCGACGCCGCCGTCGCCGCCCGGGCGGCCAACGCCGTCACCCACCTCGTCCTCCTGCGCTGCGCGTTGCGGCACCGCCGGATCTCCCTCGTCGAGTCGCTGGTGGAGCGGACCCTGCGGCTCGATCGCGTCAACGACCCGGTCGGTGGCCGCAGCCTCGCGACCACCATCGCCTGGTCCGCGGCCCGTCTGCGCCGATCGGACTGGCTGGCGCAGCTGCCCGAACGCAACCGCAGCGCGCGCGGGGCCTTCGCGTTCGCCCTCCGCAGCGCCGATCCCAGGCGGGCCCTCGAGGAGGTTCGCCGTCACTTCCCGAGAGCGTTCGCCGCCGAGGTCCTGCTGCGCTATCGGCTCGCCCGCGAGCCGGACGACTACGTCGGCCTCCTCGAGGAGTGCGAGCACGGGCTGGCCGAGCACGGGCTCGATGCCTTCAACCGTGCGCGCCTGGTGCAGAGCCTGGCCCGCTGCCGGCGCCAGCTCGGCTGGTCGAAGGCGCTCCTCCAGGGGTGGCGCCGGTATGCTCGCGTCTCCGTGCCCGCCTCCGACGCCGCGACCCGGGCCTCGCTCCTCTCCGCTTCGGGCCGCGACCTCCTCGTCGCCGGGCTGCGGGACCGCAACGACCCGCTGGCGCTCGAGGGGGCGCGGCGGCTCCTTCATGGGTGGAGCCTCGCGCGCAACGCCAACCCCTACGACCCCGAGACGGCCTGGACCCTCGCCGAGACGCTCGAGAGCTACGGCGCGGCAGGGGACGGTCTGGCGCAGCGCGGGCGGACGCCCTTCACGCGGCGGCTCGAAGCGCTCCTCGCCCGCGGCGCCCTCGACGGATACGCGGCCATCGCGCTGCTCCGTGAGGCCGACCTGCCGGAGGAGCTCCTCGGGCCGGCTCGCAGGGGGATCGCCTTTCTGCAGCGGCTGCGCCCCCCGGGGCGGCCTCGGCTCGTGTTGTGAATCGCCGGGCGGCCCTCGCGAGCGACGCCGGGGCAGGTCCTTCGGTCAGCGGCTGCCGATGGCCATGCCCAGGTAGAACACGGTCACCAGGCCCACGCGCTCGGCCACGCGCGCGGCGGCGCCCCCGGTGAAGTCCCGCGCGCTCAGGAGCACGCCCGCGCCGAGCCGGGTGCCGGCCACGAAGCCGAGCCCGCGCCACGGGCGCACGAGGTAGCGGAGATCGAGCGTCGGCGCGAGGAGCGCGGAGAAGCCGCCGGACAGCGGGCTCCGGCTGAGGACGACGTCGCTACCCACGCCGAGCAGGAACTGGTGGCGCCTCCCCTGACCGCGGGAGAGCCGCGGCCAGTAATGCGCCGTGACGCCGTAGTTCATGCCGAGCAGGGTGAAGCCGAGGTCCGCGCCGATGGAGACGCGCTCGTGGGCATACACCTCGGCGCCGACGGACAGCGAATAGGGGCCCACGTACTCGCCGCGCAGGATCCCCCAGGGGCGGCCCCACACCGCCGTGGTCGTGGGCCGCGGCTCCGCCTCGCTGCCGAGCGCCACGCGGGCCAGGAGCACCACCGCGATGGCGAGCCGCCGCGCGGCCCGGTCAAGGACCATAGAGGTCCTGGCGCAACCGATCGACGCGCAGCCGGTGGTGCCGGATCGCGACGACGGACGTGCCGCCGCGCGACGGCCCCTGGTAGAGGGAAAACTCGCCGAGCGCGTAGCCGAGCTCGTCCTGGCAGCGCGCGTCGAAGGCGCTCACCTTGTGGAACAGGAAGTAGAAGCCCTGCGTCGCGTAGTCGGCCGCCGACAGCGGCGAGCCCGTGGGCATGGTGGTCACGACGAGGCTGCGGTTGAGCCCGAGGTCCACGCTGAGCTTGTCGGCGTTGCGCACGTTGGTGGTCGAGTGCAGGGCCAGGGGATCGACGAGGACGCGATCCGCCAGATCGCCCTCCGGCCACCGCGCCGCGTAGGTCGCGAGGAGGTACTCGCGGCCGCGCTCGGACTCGACGTACCGGGGTTGCTCCGGGTCCACCGCGCCGCCGCTCACCAGGATGAAACGCACGGCGCCCGCCTCGAGGAGCGACCACGCGTCGTCGAGCCGGGCGCGGAACTCGTCGGAGACCCTGGCCCCCACGGCCTCGGCCTCGGCCGGCGGGGCCTTGTGATGGCCCCATTGCTCGGAGGTGCCGGGCACGAGCGCGAGCCACAGATCGCGGTCCGGCTGCGCCGCGCGCTCTTTGAGAAAGAGCGCGATCGCCCGCTCGTTCGGGGCCCACAGCGGCCCGCTCGTGAGCCCCGCCGCCGGCACCGGCCCATCGATCTCCGGATCCTCCCCGGCTGCGCAGGCGTGGAGCAGGCTGCTCAGCAGCAGGAGCGGCAACATCGGCGATCGCCCGGGAATCATGCGGACTTGAGCTTACGTGCCCATGGAGCCCGCGGCAAACCAGCCGACGCAGGGGACCTCGCCTGGAGCCCGGTGCTTCAGTGCGCCGGAGCATCCCTGCCGGCCGTGTCGAGGAGCCCTTCTGTGGCAGGACGGAGCAAGTCCGCGGCGGCCTCCGGCCACGTCGGGAACAGGAACTCGAACCCCGCCTCGAGCAACCTCGCCGGCACCACCCGACGGCTCTTGAGCACGAGCTCCGTGTCGGTGCGCAGGACAAAGGCCCCGATCGCGGCCATCCACTTCGTGGCCGGCAGCCCGATGGGGACGTGCAGGGCCTGGCGCAGCGCCGCCATCATCTCCCGCTGCGGCAACGGGTGGGGGCTGGCGAAGTTGATGGCGCCGCCGAGGTCTTCCCGCTCCACGACGAACTCGACGGCGCGGCAAAAGTCGGCGTGATGGATCCACGACACGAACTGCGCCCCGCCGCCGATGGCGCCGCCCAGGCCCGCGCGGGCCAGGTTGCGGAGCACATCGAACACGCCCCCCGGGTCGGGGCTCATCACCATGGCCGTGCGGAGCGCCACCTTGCGTGTCTGCGGCGTCGGGGCCGCGTCGAGCGCCGCCTCCCACGCCTGCGCGATCTCGATGCTGCGTCGCCAGTACGCCGGCGCGTCGGGTTCCTGGCCGCCGATGACGCCGGTGTGCTCGTCGTTGGGGGCGTCGAAGCGATGGGCGTAGATCGTGGCGGTGCTCATCTGGAGCCACAGCCTGGGGGGCCGCGCGGCCCGGGCGATGGCCTCGCCGACGACGCGGGTCGAATCCACGCGCGAGGTCATCATCTCCCGCAGGTTGCGCTCGGTGTAGCGGCAGTTGACCGTGCGCCCCGCCAGGTTGACCACCACGTCGGCGCCGTCGATGGCCTGGGCCCACGGGCCCACGGTGCGACCGTCCCAGGCCACGGCGTCGGCGCCCTCGCCGCTGCGGCTCACGACGATCACCCGGTGCCCCAGACGCCGCAGATCGTGTTGCAAGACGGTGCCGATCTGTCCCGTGCCGCCGAGAATGACGAAGGTCATGGTGGATCCTCTGAGTTGGTTGTCGCCCGGGATATAAGCAGGCGATGTGCCAGCGACTCTGCAGCCTGGCGCGAGGCGGAGACGAGGAGAGAGCGCGCCGCTCTGGGGAGGCTGGGTCAGGGAGTGGCCACGGTGTTTACAGCGGACTGTTCACGGCGTTGACAGTTGCGGGCCCGGCGGCGAGCGCCGGTGCGGTGGGAGGGCCGAGAGCCTGGAGTCTCGGGGCTTGGTTGACACAATGTCGAACTCTCCGATACGTTCTATGGCAGTTCATTCATTCCTTATTACCTAGAATTTTTTATTAGATCCCACCCCTTTGTTCCATCGCGCGCCCGGGGGACCGGGGCGCCATCCGCGAGGAGTCCATGACGAGAAACCTGCTTGCAGGGGTGCTTGGAATTCTATTGACCACGAGCGGAGGGATCGCCTCCGCGCAGACGGGGTCGGACGCGCCGGTCAATGCCTACTTCGGCACCTTCGGCTCGGCGGTGTCCATCTCGGTGCCCGCCTACCACGGGCTCGAACCCTCGCTGCAGCTCTCCTACAGCTCGTCGGCGAGCAACGGCGTGGCGGGGGTCGGCTGGGGACTCGGCGGCTTCGGCACGGTGGAGCGGGCGAGCCCGGGCCGGGGCACGCCGCTCTATAGCGGCGCCGACGTCTTCCTCCTCGACGGCCAGGAGCTGGTCCCCTGCGCGGCCGGCAGCGCGAGCCCGAGCTGCACCACCGGCGGCACGCACTCCACGCGGATCGAGAACTACCAGCGCATCAAGTTCGACGGCGGCGCCAACACCTGGACCGTGTGGCGCAAGGACGGCACCCGGCTCGTCTACGGCGCCCTCTACGGCGTGGCCGCCGGCACGTTCCGCTGGGGCCTGTCGAGCGTCACCGACACGCGGGGCAATCAGGTCTCCTACGGCTGGTGGTGCGGCGGCGGCGACTGCTACCCGGACAACGTGAGCTACAACGGGACCACCGTGCGCCTCTACCGCGAGGCGCGGCCGGATCCCATCACCTTCCCGACCGGCTCCGGCACCCTCGGCCGCACCCTCTATCGCCTGCGCAGCATCGACGTGACCGTGGCCGGCGCCCGCTCGCGCACCTATCGCCTGCAGTACGGCACGAGCGCCAGCACCGGGCGCTCGCTCCTCGCCAACGTGCAGGAGTTCGGGCGCGACGCCTCGGTGGACGCCGCCGGCGCGGTGCTCTCCGGCAGCGCCCACCCGGCCCGCACCTACGCCTACGACAGCGCGGCCAGCGTCACCCGCAGCGCCACCTGGGGCAACGGCCACGGCAACGGCGACGCCGGCTGGTCCTACGCCGACATCGACGGCGACGGCAAGGCCGAGTACGTCACCCACTCGAACAACGGCACCCACTACGCCACCTTCTTCAACCGGGACGGCACCCTCACCAACCGCACCTGGACCGGCGGCCACGGCGTCGGCGACTCCGGCTCGTCCTACGCCGACATCGACGGCGACGGCAAGGCCGAGTACGTCACCCACTCCGGCAACGGCACCCACTACGCCACCTTCTTCAACAAGGACGGCACCCTCACCAACCGGACGTGGACCGGCGGCCACGGCGACGGCGACGCCGGCTGGACCTACGCCGACATCGACGGCGACGGCAAGGCCGAGTACGTCACCCACTCGGGCAACGGCTCGCACTACGCCACCTTCTTCAACAAGGACGGCACCCTCACCAACCGCACCTGGCTCTACGGCGGTCACGGCGTCGGC
>DATAGU010000161.1:0-29105 GCA_036263495.1 Polyangia bacterium | reverse complement strand
GAGGGGGGCAGCAGAAAGCTCTGGCCAGGCGCGTAGGGTCGGTAGGTCTTGCTGGTCTTGCTCACCTTCTCTGTAGATCACATCGGCCCAGCCATGTCGATCTGTTTTGCACCGCCTTACTCCAACAGGCTCCTAGGCGCCTCGGACCACAACGGCTGGTCTGGTTGGGCAGCCATCGCTGGCGAAGCGAGCTGCCGCCCGACGGTGCCGTGAAGGCCTGAGCCCGCCTCGCGTGCCGCGAGCGGAGCGAGGCTCGCGGGCGCATCCATGGTCACCAACACCCTCTAATTAGGGGACGTTTTGTGGGCGTGGCCACGGCCAGGGGGGAACTGCCTGGCGATCTGCGCCCAGAGAGGTCTCCGGCTGGCTAGCAGGGGCCAGGCGGGCGAGCGCTGGGGTGAAATGGGAACTTTTTTTGTATTTTTGGTGATTTGGATTACATAAATATCTCCTATATAAAGCTAGTGTAGGACCACATCGGGGATGTCGCAGGGCATCAGCCGAGCCGGCCCGAAGGTAGGACGAAGAAGGACACGGAGACCACGATGCTGAAGAAGATCAACTCGCTGAAGCCGGTCCAGAAGAAGCTGTCGCTCCGCAAGGAGACCCTTCGCCAGCTCAACGAGCAGGATCTTTCCAAGGTGGCCAGTGGCTCCAAGCTGGCCGATGCGGCCTATGCCGACGCGACGACGTCTCGTATCTGTGAAGGAACGACCATCTAGAGAGGATGTCGGTCTCGATCGAGATGAATTTTACGGCAGATATAAAGGATCCGGCCCTTCTCCCCTGGTGGAGCTTTTCAAAAAAAGACACATCCTTTTAAATCCCCCCGGCTTCCCATCACTTTCGTCATCCGATAAAAAACTTCATCGCCGCTGTTCCTCGGTTCTCTCTGCAGCACCATCCCGATCTTCACCGGACAAGAGACGCTCCTGGCCCGGCCCACAGGGCCCGGGAGACGAGCGCTGTCACACGCTCTTTCTCCTCCGGTGCATACCCCCGGAGTTCACGATGGATGAGGAGAGTTGAGGTGTTCCCTGATGGCCCTGGCGACCTGACCCAGGAGCCGTCTTCGCGGGAACCGTAGGAAGGGTGGGAGGAGCCGAGCGATCAACGCGGCGAACTGCCGCCTTTGACCCGTCCCTTGTTGTCGATGCCGTGCCCGCGTCCGAGATCTTCGCACAGCTTCTCGATCGCGCCCTTGTACCCGTGGGTGTTCCAGCCGAGCTCAACAAAGCCATCGAGGATGCGGAGCTTGATACGCCGCGACTCCTCTTCGGGCTTGAGCGCCAGCTGCAGGAGCGGCTCGCGCGCCACCGCCTCATCTTTCTGATGCAGCAGCGCCTCCACCGTCTTGAACCGCACGCCCTCGTCCATGTCTTCGAGCCATTGCAGGAGGGCCTGGGACGCCTGGGGGTCGTGCCACTCACCGAGAAAACCGATGAGCTGAATCTTGCGCGAGGGGTCCCGCACATACTCGTTGTCGTTCGCGGCGATCACCTTCTCGATGAGCGGCCAGGCCTCGTCGTGCGACGCGATGTGTTCCAGGATCTTGAGCGGCCAGGCGATCGTCTCACTCTGGATCAGGGCCGGCTCGAGCGCGCGCAGCACCCGGGCCCGCATCTCCTGCTTGCGCGCCCGCTCCTCCTCGCTGTCCCCCTCCTGCACCGCTTCGGTGGCCATGCTGACCAACTGATCGTGGACCCAGTCCTTCTCCTGCTCGTCCTCGATCGTCTTGTCGTAGGTGAAGTTGAAGCGGCGCAGCAGGCCGACCAGGGCCTCCTCGGAGCGATCCTCGGCCAACGCCTCGAGCGCCTTGAAGCGATCGATGGACTGGGCTTCCTTGTTGGTCGCCTTGGCGATGGTCTTCTTGACGTTTCCGCCTTTGCCGCCGGAGAGAAAATCGAACAGACCCACCCTGGACCTCGTTGTGGAAGGCTGTGGATATAGGCGAAGCGAAAGGTCGAATCAAGCGCCGTCGGCACCGGCGGAGCGCAAATCGCCCCGCCGGGCGCTCGCGGCGCGGGGTCAGCGCCGCACGTACTCGAAGTCGAACGGCTGGCCGTTGATGCCCTTCGAGGGCGGACGCACCCACTGGGCGATCTTGCCCCGCTCGTGCACCGGGTGCATGAGCGACTGCACGTAGGCGCGGTCCATCTCCGACGGGATCCACTCGTCCTTGCGGGCCTGCCAGGTGGCCTCGTCGATGAGGTGGCCGTCCATGTCGAAGTGCAGGCCGGCGTAGATGCCCTGGTGGCGGTAGAAGCGGCGCGACGGCAGGCGCAGACGGAAGTCCAAACCCGACTTCTCGAGCGTGCGGTTCCACTTGTCGACCGCGCGCTGGCAGTCCTCGACGTAGTTGTCGCGCAGCACCTCGTTCATGGCGTTGCGCAGCGGTACCTCTTTCTCGATGAGCCTGCCGCCCTCGGGCACCGTGATGCGGTACATCTCCTCGAGCGCGCGGTGATCCTGGTACTGCGCCTCCTTGTAACGGCCCTTCAGGCCCGCGGCGAAGAAGTCGGCCGCGTTGGAGGAGATCTCGCCGCCGAACAGATCCAGGCTGAGCGAGTACCAGAGATTGACGTAGCGCTGGAGCACGTCGAGCGGCACCCCGCCCAACTGGGCCACGTCGCCCGAGGGCGCCTCCTTCATGAGCTCGGCCGAGCGCGCGACCACCCGGTCGACGCCCGTCTCGCCCACGAACATGTGGTGCGCCTCCTCGGTGAGCATGAACTTGCAGGTGCGCGCGAGCGGATCGAAGCCCGACTCCGACAGCGCGTACAGCTGGTACTTGCCGTCGCGGTCGGTGAACATCGTGAACATGTAGAAGTCGAGCCAGTTCTCGATCGGCTGGTTGAACGCCCCGAGGATGCGCGGCTTGTCCGGGTCGCCCGAGCGCCGCTCGAGCAGCGCCTCGGCCTCCTCGCGGCCGTCACGGCCGAAGTAAGTGTGGAGGAGGTAGACCATCGCCCACAGGTGCCGGCCCTCCTCCACGTTCACCTGGAAGAGGTTGCGCATGTCGTAGAGCGAGGGCGCGGTGTGGCCGAGCATGCGCTGCTGCTCGACCGAGGCCGGCTCCGTGTCCCCCTGGGTCACGATGATGCGGCGGAGCATGTTGCGGAACTCCCCCGGCACCTCCTGCCAGGCCGGGGCGCCGTAGTGATCCCCGAAGCCCACCACCCGCGCGGCGTCCTGCGGCTCGAGGAAGATGCCCCAGCGGTAGTCGGGCATCTTCACGTAGTCGAAGTGCGCCCAGCCGTCCGCCTCGACCGAGATGGCCGTGCGCAGGTACACGTCGCTCCCCTGGTACCCCTCGGGCCCGACCTGCTTCCACCAGTCGATGTAGTTGGGCAGCCACTGCTCGAGCGCCCGCTGCAGCCGCTTGTCGTGCGAGAGGTTGACGTTGTTGGGGATCTTCTGGTCCAGCTCGACGTTGCTCATGCTGTCTCCTCAGGTGCGGCGGAAGTCGAACACCGGCCGCTCCGGTCGGCCATACATCGTCAACGCCCCCTTCTCGCCGGTGGCGTTGGGGCGCGTGAAGATCCAGTTCTGCCATGCCGACAGGCGGCCGAAGATCTTGGTGGCCATCGTCTCCGGGCCGGCATACCGCAGCGAGGCCTCCATGCCGGTGAGCGCGTCGGGCGACAGGCTCGCGCGCTCCTCCACCGCCACCCGCAGCTCCTCGTCGAAGTCGATGTCGTCGGCGGCCACGGTCACCAGGCCCGCCTCGCGGGCGGCCTCGGCGTCGAGCGGCCCCTGGCCGTACTCGGCCAGCACCCGCTCCACCTGCGAAGGATCGTGGAGGAAGCGCGACTGCAGGCGGGTGAGCCCCGTCCACATGGGCAGCGGGCCGCGGTTCATGGCGCTGAAGGCCACCGTGACCTTGCCGTCGTCGAGCATGTAGAGGCGGTCGCAGGCGAGCGCCACGTCGAGCAGCGTGCCCACCATGCACGAGCCGCTGTCGGCCACGGCGAAGAAGCTGCGGCCGGTGACGTCGAGCCGGCGCAGCGTGCGGCCGAGGTGCAGCCGCACCTCGTTCACGAACCAGTGCTCGCGGTGCGCCTCGAGCGTCGCGTCGGCGGCGAGCACGTGCTCGGCAGCGCCGCGCGTGCGCACGAGGACCAGGCCGATGTCCTCGTGGTTGAAGCGCAGCTCGAGGAGCGCCTCGTCGAGCTCGCGCGACATCCGGAGCGGCCACCAGCCCGCCCCCTGGGCGAGGATGCCGTCGATCGCGGCCGGCGGCGCGGCCTCCGGGGCGTGCAGCGTGAGCTCGGCCACGTGGCGGCCGGCGTCGATCTTCATCTCCACGTGGCGCCAGCGGTACTGACCGGCCTCACGCTGGCACTCGAGCGGCGGCAGCGTGATCCCCGCCCCCTTCGGCCCGAGGCCCTTCTTGTCGGGCACCGTGGCCGCGAGCGCCCGCGCCCGCTGATTCACCAGCTCGGCGAAGCGCGAGCGCGGCGCCACCGCGTCGACCAGCCGCCACTCGAGCGCCCGCTTGCCCTTGATCCCCTCGGCCAGCGTCGAGAACACGTCGGCCAGGTCACGGCGCACCCGGCGCTTGTCCACCAGCCGGGTGAGGCCGCCCGTGCCCGGGAGCACGCCGAGGAGCGGCACCTCGGGCAGGCTGACCGTCGAGTTGCCGTCGTCCACGAGGGCGATCTCGTCGCAGGCCAGGGCGAGCTCGTAGCCGCCGCCCGCGCACGGCCCGGTGACCGCCGCCAGGTACTTCTGGCCGCTGTGCGCGCTCGCGTCCTCGATGCCGAGGCGCGTCTCGTTCGTGTACTTGCAGAAGTTCACCTTGAACGGGTGCCCCGACGAGGCGAGCATGAAGATGTTGGCGCCCGAGCAGAAGATGCGCTCGCGATCGCTCGACACCACGACCACCTTGACCTCGGGGTGCTCGAAGCGCAGCCGCTCGACCGCGTCCGCGAGCTCGATGTCGACCGCCAGATCGTAGGAGTTGAGCTTGAGGTCGTAGCCCGGCCGCTGCGGGTGTTGATTGTCCACCGCCAGGTGGAGCCGCGCCTCGTCGCCCGAGATGCTGAGCTTCCAGTGATGGTAGCGGGACGGGTGGGTGTCGAAGCGGATGGGAGTCGATGCGGTGGGTGCGTCGGCCATGGGTTTATAGCTATCGATCGCGCGTCTCGATTGCAAGCGATATATTGCACTTTCTGGCCGTAACCATCTGCCAGGAACCGCAGTATAGTGCACGAAAGGGCTGAAATTGTGCAGCAAGAGCCCTTGGCGAGCCGGCTTTGTGTGTAATATAGTGCATCAAGTGTCCGATCAACCACCTCCCCCCGACCGTACGGAGACGCGGCAGGCCATGCTCGAGGCCCTCGGGGCCCGGGTGCGCTCGCTGCGCGAGGGGCGCGGCATGCCGCGTCGCGCGCTCGCCGATCTGTCGGGCGTGAGCCCGCGGTTCCTGGCCCAGCTCGAATCCGGCGAGGGCAACATCTCGGTGGCCCGGCTGGCCGACGTGGCGCTCGCGCTCGGGGCGACGCCGGCCGCGCTCCTCGGCCCCCCCGACGGCGCGCTCGACGGCGGGGGCCCGCCGAGCCTCGTCTCCGCCCGCATCCAGGCCCTCCTCGGCCGCCGCAGCGAGGAGGAGCTGCGCGAGGTCCTGGCCTGGCTCGAGGCGCGCTTCCTCCCCGCCTCGGGGCCGACGGTCGCGCTCCTCGGCGTGCGCGGCGCCGGCAAGTCGACCGTGGGCCAGCGCCTCGCCGAGCGCCTCGAGCTGCCGTTCCACGAGCTCGACCAGCTCATCGAGGAGGCGGCCGGCCTGACGCTCGGCGAGATCTTCGAGCTCCACGGCGAGGCGTACTATCGCCGGCTCGAGCGCGAGACGCTGCTCCATTATCTCGCCGCCCACCCGACCGGGGTGCTGGCCACTGGCGGCAGCCTGGTCACCGACCGCGAGTCGTTCCGCCTCCTCCGCCGCCGCGCCCTCACCGTGTGGCTCAAGGCGCGGCCCGAGGATCACTGGAACCGCGTCATCCAGCAGGGCGACCAGCGCCCGATGGCGCAGAACCCGCACGCCATGCAGGAGCTGCGCGCGCTCCTCGCCGCCCGCGAGAAGCTCTACGCCGAGGCCGAGTACACGATCGACACCTCCCTGTCCTCGCTCGACGAGGTCGTCGAGCGGCTGGCCGAGGTCGTGCAGCGCCATCTCCCGTGAGCGCGGCGCTGAGCCCGCCGGTCACACGCATCGATGGGACCCGATGCGGGCGAAGCCCGCGGTGAGCGAAGGCCGGAAGGCCTGAGCGGATGGATGCGTGGGAGCGGCGTTCTAAGAAGGGATCGCGCCCGTCCGCCCTTGTCACCGTCGCGCGGCATGACAAGGATATCCCTATCCATGTCCACCTCCCCGACGATCGCCGCCACCGCCCGGCCGGCTCGCTGGTGGCACGAGGAGCCCGACGGTCGCATCCTCTGCACCCTGTGCCCTCGCTACTGCCGCCTCCACGACGGCCAGGCCGGCTTCTGTTTCATCCGCCAGCGCCAGGGCCAGGAGCTCGTCTCCCTCGGCTATGGCCGCACCACCGGCTTCGCCGTCGACCCCATCGAGAAGAAGCCGCTCAACCACTTCCTCCCGGGCACCCCGGTCCTCTCGTTTGGCACCGCGGGCTGCAACCTCGGCTGCAAGTTCTGCCAGAACTGGGACATCTCCAAGGCCCGCCTCGACGACGACCGCTCGGCGCCGGTCAGCCCGGCGCGGGTGATCGACCTCGCCCTCGACGAGGGCTGCCCCTCGGTGGCCATGACCTACAACGACCCGGTCATCTGGGCCGAGTTCGCCATCGACATCGCCGCCGAGGCGCGGCGCCGCGGCGTGCGGCCGGTGCTGGTCACGGCCGGCTACGTCACGGCCGAGGCGCGCGGCGAGCTCTACCAGGACGTCGCCGCCGCCAACGTCGACCTCAAGGCCTTCACCGAGGATTTTTATCACAAGGTGACCTTCTCCCACCTCGACCCGGTCCTCGACACGCTCAAGTGGATCAAGCGCGAGACCCGGGTGTGGCTCGAGATCACCAACCTCCTCATCCCCGGCCTCAACGACGACCCGGCGGAGACGCGGCGCCTGGTCGAGTGGGTGGGGAGCGAGCTCGGCGACGAGGTGCCGCTCCACTTCACCGCCTTCCACCCCGACTTCAAGATGCGCGACCGGCCGCCCACGCCGCCCGAGACCCTCCAAAAGGCCCGCCGCCTCGCGCTCGCGGCCGGCCTCAAGTACGTCTACACCGGCAACGTGCACGACGCCGAGGGCCAGACCACGTGGTGTCCGACGTGCAAGGCGGCGGTGATCGCGCGCGACTGGTACCGGGTCGATCCGGTCGGCCTGCGGGGCGATGCCTGCGCCCGATGTGGGACAAAGATCGCCGGTGTGTTCGATCTGCCGGCGCAAGCCTCGCGCGGCCTGCGCCGCTCCCTGGGCCTCTTGCGCTGACAGGCGTTTTGCTGAAACGCTGACAAAAGTCTATCGGGACGATAGATTATTCTATCGGGACGATAGATTATTCTATCGGGACGATAGATCATTCTATCGGGACGATAGATCATTCTGTCGGATCGACAGATTCATCTATCGGATCCGATAGATTCATCTATCGGGACGACAGATTCATCTATCGGATCGACAGATCATTCCCTCGGATCGACGGAATCATCCGGCCTATCGCCAGAATCAGCTGTCCTGCGAATGGGTGACGGTATTAAACAACCCAAGTTCCCCCGAGAAACTTGGGTTCGCTAATACCGTCACCTGCCTCCTCGGATCGAGGGAATCACCCGGGCCATCGCCAGGATCAGCTGTCTTGCGAACGGGTGACGGTATGAAACAACCCCAGTCCCCGGAGAAACTGGGGTTCGCTGATACCGTCACCCGTCTCCGCCGTGGGCCGTGGTCTCGGGCATCCCCGGACCTAGCTTGGCGGTCATGGACGTGCCGCGACTCTCTCCCCAGGAACTGAATGCCTTTTTGCGTCAGGGCGAACCCGTGACCCTCATCGACGCGCGCAAGCAGGAGGCGTGGGCGCATTCGGATCGCCAGCTGCCCGGGGCCCTGCGCCTCGAGCCCGAGCACGTGGCCGATGCGCTCGGCGCGATCCCGCAGCGCAAGGCCATCGTCGTCTACTGCAGCTGCCCGGACGAGGCCACGAGCGCCCAGGTCGCCGAGAACCTGCGGCAGCGCAATTTCTCGAACGTGTTCGCGCTCCGCGGCGGCTTCGACGGCTGGGTGCGGGCCGGACTGCCGACCGAGCCGCGCTCGGAGCATCGCCTGAGCGGCGAACCCTCGTGGGCGCCGATGTGATCGATGTGATCTGACTTCTCTGCGGTCGGGAGCGCGGGAGGGGCGCGGGGCTACTGCGCCGCCTCGTCGAGCGGGGTGAAGGGGCCGAGACGGCCGTCTTCGAAGTAGGGCTCGTCGCCCTTCCAGGAGATGTTGGACAGGAGGATGGCGTCGCACTTGAAGGGGCGATGGTGCGCGCGGGCTTCCTTGCCCCGGGCCCACAGCTTGCGCGCCCCGGCCGAGATGGCGGGCTGCACGAGGAGCGTCTCGACCGAGGGGTTGGTGAGGGGGGCGCGCACGAGGATGAGGAGGTCGACGCCGACCTTCTGGATGAGGAGGAGGCCGGCCTCGTCGGGCGCGACCACGGTCACGTAGCCCTCAGAGGTGGCGAGCGGCACGTCGAAGCTGCGCTCGACGCGCGCCTCGGGATCGAGGAGGCGCACGGTGGAGGTGCCGCGCTTGTCGGTGTTGATGCCGAGGAGCGCCTTGCCGTTGCCGAGCCACTGGTGGTCGCCGAGCCGGCCGAGGCTCCAGGCATCGGCCTTGTTGGCGCTGATGGCGCGGAGGAGGTACCAGCCGGCGGGGAGCGGCTCGCCCACGTCCTCGGTGAACTTGCCGGGCTTGGGCACGGCCGCCTCGAGGAGGTAGCTCTTGCGGTCGGGCGCCGGGCTGCCGTCGCCGCAGATGCGCACCGGGCCGTTGCTCTCCTTGCCGAGGAGGTAGCAGTGGAGGAGGTTGCCGGCGGCGTCGGTCTCGGGCCAGTGCTCGGCACTGACGGGACCGAGCTGGACGGTCTCGTGCGGCGTGCTCTTGCAGGAGCAGAGGAGGCAGAGGACGCTCGCGACCAGCAGGGAACGCAGCATGAGCGGAGAATGCCACGGGGTAAGACCGCTGTCACCGTCACCGACCGGGCCCGGAGACGAACCCCGACGGCATGCACTCCCGGGGCGTGAGCGTGCGCGTGAAACGTGCGCGTGCGCGATGCGACGGATGCGGACGGACGCGGGCGGATGAGGGTAGATAGACACCCATGACCCTGACCAAGGACGAGATCCTGGAGCTCGATCGGCGCCACGTCTGGCACCCCTACACCGCCATCGACGACGGCCGCGAGCCGCTCGTCATCGTGGCGGACGAGGGGGCGTCCTTCCGCGACGCCGACGGCCGCCGGTTGCTCGATGGCAACAGCTCCTGGTGGGCGGCGGGCCTCGGGCACCGTCACCCGCGCCTGGTGCGCGCGCTCGTGGCCCAGGCGGAGCGGCTCGGGCACGTCTCGCTCGCGGGCCTGACCCACGAGCCGGCGGCGCTCCTGGCCAAGGAGCTGGCCGAGGTGGCGCCCCCGGGCCTCGGGCGCGTCTTCTACTCCGACGACGGCTCGACCGCGGTGGAGGCGGCGCTCAAGCTCTCGGTGCAGTACTTCCGCCAGACGGGGCGGCCCGGGAAGCACCGCTTCATGGCGCTGCGCGGCGCCTTTCACGGCGAGACCCTGGGCGCGTCGAGCCTGGGCGGGGTGGATCTCTTTCGCAGCGGCTTCGGCCCGCTCGTGTGCGACGTGGTCCACGTCCCCTCGCCGGCCCCGGAGGACGACGCCGCGGCGGTGTCGGCGACCTGGCAGCAGGCGTTCGCCCGCGCGGCCGAGGAGATCACGGCCCAGCGGGAGCACATCGCCGGCATCGTGGTGGAGCCGCTCGTGCAGGGGGCGGCGGGGATGCAGATCTATGCGCCCGCGTACCTCGCCGAGCTGCGGCGGGTGACGGCCGAGCACGAGGTGCTGCTCATCGCCGACGAGGTGTTCACGGGCTATGGCCGGACCGGGACGATGTGGGCGTGCGACCAGGCCGGGGTGGTGCCGGATCTCTTGTGCCTCGGCAAGACGTTCTCGGGCGGGCTCCTGCCGATGGCGGCGACGCTCGTGAGCGAGCGGCTCCTCGAGGGCTTCCGCGGCGGTCGGGAGCGCGCGTTTCTGCACGGTCACAGCTTCTGCGGCAACCCGCTCGGCGCGGCGGTGGCGCGCGAGGTCCTGGCAGTGATGCGCGAGGAGGCGGTGATCGAGGGGGTCCAGAAGAAGGCGCCGCGCCTCCGGCGGGCGGTGGAGACGGCGGCGCGCCTGCCGGGCGTGCGGCGGCCGCGCCAGCTCGGCATGGTGGCGGCCGTGGATCTGGCGGAGGGCGGCTACCTCGGCAACGCCGGCTGGCGCGTCTACGAGGAGGGGCTGCGCCGCGGCGCCTACCTGCGGCCGCTCGGCGACACCGTGTACCTCGCCCCGCCGCTCAACATCGACGACGCGGACCTCGACCGGCTGTGCAGCATCTACGAGGGCTCCATCGCAACGGTGATGGGCGCGGCGGTGATGGGCGCGGGCTGATCCCCCGAGACCCACGCGGCGGCATCCCACGCTGGTGCTCCGGCTGAGCTCACCGAGCTGAAGGCTGCGTCGGCGGAAGGACGGGTAGCGGCGGATCTGGCTGGCGCGCTTCTTTCATCCTCTTCGCCGGGATGCACTTCGAAGCCGTCACCACTCGTGTTCACGACGCGGTCAACTGGGCGCGGAAGTTCTCGCTGTTCCAGTACCCGTTTGTCACCGCCTGCTGCGGCATGGAGTTCATGTCCGTCGCCGGGCCGCAGTACGACATCGCCCGCTTCGGCGCCGAGTTCCCCCGCTTCTCCCCACGTCAGGCGGACCTGCTCATGGTGGTGGGTACGGTGGTGGAGAAGATGGCGCCGGTGCTCCACCGCATCTACGAGCAGATGGCCGAGCCCAAGTGGGTGATGGCCTTCGGCGTGTGCGCGTCGTCGGGCGGGTTTTATCAGAACTACAGCACGACGCCGGGCATCGACCAGGTGATCCCGGTGGACGTCTATGTGCCGGGCTGTCCGCCGCGGCCCGAGCAGGTGCTCGATGGGCTGCTGCTCCTCCAGGACCTCATCCAGCGCGGGGCGACCCCGAACCAGCAGATCATGGTGGAGCGGGGGGACGGGGATCTGCTGCACATCGGTACGTCGCGGCATCGCTCGCCCGGGCGCGACAAGACCCGCGGGGAGAAGCCATGAGCCAGGCGGTGGTGGAGGCGCTGCGCCAGCGCCTCGGGACGAGGCTCATCGGCGTGCACTCGCAGTTCGGCGACGACACGGTGGTGATCGAGCGCGGGGCGCTCTTGCCGGCGTGCCGCCTCCTGCGCGAGGACCCGCGGCTGTCCATGAAGATGCTCATGGATCTCACGGTGGTCGATTACCTCGCGTGGCGGCCCCCCTTGGACAATGGGTCGGGGCGCACGGAGGAGCCGCTGCACAGCCTGGCGTCCGGGCCGCTGCGCGGCGCCGCGGACCCGCGCCTGCGCTATCGCCTGGAGACGGATCGCCCGCGGTTCGAGGTGGTCTATCACCTCTACTCGCCCGAGCGGAAGCATCGCCTGCGCCTCAAGGTGCCGCTCGCCGACGTGGACGACGGCTACCCGGAGCTCGACAGCGTGGTGTCGGTGTGGCGCGGGGCCGACTGGTACGAGCGCGAGGCCTGGGACTTCTACGGCATCGTGTTCCGCGGTCACCCGGACCTGCGGCGCATCCTCCTCTATGAGGAGTTCGAGGGGCACCCGCTGCGCAAGGACTATCCCAAGGAGCGCCGGCAGCCGCTCGCGCGGCGCGGGGGCGAGGGGCAGGTGATGGCGCGAAACCCGACCCTGTCGACGCCGCAGCGGGCGCATCCCCCGGGGAACGGGCGGCGCACGGTGGTGCTGGGCGCGCCGGATCACCGGGCTCCCGGCGGGGAGGCGCAGGCGGCCGACGACTCGCCGACCGAGCTGCTCCACATCAACATGGGGCCCTCGCACCCGGCCATGCACGGCACGGTGCGCCTCGTGCTGACGCTGGAGGGGGAGACGGTGGTGGACGCCGACGTGGAGCTCGGCTATCTGCACCGCGGCTTCGAGAAGGAGGCCGAGGCGGCCACGTACACGCAGGTGTTCCCGTACACGGACCGCATGAACTACGCGTCGCCGATGCTGAACGCGATCGCGTATGCGCACGCGGTGGAGAAGCTCCTCGGCCTGGGCCGCGAGCTGCCGCTCCGCGCCCAGTACCTGCGGGTGATCACGGGCGAGCTGTCGCGTATCACCGACCACCTGACGTGCGATGGCGCGTCGGCCATGGAGCTCGGCGCGTTCACGCCGTTCCTCTGGATGATGAAGGCGCGCGACTGGATCTATCGCCTGCTCGAGGAGCTGACCGGGGCGCGGCTCACGTACTCGTGGATCCGCATCGGCGGGGTGGCCTCGGACGCGCCGGAGGGCTGGACGGAGCGGGTGACGGAGACGCTGCCGCGCATCCGCGAGGTGATGGGCGAGTGCCGCCGCGTGCTCGTGGATCACCGCATCTTCCGCGACCGCATGGAGGACGTGGGGGCGATCTCGGCCGAGGACGCGATGGCGTTCGGTTTCACGGGGCCGCAGCTGCGCTCGACCGGGGTGGCGATGGACGTGCGCCGCGATCACCCGTACCTCGTCTACGACCAGCTGGAGTTCGACGTGCCGGTGGGGACGACGGGCGACTGTTACGACCGGTTCCTGGTGCGGCTCGAGGAGATCGACGAGTCGATGCGGATCATCGAGCAGGCGCTCGAGCAGATGCCGCCCGGGCCGATCCTGGTGAACGACCCGCTCGTGACGCTGCCGCCCAAGCCCGAGGTGTACGACACGATCGAGGGGATGATCCGCCACTTCAAGGTGGTGTTCGATGGGATCAAGGTGCCGCCCGGCGAGGCCTACGCCTACACGGAGTCGGCCAACGGCGAGCTCGGGTTCTACGTGGTCGCGGACGGCAGCGGGCGGCCCTACAAGTGCCGCTCGCGCGGGCCCTCGTTCACCATGACGCAGGCGATCCCGCACATGATCCTCGGCCGGCAAATAGCGGACATCATTCCGATCTTCGGGCAGATCAACTACATCGGCGGGGAGGCTGAGAGGTAGCCGTGGGGACCCCTACGAAGAAGGTGGTGGAGCGGGGGGTAAGAAGGGTGGCGCGCGATGCGCCCGGGCAGCGGCCGAGCTTCTTCTGGACCACGCTGCGCGGGATGGGGGTCACGCTGCGACACTTCTTCGGCAACGTGTTCGGGCGGCGCTACACGGTGACGCGCGAGTATCCGGAGGTGAAGCCGGATTATCCGCCGCGGATGCGGGCACAGCACCGGCTGATGAAGCGGACCGATGGGACGCTCCGCTGCGTGGCGTGCATGATGTGCCCCACGGCGTGTCCGGCGCACTGCATCACGGTGGTGGCGGAGGAGACCACGGACCGCGATGAGAAGCGGGCGCAGCTGTTCGAGATCGATGAGCTGCGCTGCGTCATGTGCGGATTGTGCGTGGAGGTTTGTCCGGTGGACGCGATCCGGATGGACACGGGCATCCATGTGGCGCCGGTGCGGCAGCGCGCCGAGGCGGTGTACGGGGCCGCGAAGCTGGCCGAGCACGGGACGCAATCGAAGGTTCTACGGGTCGGGGGGCGGGCTGCGCTGGCGGCAGATCCGGATCGGAATGGTGAAGAGCCAAGATATATAGGTGAAGGTTTGCACGAGAGACCCTGAAGGACCCTCCTCCTGAGTTGATCCCAAGCCTGATGAGGGTTTGGATCACGATCGACTCATCAACAGCTCGTCCAGGCAGTCTCGATTCATATTGTAGACCCGAAAGCGCTACCCGAGGTGGTATGGGAGATGATCTGTCATCTGCACTAGGACATTTGATCGCTGATGTAGGCACATCAAGGTGATCTATGGCTCTTCATGTCGTCCTTGGTCAATTTTACGGTGGTTTATACGCTAGGGGATGAGATCAGATCGTTTCTTGGAGAGTGAACTTCGGCTCCAGAGCCATATGGAGTGCCATTTGAGTTCATCGAACAGTCCTCTTTAAGGGTGAGGAACGGCGGGCGTTGGGCCCGGGGCGTTCTTCAGGGTGAAGAACGGGTCGGCGCCCATATCCGAGGCGTTCTTCAGGGTGAAGGACGGGTCGGCGCTCAGATCCGGGGCTCTCTTCAGGGTGAAGGCCAGCTCGGCGCTCAGATCCGGGGCGCTCTTCAGGGTGAAGGCCGGCTCGGCGCCCAGATCCGGGGCGTTCTTCAGGGTGAGGGCCGGCCCGGCGCCCTCCCGCGCCGCGATCTTCAGGCTGATGGCGGCTCCGGACCGGGGAAGACAGGCGGCCGGACCTGCGTTAGCGTTGGGGTATGAAACCCACGGCCATGCTCAGTCCCCGCGGGGTGGCGCGGTTACGGTCCGGCCATCCCTGGGCGCGGCGCGAAGATGTGGTGCGCGGGCCGGAGGGGCCCGGCGACGTGGTGGAGCTGCGGGATGGGCGCGGCGGGTTCCTGGGCACGGCCTTGTGGTCGCCGAGTTCTCCGGTGGCGGCCCGTGTGCTCGACCGCGGGCAGGTGGAACTGGATGCCGCGCTGCTCGATGCGCGCATCGGGGCGGCCCTCGAACGCCGGCGGGCGCTCCTGCCCGGGGCCGATGCCTATCGCGTGGTGCACGGGGAGGCCGATCTCCTGCCCGGGTTGTTCGTGGATCGCTACGCCGATGTGGCGGTGCTGCAGACGGGGTGCGCGGCCATGGACGCGCGGGAGCCACTCATCGCCGAACGGCTGATGTCGCTCCTCGGCGTGCGTCTGGTGGTGGCGCGCAACGATGGAGGGGTGCGGGACTTCGAGGGGCTGCCCCGGCGCCGGGGGATCGTGCGCGGCGAGGGGCCGACGCGCGTGCGGTTCCATGACGCGGGGAGTCGGTGCGAGGCCGACGTGCTGGAGGACGGCAAGACCGGCGGCTTCCTCGACCAGCAGGAGAACCACGGGCGCGCCGCGGAGTATGCGCGGCCGGGCATGGCGGCGCTCGATGCCTTCACCTATCACGGTGGTTTTGCGCTGGCGCTCGGCCGCGCGGGCGCCCAGGTGCTGGCGCTCGACGAGGCCCAGGCCGCGGTCGGGCGGGCGCGGGACAACGTGGTCGCCAATGGGCTCGAGGACCGGGTGGAGGTGCGCTGCGAGAACGCCTTCGATGCGCTGCGTCGCCTCGAGTCCGAAGGCCGGCAGTTCGATGTCGTGGTGATCGATCCGCCGGCGTTGGCCAAGCGCCGGAGCGCGCTGCCTGCGGCCGAGCGCGCTTATAAAGAGCTGAACCTGCGCGCGCTGCGCCTGACCCGGCCGGGTGGGCTGGTGGTCACATGCTCGTGCTCGGGACGGGTGACGGTGGAGCACTTCGGCGCGCTGGTGGCGGCGGCGGCGCACGATGTGGGGCGGCCGGTGCAGCTCGTGGAGCGGCGCGGGGCGGGGCGGGATCATCCGCCGCTCCTGAACGTGCCGGAGACCGAGTATCTCAAGTGCTGGTTCCTGCGCGTGCTCTGATTCGCGCCGGTGAGGACGGGCCCCCTGCAGGCGGGGGACGTTGGAAAGCGGCGGCGCACCGCGCACACTGGAGGGGCATGCGGCAGCCGCGGGCCATCTGGTGGGTCGCGCTCCTCGGGCTCTTCAGCCTGCCGAGGGCCCTCGGCGCCGTGCCCGCGCCGGCGGGGGTGTCGGCCACGAAGGCGTGGGCGGAGGCGACCGAGGCGCTGGCCACGGGTCAATACGAAAAGGTCCCGGCTCTGGTGGCCGGGATCGGTGGGGCGATGCGCGAGGAGGCGGAGCTCCTGGCGGCGCGGGCGGCGCTGGCCACCGGGCACTATGAGGAGGCGGAGCGGCGGCTGGTGGCGCTCGCGCGGCGGGGGCCTGGGCGGTCGGATGTACGGCCGGGGGCGCGGCCGGATGCGCGGCCAGATGCGCGGCCGGATGCGCGACCGGATGCGCGACCGGAGCCGCGGTCCCCTGGGTCGGGCGATGGGTGGGTGGAGGCGCGGGTCGAGCTGGGTCGGCTCTATCAGAGGACGGGGCGGCACGCGGCGGCGCAGGCGATCTGGAACGGCTTCTTCGATGACTACGAGCGGGGGCGCCTCGACCGGCATTCGGCGCGGCACCTCACGGCCGTGGGCGTGGCCGCCCGCTACCTCGGCAGCCATCAGGACGCGAGCGACGTGCTGCGCGACGCCGTGGCGGCGGATCCGCGCCACGTCCCGGCGCACCTCGAGTGGGCCGAGGTGTTTTTGGAGAAGTACGCCACGGCCGAGGCCGAGCGCGACGCCCGGGCGGCCCTCGAGCTCGCGCCCGAGGACGCCGACGCGCACGCCCTGATGGCGCGCGTTCGCATCGAACAGGACGACGTCCCGGCGGCCAACCAGGAGATCGCCCGTGCCCTCGGCCGCAACCCGCGCCATGCCGGTGCCCTGGCCAGCGCCGCGGCCCTGGCGCTCGATGTAGATGATGGGGCCGGCGCCACGGCGCTGTGCCGCCGCGTCCTGGAGGTGAATCCGCGCGACGAGGAGGCGCACCGGCTACTCGCCGCGGCGCACCTCCTCGGGGGCGATGCCGCGGGCTTTGCGCGCGAGCGGGCGGCGGTGCTGGCGGTCACCACGGCGACCGGGCCGGCGGCAAGCGCCTTCTTCCACGGCGTGGCCGAGGTGCTGGTCAAGCACCAGCGCTACGAGGAGGCCAACCGGCTGGAGGAGGAGGCGCTCGGCCGCGACCCGCGCAATGCGCGCGCGCTGGCCAGCCTGGGCCAGAACTACCTGCGACTCGGCGACGAGGCGCGCGGTCGCGAGGCGCTCATGCGCGCGTTCCGGCTCGATGCGTACAACGTCCGCACCTACAACCTCCTGAACCTGCTCGAGGAGGTCATCCCGCGGAGGTATGAGCTCTTGACCGAGGGGCCGTTCCGCCTGCGGGTGGCGCGCGAGGAGGCGTCACGGCTGGTGCCGATCGCGCTGCCGCTGCTCCAGGCCGGGTGGAAGGACATGGCGGCGCGTTACGGGGTGGCGCCGGCGCCCGTGCAGGTCGAGCTCTATGCCGACCCAAGGCACTATGCGGTGCGCACGGTCGGGCTGCCCCACCTCGAGGTGCAGGGGGTGACGTTCGGCCGCGTGGTGACGGGGGTCTCGCCGCTCGGGGGGCGGTTCAACTGGGGGATGATGCTGTGGCACGAGCTCTCGCACGTGTTCGCGCTCGAGATCGGGCACGGCCGCGTGCCGCGCTGGTTCGCCGAGGGGCTGGCGGAGTGGGAGACGGCGCGGCGCGAGCGCGACTGGCGGCGCCACATGCACGCCGAGCTGGCGGCGGCGCTCGCGCACGGGCGGCTCCTGCCGGTGGCCGAGCTCAACGCGGGCTTCGTCCGCGCGCGCACGCTGTCGGGGGTCCTGGTGGCCTATCATCAGGCGGCGGAGGTGGTGGACTTCCTCATCCGCCGCTGGGGGTTTGGGCAGGCGCTGGCCGCGCTGCGCCTGTACGGCGCGGGGCAGGGGACGCCGGCGGTGATCCGGGCGGTGACGGGGCTCGATGCGGCGGCGTTCGATCGCGCGTTTCAGGAGGACCTGCGCGCGCGGCTGGCGGTGTACCTCGGGCCGGAGCAGCTCCTCCTCGGGCCGGGCGAGTATGATGATGTCGAGTTGCTCGACGACGTGGTGCGGCATCCGCCCTCGGCGTCGGCCTCGGCTTCAGAGGCTGCGCGGGCGCAGGCGCTCCTCGGCCTGGCCCTCCTCACGCAGCGCGGCGATCGGGGCGGGGCGGAGGCGGCGTTCACGCGCGCGCTGACCCTCGCGCCGGGCTCGCGGGAGGCCCGCTTCGGGCTCGGTCTCCTCGCGCTCGGGCGCAAGGACTGGGCCGGGGCGCGGGCGACCTTCGGCGCTCTCCTGGCGGCCGGGGGAGACGGCCATGACGTGCGCCTGCTCCTGGCCGAGGCGGTGCTCGGCGAGGGCTCGGAGGCGTCCCCGGGCCAGGGGCGAAGCCCGAGCCGAGAGGTGCTCCTCGCGGCGGTCGAGCACCTCCGGCGCGCGGCGCGGCTCGACCCGGAGAGCGCGGAGCCACACCGCCGGCTCGCCCTGCTCCTGTCCAGGCTCGGCCGGCCGGCCGAGGCGCTCGGGGAGCTGGGACAGGCGGCGCACCTCGCGGTCAACGACGCGGCGCTGTCCCGGCAGCTGGTCATCGAGCACGCACGGCTCGGGCACTGGGCGGAGGTGCGCGAGTTCGCCGCCGTGAACGCCTGGATCGATCCCTGCGACGCGGCGGTGCGCCTCGAAGCGGGTCGCGCCGCGCTCGCCCTGCGCGATGCCCGCGCCGCGGTGACGGACCTCGAGCTGGCCCTCGCCTGCCAGGTGCGGCCCCCCGACGCGCCCGCGGTCACCGGCGTCACCAGGACCACGATCCAAGGGCTGCTCGCGCGGGCCCTGGCGGCGGCGGGCGAGCGCGAGCGGGCGCAGCGTCTGGCCGAAGAGGTGCTGGCGGCCGATCCGAAGAACGCCGACGCGGCGTCCCTCAAGGCCACGCAGTGAGCCGAGCATTGCCCGTCATTGTTCATGCAATGGATGAGCGAGCGGCAGCTGATCGAGCCCCGAGATTCCTCGACGGCACGGGTGAGAGGCGCCCATCACTCGTCTTTCCCGGAACTTGCCTTCCACTGGAGGCTTTGGTAACAAATAAAGAGTGGCGTTCCTGGACGTGCTCATCGTCGAGGATGATGCGTTGCAGCGCGAGTCGCTGGCGCGTCACTTGGGTGCACAGGACTGGACGATCCGCACGGCCTCCGACGGTATTGATGCACTCGTCCAGTGCGAGCAGCGCCGCCCCGATATCGTAGTGCTCGATATCCGCCTCCCCGGCCGCTCGGGCATCGAGGTCTGCGCCGCGCTGCGGGCCAACTATCAGGACTCGCTCGGCGTGGTGATGGTGACGGGCTGCGACAGCGAGCTCGACGTGGTGATGGGCTTCGAGGTCGGGGCCGACGACTACATCATCAAGCCCTTCCGACTGCGCGAGATCATCGCCCGGGTCAAGGCCCTCGGGCGACGGCTCAAGAAGGACATGGCGCCGAATCAGAAGCCGCAGCCCTGGGTGCCCGAGACCCCCGGTGAAATCATGGTCCGGGGCCCGATGCGGGTCGAGATCGAGACGCGGCGCGTGACGGTGAACGGCAAGATCGTCAAGTTGACCGGCACCGAGTTCGCGCTCCTCGTCTTCATGGCGCGCTGGCCCGATCGGATCTTCAGCCGCCTGCAGCTGCTCGAGCACGTGTGGGACTCGAACTACGAGGGCTATCAGCGCAACGTCGACTGCCACGTCACCCGCGTGCGCAAGAAGCTCGAGGCCGCCGGCTACGTCAACCCTTCGCCCATCGAGAGCATCTACGGGGTGGGCTATCGGTTCGTCGTCCCCGACCCGCCCAAGGCCAGCTCGTAGGCGGCGGCTCTACTCCCTCGACTACCGGTAGGGACCTTCGCTCGCGCCCGGGGCCGGCGTCGCGGGGCCGAAGCGCTCATCCAGGATGGCGCGCAGGCGCTGCCGCTGCTCCGGGGTCAGGATCTCGTGGAGCCGGGCGAGCGCGCTGGCGATGCCCTGGCCGAGCTGGTTCTGCGTCTCGGCGTGGCGCGCCACCGCGGCCTCGACCCGCGCGCGATCGAACGTGTCGGCGCCAAAGGCACCGGCCAGATCGACGACGCCGCGCGCCCGGCCGAAGTGCAGGGCATCGAAGTCGTGGCGCAGCGAGTGGAACAGCGTCTCCACCTCCTTCCACTGGGCGCTATCGAGGTTGAGGTCGCGCAGCAGGCGGAAGAACATGCGCGGCCCGCCCAGGCCGTGACGCCGCCAGCCGCCGAAACCGCGCCGCCCTCCGCAACCATGACGACGGGCGCGTGACAGCCAACGCGCCGCAGCAAAGCCACCGACCGCTCCGAGGATGATGTGCGGCAACATGAACATGGGAACCTCCTTCGATTCGAGAAGCGTCTCGCTTCACGGCTCAAGGTGGGAACCCATCGTGTACGGCGCTTGTCGAGCCGGTAAAGTTTTGTAAACCGGCCGCGGGCCCGGCGAGCCCGAGCCCGTGGCCTTGCGGCTCCCCCGCTGCGTCGACCCGTGGTCTCGTGATACATCCAGCCTATGGCCTCCCCCGCCGATGCCAGCGCCAACCTGATTGATCGCTCACAGATCGAGAAGCTCGTGCGCCGCGCCCTCGGCGAGCTCGGCGACGGCGGGCCGCCGGCCGATGCCCAGGGCGCGCTCGTCCTCCCGCCCGATCGCGGCGTCAACCTCGCGTCGCCCTTCGATCCGTCGGCCATGCGCACCCTGCTCGATGCGACCCCGGCGCGCATCGCGGTCGGACGCGCCGGGACGCGGTACCGCACCAACACCCAGCTGCGCTTCCGCGCCGACCATGCCGCGGCCAAGGACGCGGTGATGAGCGAGGTCGACGCCGGCCTCCTCCAGAAGCTCGGCCTCATCGAGGTCGCGAGCCGCGCCACCTCCAAGGCCCACTTCCTGCAGCGCCCCGACGCCGGTCGCGCTCTGTCCGACGAGGCGCGCGCCACGCTGGCGACGCGCATCCCGCGCGGGCTCGACGTGCTCCTCGTCTACGGGGACGGCCTGTCGGCGAACGCGATCAACCAGCACCTCGGCGCCTTTCACGAGACCCTGCAGCGCGAGCTCGCCGCGCGGTCCATCCGCACCGGCCCGGCGGTCTTCGTCCGGCTGTCGCGCGTCAAGGTAATGGACGAGATCTGCCGGCTCGTGGAGTCGCAGGCCTGCGTCTTCGTGTGCGGCGAGCGGCCGGGCCTCGGCTTCGCCGATTCGATGTCCGCCTACTACATCTATCGCCCGCCCTCAGGCGAGCCGACCGACGCCGACCGCGAGGTCATCTCGAACATCAACCCGCGCGGCCTCGCGCCGGCGCAAGGCGCCGTGGCCGTGGCCGAGGCGTGCCAGCGCATCCTGCGCGACAAGCGCTCGGGCGTCGTTCTCTGAGGGGGGACCTTCCCGTCCTTCCCGTCCCCCCTCACCTGGCACAGCCCGGTGAGCCTCCCCCACCGCGCGCTACCCGCGCGGCTCGGTGACGCGGCGGCGCCGGCGCTTCCCTTCTTTCCCGTCCGGGGTCGCGGGCGGCGCCGGATCCGTCGCCACCAGCTCGAAGGCCTTCTGGAGTGGATTCGGCCCCAGGTGTCCGAGGGCCGCCTCGAGCACCTCGTCCTTCCCCCGCTTGAGGAACCGTTCGACACGGGCTCGTAGCTTCTCCTCGAGCGGGAGCTGCTGCAGCGCGAGCGCCAGCCGTTCCTCCGTCGCGCCATCCCCGGTCGGTACGGCCCGCGCCGCCCGCGCCGCGCGTGCCTTCAGCCTGGCCGGCTCGGCCGGCTCGGCCGGCGCCACCGGCACCGCGATGGGAGACGCCACCGGCACCGCGACGGCTGGCGACACAGGCGCCGCGGCCGGCGGCGCCGCGGGAACCCAGGCCGGCGCGAGCCCCACCGGGACCGACACCGACCCGCCCACCATGACGCCGCGGCGGCGCAGGCGGCTGTGGCGCCAGGCCAGCACCTCGTCCACGGAGCGCGTGTTGATCACATCGCGCGCCGCGAGCCACCCCCGTCGCCCGGTCACCACGCCAAACCGGCGGCGCCAGAGCTCGGCCGCGCTCCCGGCCCCGGAGTTGATCGCCACCAGCACCTGCAGCTCGCGAGCGCGGCGGCAGGCCACCGCGTCGAGATCGAGGCGCCTCGGGTCCGCGTTCAGCTCCACCGCCACCCCGAGCCGCAGCGCGGCCCGGAGGAGCCGCTCTACATCGAGCGCCGCCGGAGCGCGCTGCCCGAGCAGCCGCCCGGTCGGGTGGGCGACACAGTCCACCACACCGCTCTCCATGGCGCGGATGAGCCGCGCCGTCCGCTCCATGCCCGCCGCCACCTCCGGCGGCTCCTCCTCCGGGATCCGCGCCACCACCCACTCCCGCTGCGCCAGCAGCGCCGGATCCGCTGCCAGATGCCCATCGGGCAGGACATCCACCAGAGCCCCATCGAGCAGGCGCACCCCCGTGCGCTCACTCATCCACCGCAGCTCCCGGACCCCCACCTGCCCCACCTGCGGCGCCGCCGGCCCCGCCAGCGCGAGATAGCGCAGCCCGAGCGCCCCCGCCGTCGCCGCCAGCTCCGCCAGTGCCGCCTCCCCCATCCCCTCCGGCCGCACGGCGACGTGCAGATCCCCCTGGATCATCTCCTCGGTCACGAGCTCGGGCAGCGTCCCCCCTGCCGCCGCCTCGATCTCCCCCGTGTTCTCGCGCAGCTCCGGCGCGATGTAGGGCAGCCCGAGCGCCGCGAAGATATCCGCCTCATACACCCCCGACAGCACCCGCTCCCCCCCATAGCGCCGGAAGATCCCGTGATCCCCCAGCTTGAGCTGCATCCGCGTGGCCCGCGCCCGCATCGCGATGTTGTGCGCCTTGGACCCCGTGAAGTAATGGAGCGCCGCCCCCAGGCTCTCCGGCGCGATCACCCGCAGGTCCGCCTGATGCCCGCTCGCAAGACGCACGCTCGCCCGTCCCGCCGAGCGCGCCAGCACCTCCGTCACCTCGGGCAGCGTGACGAAGCGTGCCACCACGCGCGCCCCATCGAGCGACGCCACCAGGATGTCGAGATCCTCGACCATCTCCTTCGCGCGCCGCACGCTCCCGGCCATCTGCACCTGCAACGCCCCCGGCAGCGCCCCGAGCGCCCGCACGATAGAAGATCCTTGCGCGTACGCCTCATCGAGGCGCAGGCGCGGTAACGTCCGTTGCCGCTGCCAGGCCTCCAGCCCGCGGCGGATCCGCGCCTCGACATGCGGCCCGAGCCCCGGCACGCGGGCGAGCCGCCCCTGCCGCACCGCCCACTCGAGCTCCGCCACCGACCCAATCCCGAGCGCCTGATAGAGTTGCTTCACCGTGCGCGGCCCGATGCCCTCGATGCGCGGCAGCTCCCGCAGCCCGATCGGCACCCGCGCGCGCAGCCGGCGGTGCTCCTGACAGGTCCCCGTCGCCAGGATCTCCTTGATCCGCCGCATCCCGCCCTCGCCGATCCCGGGGATGCGTTCGAGCCGGCCGTACTTCAGCAGCTCCGACAGCGGCTCCGTGAGCGACTCGAGCGTGCGACCGATGCGACGGAACGCGCGGATGCGGTAGGGATCGCCGTCCTCCAGGTCGAGAAGATCGGCCATCTCGGCAAAGACCGCCGCGACGTCCCGATTGTCCATGCGCGTCAGCGAATCATTGCCCAGGATCCCCAGCGCGGCAAGGAACGGCAAGGACCCAGGGGCCGTGGTCTTCTTGGCCGGCCTTCTTGGCCGGCCTTCTTGGCCCCTATTGGCCCCCATGCTATAAGGCCGCACTTCCATGCTGGAATTACTGCAGAAACTCCTCCACCTCATCCGTGATCCGGGCGACCTCATCGTCTGGGGCGGCTACCCGGCCCTGACCCTCATCGTCTTCCTCGAGACCGGGGCCATGGTCTTCTTCCTCCCCGGCGACTCTCTCTTGGTCACCGCCGGCTTCTACGCCGCCGGCGCCAAGCTCGACATCCTCACCCTCAACCTCCTCCTCGTCCCCGCCGCCATCCTGGGCGATGCCACCTCCTACTGGATCGGCAAGAAGACCGGCCCGCGCCTCTTCAACCGCCCCCGCTCGCGCCTCTTCCGCCCCGAGCATGTCGAAAGAGCCCAGGCCTTCTACGAAAAGCACGGCGGCAAGGCCATCATCATCGCCCGCTTCATGCCCCTCGTGCGCACCTTCGTCCCCGTCGTCGCCGGCGTCGCCGGCATGCCCTACCGCCGCTTCGCCGCCTTCAACGTCATCGGCGGCGCCGCCTGGGTCCTCTCCATGACCTTCCTCGGCTACTTCCTCGGCACCGCCTTCCCGGGCCTGGTCAAGCGCATCGAGCTCGTGATCATCGCTGTCGTATTCGTCTCCATCTGCCCTGGCCTCATCGAATGGTGGCGCCTCCGCCGCCGCGCCAACCAGACCCTACCTGGTTAAGTGCGGCGTCCCGCACGGGCTTCCACCCCTCGCTGTCCCCACGGGGGACGCCGAGGCGCCGCAGTGCCCCGTGCCGGGCTCTGCGGTACAGGCAGCTGCGCTCAGTAAGAGACCGAGAGTTTGATGAAGAGGTCGTTGCGCCGATAGCGGCACGAGAAGGCCGGGTTGGTGACGTCGTTGAGAGTGAGGAACTGGCAGTTCGAGACGTTGATCTGCCCCTCGTCACCGATCGACGCCACGAGCCAGCGCCGAATGGCATAGCTCGCATCGAAGTGGATGATGAACAAGTCATCCACCCGCCCGGGGGCGAAGTTGTCCACCCGCAGGTTCCCGTTGAATGTCCGATGCTCCCAGGTGAAGCGCAGGTTCGTGAAAACCCGCCAGATCCTCGGCCGCACCGTAAACCCGGCCGATTGCAGATCGTAGTAGCTGCCCACCAGCGAGACCGAGAAATCGTGCCGATACCCCACCGTGAACGGGATCCACTCCCGCGGCGTCCACGTCAGATCCGCCTGAAGCAGCCACGTATTGGGCGAAGCGCACGCCGCGCGCTGCATGGGGTCCGTCGGCAGCGGCTTACAGGTCACCCCCTCCGGCCGATAAAAGCCGTTCCCGTACCCCGCGCCGAGGTGCAGCTGTAGCTTGGGCAGGAGCAGACCCGTCAACCCCGCCGTCAGCCGCAGCGGGTAGCTATTCGGCGGCGTCGCCGCATCCCGCTTGAAATATTGATAGACTGTCTCCTCCACGTTCACGTACACGGCCGTCCGCGGGAAGAAACGCCACTGCGAGCGCAGCTGGAAGTCGTGCGAGGTGTAGTTCTTGTCCGCGAACAGCGCGCTCACCCGGTCCGGCTCGAACGCATAGAGCCCGAAGCGGTACGCGAAGATCGTCTCGAGCCGCCCCAGCTTCCCACCCACCCCGCGCCCCGGCCGCCAGCGAAAGCGGAGCCCGAGGTCATTCGTGTCGAAGTTGATGTTCTGCGGCTGATCGACCTGCTGGTACGGCAGCACCGAAGAGCGCGCGAAGTTGTCGAACAGCTCGAACGTGTACGGGCTCGCCGGAAACAGCGTCACCAGCCCCGCCGCGTCCACACCCACACCGATGTGGCTGCGATCGAACGTCCGGTCCCCCGTGATGATGAACCGCACGTCCGTCCCGAGGTGGAACCGGAAGTCGAGCTTGTGCGGGGTCGCCCCATCGCGCGCCGTGTTGCGCGTCGCGAAGTCCACGAACGGCCGCAGCGCCACATAGGCGCCCTGCCGGCGCGGCGGTGCTCCCGGCACACCCTCCGGCGCATACTGCAAATTCGAGTCGTAACCGACCGTCGCGTCCCCCCCGAAATGGAGCAGGACCCGCTCCCCCAGCCGGACCCCTCGGCCCTCGGTCGCCAGGGCCGACTCCACGATCCCGGCCGCTGCCGTCTGCGCGTGCGCCGCCGGGGCCCATCCGAGCCCCCAGACCAGCCCCGCGATAAGAATGATGAATAAGTCTTTGCGCATGCGCGCCTGCGCTTCCCCTGTGACCTTCAACCGCACCCGATCGTCAACGATGGTCGGCACCGGTCAAATCTTCATGAGAACGGGCTCTCTTCCGGGGGGCGATCGGTCGGGAACGGCTTCGGCGGGGGATGATCCGCGGGGTCCTCGGGAGACAGGTTGGGATCGACCTCGACCTGCAATCGATCGACCCCCAGCACGGGTATGTCCTCCCCCACGCAGGTGTGAGCCTCTTGCTTGAGCCCCTCCACCTTCTGGTAAAGGATCGTCATCCGCGTGAACTCGTGCTGTCGCCCCCCGTCGTCGTTCTGTTTGACGTAGTCTTCGAGGTTCGCGATCGACCGGTCGGCCACCGCGATGTGCCCCCGGATCTGGGTCAGCTTGTCGTTCACACAGTTGAGCTTGATGACATCCTTGCGCTTCTGCGCCTCGTCCTGCAGCTTCGTCACCGCCCGCAGGTCGTCCTGCATCCGCGAATAGAAGTCCCGCGACTGCGTGAGGGAGTCCTGCGGCGACATGCTCGCGCGCTTGGCCGACGACGGAAGATCCACCGCGCCCCCCTGATCCCCGGGCGCGGCCAGCGCGGCGCTGGCCAGGAACAGCAGCGGCACCGAACGGAGCCACCACCTGGAGCTCGGGGCCAAAGCCCGGGCAGGCACTGGAGCAGAGGTCTTGTCAAAGACCTTGGCGGAGACCTTCTGCATCGAGATAATCCTTTGTAAATCAAGCCTAAAAGGTACTGGTGGGGGGCGAGTATAGGAACGGGCCTGTCCCCTGTCAACTTGGGCCCCACCCAGGGGCCGTGGGTCCTGTGGCCGGCCTTTACGCTCCATGGGGTCGCCTCTTTGTCATGTCGCAGATCGGGCGCTAATGCCAGGTTGGTTGCCAGCGCAGGTCGCGGCATTCAAGAATCCTGGCGCGGTGGAAAAATCCTCTACCCACCGGCCCACGCCCATCACCGCGCCCCGGCCGGCGTGCCACACCGCGGTAGCACTTGACAATGCGGACTTCGTGATGAATTCAGGCCGGGCGCTTGCTAACCGCTGGGGATGCGGGCTCTGCCTCCCGTATGCTAGCCTGCGGACTCGGCAGTCGTGTCACAAAAGAAACTTCCAACACCTTCGGCTGGAGATGAGAGGAGAACGCCGGATGTCGCCCAAAGAAGAAGAAGACGACGACCTCTTGGACGAAGATGACGCCACCGAGTTCTATGACGACGAGGACGACGAAGACGAGGAAGAGGACGAGGAGGACGAAGACGAAAACGAGGACGACGAAGACGAGGAAGAGGACGACCTGGACGACATCGACGAGGACGCGGACATCGACGAGGACGAGGCCCAGGACGACCTTTGACGTGGGCGGCTGGCTCGGCGCCACGTGACCCGCACCTCGCCTACGCGTCCCTTCGCCTAGCTTCGTCGCCCAGACGAAGCCCTCTACCCCTCCCCCGATCCCCTGGCCGTCGCCATCGAGAGCGTCGCTCGCCGCAGGAAGTGCTGCCGCAGCACCACCCAGGCCGGCAGCAGCAGACCCGACATGGCCATCAACTGCACATAGACCATCCCGAAATTCCGCTCGCGATCCGCCACCAGGACAATCGCCACCACCTGACACACCAGGTACGCCACCAGCGCCGCGCCCCACCCCCAGCGCGAGGCCGCCGTGGAGTAGCGCGTGGCCCAGAAGAGCGCCAGGCACGGCACACTGGCCGCCACCACCGCCGTCCAGCCGAGCGCCACCACCCCGCGCTCCGGCAGCGCCTGATACCCGCCCGTCACGAGCCCGATGAGCCCCATCGCCGCCGCCAGCATGAGCCAGGCCGTCCCATGCGGCGCCGCGGCGTCCTCCCACCAGCCCCCCCGCCGCCCCTGCCTGAGCCCGAGCGCCCAGAGCTCGAAGCTCGGCGTCGCCAGCGCCACGAGCAGCGTCCCCGACCCGAGCAAGAGGACCGCGCCCAAGGTCGTGGCCCCGAGCAGAGAAGAAGAGCTCATCGCCACCCGCAACCCGCCGAGCGGCAGTACCAACGCCGCCGCGCTCGCCACGAACGCGAGCAGCGCCTGCCCCTTCGAGAGCGTCGGCAGGTGCGGCCGCACCAGCTTGCGGCAGCAGGCCCGATAGAGGAGGGCCGCCATCGCGAGCGCCGCCAGCGAGGACCACAGTGGGGCCAGGGCCAGGCGGACGAGATAGCCGCCATCATGGAACCGGTCGAGATTCCAGGGAGAAACCAGGAGGCGCCGCCCGAGCCCGTCATACTCGACCAGCGCCGCCGCGAGCGCCCCCGCGGGATGGAAGAAGGCCCAGCGGCTCCCCTCGGGCGTGAGCGCCATCACAGAGGTGACGACCCCTCCGAATCCGAGCACGCCCGCGACGCACAGCGCCACCCAGGTCCCGCTCGCGTCACTGCGCGGCGCCAGCCCTGCCGCCAGACCGAGCAGCACCGACGCCAACGTCCCGGTCGCGAGCACCGCCAGCGTGGCCACCAGTGTCGCCGGCGCGATGACCCCCAGGACCCCACAGGCCGCATGAAAGACGAGTGGCCCCGCGCAGAGGAGATAGACCCGCGCCGGCGCCCCCGCGATGAGCCCACCGAGGAGCGCCCCCGCCGAGAGCGGCGTGGCCCGCAGCTGGTCGAGCGTCCCCGCCCTCCGTTCACTCGCCACGGCCGCCGCCACCGCGGCCGGTGCCACGACCAGCAGCGCGAGCACCAGGAACCCGAGGACCAGGAGGTCCGCCAGGGGCAGCACCTCCCACGGGATCTCCCTGAGCCCCTCCGGCAAGCGGTAGAGCCCGTCGTGGCGCAGGCGCCACGTGGGCGTCGCGGCCGTCTCCGTGCCACAGATCCAGGCCGCGACGAGCAGTAGCACCGCCGTCAGCCCGATCGAGTAAGCCACAATCTGCAGCGCCGTGCCCCGACGCGCAGAGCGATAGGCGAAAGCGGATACGGCGGTCATGGTGTCCATGCGTCTCCTCCCGCAGCCGGCCCCGGACCCCGGGAAGCCATGGAGCGGCCGGCACAGCCCTCGAAGTCCCAGAGGTGCTCTTCACCTCCACTATAGCGGCAAGGCCCGATCGGCGCTTCCTGCCACAGCGGTAGCCAGAGCCTAAATGAACGGCGGAGGTGAGAAGCGAGAGAGCTGATAAGGCATGAGGCCACCTTCCAGGCTCCCCCTCGCACGCCCCGGATGCCCCCTCGCACGCTCCAGGCACCACCTCGCACGCCCCGGATGCCACCTCGCACGCTCCAGGCACCACCTCGCACGCTCCAGGCGCCCCCTCGCACGCTTCCGGCGGTCGTGTAAAGTATTTTGTGTCCGGCCGCTCGTTGTCAGTTCAGTAGCTCCCTGGTCACGGCATCCAGGTGAGCGCTGGGATGAGCCCGCCGAGTCGGTGCCAGGTACAGGTTTGCCAGCTTGGCCGAGCTGATAGG